>JAQVVD010000025.1 GCA_028699155.1 Candidatus Peribacteraceae bacterium | reverse complement strand
AGCAACACTGCCTATGTTTCTTTCGGAATTCATGTTTCGGTACAATATTCGCGACTACAAGACTCGTGTCTCTGTTCTTTCCGCCCTCCTCACAAGAAAAACCAACTCACTTCTGGTCTAGTTCCGGGAGAAATAGCACTTTCTTCGCAATGGAACATGTGCTATACTTCTTAGATTTCTGGGAAAAAACAAACAATGTCCATACACACGCTAATGTTTGGCTGGGAATACCCGCCGCTCCACTTGGGCGGGCTGGGCGTCGCATGCCAGGGACTGGTGCAGGGACTGCTCAAAAACGGCGTGCATGTGACGCTCGTTCTCCCCCATCCGCATGCGCAATCGGAGGAGCACGATGTCATATCGCCGAAAGAGCACCGCATCAGGACCGTCAAGGTACAGAGCATGCTGAATCCCTACATGACGACGGACCAGTACTTCCAGCAGATCAACGCCGTCTCGAAGGAGATGCAGCAAGTGTACGGGAGCGACTTGCCGCAGGCGGTGACGCACTTTACAGAAGTGAGCGTGGAGCTGACGAAACACACATCGCCTGACGTGGTGCACTGCCATGACTGGATGACCTACGGAGCAGGAATCCGCGCGGCGAAATACCACAGGAAACCGCTCATAACCCACATCCATGCAACGGAACTGGACCGTACAAACTTCCACCCGGACGAATGGATCTACGGCCTGGAGAGGCAGGGGTTCCAGGCGGCGGACAGAATCGTTGCGGTGAGCAACTACACCAAGAACATCCTCGTAGAACACTACGGAATTGATCCTGCAAAAATCATGGTGGTACATAACGGATCCAGTGAAGAGCACCTGCGCGCACCGCAGAAACTCACGTCGCTATGCGGCAGGAAACACGCCCCGATGGTGCTCTTCCTCGGAAGGCTGACGCTGCAGAAAGGCCCCATCCAGTTCCTGGAAATGGCCAATAAGGTCAGGCGCTTTCGCCCGGATACGCAGTTCATCATGGCGGGAGAAGGCGGAATGATGGGAGAAATCGTGCAGAAAGTGCGGGAACTCAATCTGCAGGAGAACGTAGCATTGGCAGGCAAAGTGAGTTCTGCGGAGGCGCGGAAGCTCTACCGGAAGGCAGACTGTTTCGTGATGCCATCACTCTCGGAACCGTTCGGTCTGGTCGCGCTGGAAGCGATCGCGCACGGGACGCCGGTAGTCATCTCCAAGCAGTCAGGGGTGAGCGAAGTGGTGGGCCATGGCTTTAAAGTGGACTTCTGGGATACGGACAAGATGGCCGACTGCGTCCTGACGATCCTGCGCGAGCAACCGCTCGCCAATCAGCTGCGAACGGCGGCCCCGCGCAGCCTGCAATACCTGCGATGGGAAAACCAGGCAAAGCACGTACGCTCGATCTACGAAAAACTCATCCGGTAATTCCGCTCATGAAACACACGTATCCCAACATCTGCTTCTACTTCCAGGTTCACCAGCCGTACCGGCTGCGCGACCTGCGCATCACAGATATCGGCAGCGAGAAGATGGAGTACTTCGATGAGGAAAAGAACCGGGCGATCTTCCAAAAAGTTGCGCAGAAGTGCTACCTGCCAGCGAACAAACTGATGTTGGAACTGCTGGAAACGTACCCCGATTTCTCGGTGGCCTACTCGATCTCCGGAGTGTTCCTGGAACAGTGCACACTGTACGGACCGGACGTGCTGGAATCATTCCAGGCGCTGGCAAAAACGGGGAAAGTGGAATTCCTGGCGGAGACGTACTACCACTCGTTGAGTTCGCTCAAATCCATCGCTGAATTCGTGGAACAGGTATCGGCGCACGCAGACCTGATAGAGGAACTCTTTGGGCAGAGGCCGCGGATATTCCGCAATACGGAACTCATCTACAGCAACGAACTGGCGCACATTGCACGGCTGATGGGATTCGATGGGATTCTCGCAGAAGGAGCAGACCACCTGCTCAAAGGGCAGAATCCGAATGACGCATACACGCCACCGTCATTCCGGTTGCCCAGGGGCATCGAGCGCATTGTGCAGAAGGAACGTCCGCACGGTAAAGCGATGCGGCGCATCTCGGTACTCCTGAAGAACTACCGACTCTCCGACGACGTTGCGTTCCGTTTCTCGGATAAAACGTGGATCGGCTACCCGCTCCGCAGCGATACGTTCACCGACTGGCTCATGCAGACGGGCGGATCGAGCGTGAATCTGTTCATGGACTACGAGACGTTCGGCGAACATCAGTGGGCAGATACCGGCATCTTCGATTTCCTGCGCTCCCTGCCGAAGATCTGGCAGGAACGCGGCATACGGGCGATCACGCCGTCGCAGGTCATCGCACTGCAGCGAAAGAAAGAAGCGAAAGTGTTCGACTCGCACACACACGTCTCCTGGGCGGATACGGAACGCGATCTCTCCGCATGGCAGGAGAACGAAATACAGCGCGCGGCGCTGGATGCGCTGTTCGCGCTGGAACCGCTGGTGAAACAGGCAGGGAATAAGAAACTGCTCGATGAGTGGCGAAAATTACAGACATCGGACCACTTCTACTACATGTGCACCAAGTACTGGAACGACGGTGACGTGCATAAGTACTTCAGTCCGTACGACTCACCGTACGAGGCGTACCGCAGATTCAGCCATGCACTTTGCGACCTGCGCACGCGCCTGGAATCCCTGACCCCCCGTACTCAAACCCCTAATCCCAAGTACTCGAATCCCTAATCCCTACCTCAATGCCCCGCTCCCTCGTCATAGGCAACGGCTCAATGTTCGCAGCATTCGATGAGCACCTCGAAATGCGCGACCTCTACTTCCCCTACGTGGGAATGGAGGACCACTCGCAGGAACTGGACCGGCACCGCGTGGGCATATGGGTGAAAGGCCGGGGATTCAAGTGGCTCAGCGATCCGTCGTGGAAAATTACGCCGCGCTACAAGCCGGAGACGATGGTGGGCAACTCACTGCTGCGCAACGAGAGCCTCGGCATAAAAATAGTTGCGGAGGACCTGGTCCATCCCGTCCACAACATTCTCCTGCGGCGTTTCCATATCAAGAACCTGGAAGGGGACGAGAAGGAAGTGCGCATGTTCTTCAACCATGATCTGCATATCTACGGCGACAAGCAGAAAGATACTGCATTCTATGAACCGTACACGAACACGGTGATCCACTACCGGCAGACGCGGTACTTTTTGGTGGGTGGAGAGACGAACAAACCAACGGAATGCGTTGCCGCAAGGAACGGCGGAAGGTACGGCTCGGCGCTCGAGCACATGGAAGAGCGAAGCAGTTGCGGCATCTCCTCCTACACCGTGGGAAAGAGCGAGTACCAGGGCCTGGAAGGAACATGGCGAGATGCGGAAGACGGCGAGTTGTCGCGCCACCCGATCGAGCAGGGATCAGTGGACTCAACTGTCGCAATTCACTGTACAGTGAACGTAGAGGAAGAAACGCAGATCTGCCTGTGGTTGTGCCTCGGCAGAACGCTGGAAGAAGTGTTGGACCTGCACGAAACGGTCCTGCAGGACTCGACCGACCGCATCCACCGCAACTGCGCCAACTACTGGAAGAGCTGGGTGAACAAAGCAAATAATGACTTCGGATCGTTGGATTTAGACATTGTAGAACTCTACAAGCGCAGCCTGCTGACCATCCGCATGCACGCGAACAATACGGGAGGAATCGTAGCGGCAGCCGATAGCGACATCATGGCGTTCAACCGTGACACGTACACGTACGTATGGCCGCGTGACGGCGCGTTCGTCAGCCTGGCATTGGATCAGGCGGGCTACAGGGAAGTCACGCGCCGGTTCTTCGCATTCTGTACGAAAGTTCTCTCCAAAGACGGATACCTGATGCACAAGTACAACCCAGATACGTCACTCGGCTCCTCATGGCACCCCTGGTTCAAAGATGGCAAACCGCAACTCCCAATCCAGGAAGACGAAACCGCGCTGGTCATCCATGCGATATGGAATCATTTTGAAAGGAACCAGGATTTTGAGTGCCTGCAGGACATGTTCGAACGATTCGTGAAACGCGCAGCCAAGTTCCTCGCGGAATTCCGGGAAACGGAAAGCGGCTTGCCTCTGGCAAGCTACGACCCGTGGGAAGAGCAGCGCGGAGTCTTCACGTACACGACTGCCTGCACGATCGCCGGCCTTGCTGCAGCAGCGAAAATCGCGAATATCCTGGGACACTACATGCACTCGGAACGGTACCAATCGGCAGCAGATGCGATGCAGCAGGCGATGATGTTTCATCTGTATGATGAGGAACAGAAGTGCTTCGTGAAGAGCATTGCCAGGAAAGACGGGCAGACGGTCGCACGCGATACGACACCGGATGCGAGCATCGCAATGGTATGGAAACTCGGGATATTGCCGGTAACAGACCCGCGTGCAATATCCACCATGGAACGGTTGCGACGGATGCTCGCGGTCCACACGCAGATCGGCGGCATGGCGCGCTACACGAACGACGTGTACCACGCGGTGGTGCAGCCGAGCCAAGACATACCGGGGAATCCGTGGATCATCACGACTCTCTGGGATGCGCAGTGGGATATCGCATGCGCAAAGGAACTGCGCGACTTGGAATCGGCGCGTGAGAAATTGAATTGGGTGAAGCGATACGCTTCGGGCACGGGCTTACTCGCAGAACAGTTGAATCCGCTCACGGGCGCGCCGCTCTCCGTATCCCCTCTCACCTGGAGTCACGCCACGTACGTGGAAACAGTGCTGCAATTTGTGGAAAAGGAGAAATCTCTGCAGAATTAGGCGTATCGCACAACACACCTCCATCATCGGCGTTGATCTGGGGGGAACGAAAATCGCTCTCTGCAGATACGACGCAGAAACATGGGCGCAGGAGGAATGCAGCCGCATTCCCACGCATGCCGACCGGACATTCCGACATGTTCTGAATGATCTGGTGAATGCTGTGGAGCAACTGCGCGGAGAGAACACCGTTGCAGTAGGCATCGGCGTGCCAGGATTGGTGCAGCAGCCGGAAGGCATGATTCTCACGCTCCCCAATATCCCGGGGGCGGAACACATGAACATGCGCGCACAGATGGCGGAGCGCCTCAAACTGCCAGTGAACGTGGATAACGACGCCAACTGTTTTACGCTGGCGGAAGCACTGCATGGTGCGGGAAAAGGGCATGATATCGTCGTGGGAATCACGATGGGAACCGGCGTCGGCGGAGGCATCGTACTCAACGGCAAACTCTACCATGGCAGCCACGGGTACGCCGCGGAAATCGGACACATGCTGCTCATGCCCGGTCAGCCTCCGTTCGAGACAGATGACAGGCGCGGCGACACAGAGCAGTTTCTCTCCGGAAGCGCGTTGAAGAAGCGTTGCCAGGCCGCAGAGAATCCAAGCCAGTACTTCACGGGCGAGACGTGTTCGTTTCTCCATCCGGAACTCTTCCGCGAGATTTCATGGCTCTGTGTGAATCTGATTCACACCATTGATCCCTCGATCGTCGTGCTCGGAGGAAGCGCGGGGCACGCACTCAAGCCCCATAGCAAGAGCATCAAGAATGAGCTGCTCAAATGGCTGCTCCCCGGCACACCACTCCCCGTCATCGCCTTCGGGGAGCTGGAGGAAGCTGCAACGCTTGGTGCGGCGTTGCTGATGCAGCAGTGAAGCTCCGCCAGCTCACGCAGGAAGCCTTTCGCGAAGGCGGGTAAACATTACTCCTGCGCGTTGAGAATAATCCGGGACTGCTCCGGTTCGGTCGGCGAATGAATGAGCGCCCATTTCTGCCACAGGACATCCTGTATTTGAGCGCGCTGTGATGCTGGAAGGCGATCCCAGGCCGGAGCCGTAGTGAGAGTCACGATGCCGGGATCGGATGGATCCTGCACGATACGGCTCACGAACTGCAGTAAGTCTCCTTCGGCGAGACTCTGCTCATAGCGCGTCACGGTCTGCGCCTGCGCATCGAGCATGTTCTGTTCACGCTCCCAGCGCGCCTGCTCCAGGAGTGGACCGCGATTCTGTTCGACCTGTACAACCGAAGAATGTATGGCACGGAGCTCGTGGGGGAAACCCTCGCAACCAAGTGCGGACGCACGATCATCCACTGCAAGCCGCCAGGAGAGCAATCGCGGTTGGCGATCATCGGAATAGAGCGCAACGAGCCCGCTGCACTGCCGCTGCAAAGCGAGATAATCGATATTCACATCGCGTTCGCAAGACGTGTCACATCGATTCAGCCAGGCGTAACTGCGCGGATACTTCGCGGCAAGTTCACCGGGTGAGAGGAGAAGGTCGCGCAGCGGAAGGAAAAACAGAATCAGGGCAAACACAACGAGGACTGCGGAACACCATGCAAGAAATTCGCGCCATGACATAGTCGGCGGCTGCGCATCTCCGCCGAGATCATCCCAATCGACTTCGCGATACTGCAGCAGACCCATGGAGAAAATTTTACCGTTTTTCTCGCGAAAAGACATGAGATATGAGTTGTGAGATATGAGTTACAAACTCACAACTCATGTCTCATAGCTGATTCTTAATGATGGTATCCGCTCCCCTTCTGGATCTGCGCGGCGCGGTAGAGCTGCTCGAGGAAGATCAGCTGGCAGAGCTCGTGCGGAAACGTCATCTTGCTCAGGGCAATGATGCGTTCGGCGCGTGAACGGACTGCGTCGTTCAGACCGTACGCGCCGCCAAGGACGAAGGTGATTTTGGTGCCGAGATCGCGTGCGCGCGCCAGGGTAGATGCAAGCTCTTGCGAAGAAAGTTCCTTACCGGACTCATCCAGCACCCATACCTCTCCTTCTTGTTTACTAAGGGCGGCAAGAAGACGCTGCGACTCTTCTTCGCACTGCCTGACCGGATCTTTGCTCTTGCCGGGCTGAATGGGAACAATGCTGAAATCAATGCTGCCAAGCAAACGGCAAATGTACTCTTCTCTGCCTTCCCGTACCCAAGAAGACTTCGGGGAACCGACGGTGAGAAGTGTGACTTTCTGCATCTGTATGGAGCAGAGGACGAAAACAAACTGTTATTTCTTCTGCAGTACGCCAACCATCTCGATGTGCGCCGTATGCGGGAACATATCAACAGGCTGTACGGAACGTAGTTCGTAGCCGCCTTGAAGGAAATACCCCAAATCCCGTGCGAACGTCGCAGGATTGCAGGAGACGTACACCAATTTTTCCGGCGCATGCTCGACCACGGCCTCGCGTGCCTGGGGGTGCAACCCCGCACGCGGAGGATCCACAATGATCCCCGTGAATTTGTACTTTCCCCCCGCTTTGAGCTGCTGGCTCAGAACCTGTTCCACGCGCCCTTTATAGAAACTGATGTTCCCGATGCGATTCTTGCCCGCACTCTTGAGTGCGTCTTCAATGGCATCCGGATGGCTCTCTATTCCCACGACTTTCTCGCAGAAACGGGCAAGGTACTGCCCGATCGTTCCCATGCCGCAGTACGCATCCAGCACGGTATCGCGCGGACCGAAATCCGCCCCCTGCGCAATCGCCTGATAGAGTTTCTCCGCAGCCAGAGTATTGGTCTGGAAGAAGGAGAACGGCGAGATGTTGAAGTGCAGGTCAAAAAGCTGCTCGCTGATAAAAGCATCTCCAACGAGCGTATGGATCTTGGGATGCTCGGGCTTGTCATTGAGCCCCTGATTCTCGACCACGAGCAGTGATTTGAGCCCGGATCGGCCGCCGAAGCGCATGAAGTACTGGAAGAGAGGTTCCAGTTCCTTCTTACGGGCATTCACGATGAACGCAATCATCTGCTCGCCTGTCTGAACGCCGCGACGCAGCAGAAGGGTCCTGAGAATTCCCTTGTGCGTCTTCGGGTTGTAGACGGGGAGCCGGGTATCCTGCATGAAACGCCGAATATCGGTCAGCAGCGTCGGCAGCTGCTCGTCGTAGAGATGGCACTCCTCGACTGGCAACACCGTGGACCACTGCCCCGGCTTATGGAAACCGATGCTCGGATTCTCGTCGAGATACACGCGCTTGCCATTCACCTGCTCTGTATGCATCGATTGGAACCCGAAAGATAATTCCAGCTTGTTGCGATAGTGAAAGACCTGCGGACTCGGGATGATCTTCATCACTCTCCCAGGCAATTTCTTGCGTTCCGCAGCATCCAACGGAGTGAGATGTTCCAGCGTCTCCCGGACGATTTCCTCCTTGTAGGAAATCTGCCTGTCATACGGCAGGTTCTGCCAGACGCACCCGCCGCAATCCACGAAGTGCCTGCAACGAGGCTGAATCTCATCCTTCGCCTTGCGCTGGACCTTGTCCAGGCGCGCCTCGCAGTAGTTCTCCTTGTTCTTCAGGATGGTGATCTCCACTTTCTGCCCGGGGAGGGTCCCGGGAACAAAGACCGTTTTGCCGTCAATGCGCGCCATGCCCGCACCGCCAAAGGTGAGCTTTTCAATCGTGACAACATGCGTACTGCCCTGCGGCAACGTACCCTCTTGAGATATTGACATTTAATTAAAAATAAGTTATAAATAACACCTTTTTCATGACAATGCGGACGAAATTCCTGCTACTCATAGGCTTGCTCCTCTGCAACGTCGCTTCGCCGCAGACGTTACAAGGCACCAGCCTACCACAGCAGGCAGAAGCTGCAAGCGTGAAAACGCAGGAAAAACAGCAGAAAACGTACTTCATAGCTACGAATGCGCAACGGAGACTGGTTGCCAGAATGCGGCGCGCCAGTGCCGGCACACAGGTAAAACCTACTCCCCGCATACGATCCTTCCTGCCTATCGTGGACCAGGAAAACATTGAGCTGAAGCACAAGCAAATCGCAGATGAAGTGCTGCGCCTCATGCCAACGGAGTGCGTCAAGACGCTCAGGAACTTCTACGTACGGTACAACAATCCGGCGCAGCGCGGATTGGCGGGGAAGAATACGCTGATCCTCTCAGGGAACGTCCCTGATGCGGAATTCCGAGCTCTCCTGATCCATGAGCTTGGGCATGTGTTCGACCTGAGCGACGCAACCGCGTGCCTGGGAGGAACCTCTGCAAGCGGGAAGAGCCGCTTCAGAGACGGCAACGACCTGATGTTCAATGATGATCCGAGCGTGGATTTCTACAGTATTTCCTGGGCTAATGAAAAAACGAAGCGCGCCGATGCCCGGGCGGAAGATTTCGTAACAGGATACGCAGCAACAGACACGTTTGAAGATCTTGCAGAGAGTTTTGCGTACTTCGCGCTGCAGAATGGCACATTCAGGGAACGAGCGAAATCCAATACGGCGCTGGCAGAAAAATACCAATGGCTCAGCGCGCAGTTCCCCGGCATAGAAAGGAATGCGGTAGGCCAAAGCCAGTGGAACGGCACGGTGCCGTGGGATGCCACAAAGCTCGCATACGACTGGCAGCCGAACGCATACATCGCACGAAAATAGTAATCAGAGTTCAGAGGACAGAAACCAGCTATAGTCTGTTTGCAAGGACATCTTGCACAGCGAAAGTAGGGTATCGTGCTGATAACTGATCTCTGATTTCTGTCCTCTGAACTCTGGGCTGTCCACTTCTCTAAATGAACAAGAGGATCTACCATGGGAACATGCGTCACAAACTCATGGTTGCACTCTGGCTGGCGAGTGACATCCTCCTCTTTCTGGGAACATACGCACTGGCGTACTTCCTGCGCGTAGGATGGATCTTCTCCACGGATTTCCTGTTCGCACCCTACCTCCTGATCGTGTGTATGGTAGCGCCTCTTTGGCTCCTGGTGCTCCTGAGCAGCCGCGCATTCGCCCTGACCAGGCGCCAACAGAGCCTGCGGAACGGCGCACACATCCTGTACGCAGCGGTCGTAGGCGTCGCGCTGTTCGCACTGGGATACTACTTCACGTTCGGACTCTTCTTCAGCAGGAAACTCCTGCTCTACGCACTTATCCTCAACACTGGTACAACCTGGCTCTGGCACGTGCTCTATGAGAAAGTACTGCGCGCCGGTCTGCGCCGCGAGCCGCCCGTCTTCCGTGCGCTCGTCGTAGGCATTACGCGGGAATCGCGAGCACTCATTGAAGAACTCAACCGTTCGCAGAATCCCATCACGCCCATTGCCATCCTGGATGGTCGGGGCGTGAAAGACGTGGAAATCCACGGAGTGCCTGTAGAGGGAAAACTGAACAGAATCGAAGAGATCATGCGCGAGAAAGAGATCACGCACGTCATCCAGTGCGCGGAATTGGAACAGTCACTCAACCTCCTGAGCATCTGCCGGCAATTCGGCGCGATCTACATGCTCCTTCCATCCGTGCTTGGCATCGTGGAGCGTGATGAGCGGGTAGAATCGCTGGAAGGGCACCCCGTGACCATCGTGAATCCCGGCGAACAAAAATGGCAGTGGTTTTTTAGATAGAGTTCTGAGTCGTAACTCATCACTTACTTTCTCTCCAAAACCGTGCCCTGCCGGATCATCTTCCCGGTGAGGTCGACCCCGCGCAACGTGCTGTCGCTATCGATAACGCAATCTTCCAGCACGCAATCTGCAATCGTACAGTCGCGGAACACGACGGTGTTTTTGAGCGTGGAATTCTCCACGAAACAATGATCACCAAGCACGATACTTCCCTCCAGCGTACAGCGCTGCGTGACGACATCTGCGCCTGCGAGCATCTGCTCTCCCACCAGAGCTCTGGTCGCTTCCAGGTAGGAGGGAAACGAACCGATGTCGAACCACTGCTCCGTGAACGTGTAACAATCAATATCCCAATTCTTCCGGAGCAGTTCCTCAAAAATCCCCCCCACATTATCCGAATGCTCTCGCGCGAACTGCAGCAGAATGGGGTGTGTCTCCGTGGGCAAGATGGAACAACCCGTGCTCACGAAGGTGGTCTGTGGCTGCGCGGGCTTCTCCTCGAATGCACGAATGCGCCTGCTTCCTTCGTGCAGCAGAACGGTACCGAACGCCTTCGCGCGCTCCGCGTCGCCGATGTCATAGGCGGCAAGAAGCGGCGTGCCGCTGCTGTACGACTGCAGGAACGCCTGGAGAGAAAAACCAAAGTAGTTGTCCCCCGTCAGGAGGAGAATGTCCTCCCGCACCTGCTCGGCTTCGAGCCACTGAGCAATCGCTCCCAGTGCCCCCAGTTTCTGGCCATCATGGCGCGTCTCTTCTACGACAAGCGAGAGATTCGGCCGTTTCTGCAATGCAATCCACTCTCTGAATCCGGTCTGCAGCGCCGCATTCGTGCTGACCGCGACCGACATCTCCGGCGGTATCTGTTCCAGCATATGATCAATGATGGGCTTCCCCGCCAGTGGAAGCAGCGGCTTGGCTCTCTTCTCGGTCAGCGGCCAGAGACGGGTGGCAAACCCGCCGGCGAGGATGAATGCTCTCATGACGCCCTCAAGTATCACTGCAGATACGGAGGATTGCCACAGATCATCTGTAGAATTTTGTGGCAGTACCCTTCTAGAAGAAAACACGTTGACCTGCGTTGCGCCGTTTCTGGAGCTTCTCTACACTCCACGGGCAATGCGTACGTACAGAATCGCACCGTTTCTGCTCACGGCACTCCTCGTTGCCTGCAGCGGCAAAAATGTATCCTACAACCTCACGATAGAGGCGAAGGATGAAACGGAACTGCAGCGCATACTCGCAGTGACGACGCGTATGGTGGAACGGCGCATAGAAGCCATTGAGTACCGCGAAGGAACGCAGGATACGATGGAAGACATCACGATCAACCGCAGAGGAGAACGCATACAACTCACGCTCCGTTTCACCACGCCCGTCATCGCACCGATCCTCACAGAAGACCTCATAGAGCCCTTCACCATGGAATTCATGGAGGAATGCCCCGTGGAGGAAGCGGATTTCGTCGTGGCAGAAACACAGGGATACAAGAAGATTCCCCTGAGTGCGGAGGATGTTTCCTGGCTCCTCACGGAAGAGGAAACTGGCACAGCCGGAGCCGTCACGATGCAATTCACGACGGAAGGCGCGCAGAAGAAAGCGGAATTATTCGAGCCGCGCATGGGCAAGAACATCGGGATCTTCATCCGCGGCCTGCCGGTGTACAGGCTGCGCGTGGAACCGAATGATGTGGAAGAGCCATTCATCCTGATCAAGGTCCCCGACCCTGAACTCGGGACCGTTTTTGCAGATGATGTGAATACCGGACTGCACGTCTCCTTTTCTACTAAGTAAAGCACCTCCTTATGCCAGAGAAACGAATCTACTTTTGGCCGTCAACAATTGCCGGTATTGCGGCACTGCTCGTCATCGTAGCGCTGCCAACGGGCGCGAAACCCTGGGCGCCGGGATTCCTCCGCTCTCCGTCATTCCACTTCGGGCTCGACCTGGTAGGAGGAACGCAGCTCGATTTCCGCATTTCGGAACGCGAACTCAACGAGCAGGCGGCGAGAATCGAAGCGGAGATTGAGAGCCTCAAAGGCAGCGAGAACGCAGAGAGCCTTGCAATGCTCAATCTGCAGCTCCAAACGATTGAAGAACAGAAAACGAACGTCGTAGAAGCGATCCGCACGGTACTCGAGCGGCGCATTAACTCGCTCGGCGTCAGCGAAGCGGTGATCACGCCCTCGTACGTCGGCGATGAGAAACACCTGCTCGTCGAATGCCCGGGAATCGTAGACGTGCAGAAGTGCATCGAAATCGTCGGCAAAACCATCAAACTGGAATTCAAAGAGGAATTCCTGACGCCAACCGAAGAATTTGAAGGTGAAGTCCGCGCGCGCGCCTCTGCTGCGCTGGCGCGCATCACCCAGAGCGGTGAAACGCTCTCGGTGATTGGGCAGGATCTCTCAGACGAAATCGGCATCCTCTACCAGGAACAGGCCGATCTCTTTCAGCAGCAGCTCCCCAAAGGCTTAGAGCCGCTCTGGAACAAAACGCCCGGAGGAGTGAGCAGGCTGGAAGGTTCCATTGTGATCCCACGCGAGCTGGAAGACGGCAGCATGACACAGGTAGACGTCCCCGGCATCTTCCTGGCAGAAGTGACCGCTCCGCGCTCCCAGACTGGCAGAACCGTTGTGGACGCGCCGACCGCATTCACCATGCTCGCGGAGGAAGAGGCAACAGTGGAGTATGCAATGAGCAAAGAGGTAAAGCTGGATGAAACCCTGCCGCTGCGCGTCGTCAGTACGCTGCAGGGCATGGAACCCGGCGATCTGGAGAAGGTCACGCTGGATGACGGGTCTGCACGGATCCTCTTCCTGCGGGCCATGCAACCAGTGCAGGAAACGATGGAAGCAAGCCATATTCTCATTACATATACTGGAGCAAACTCCGCTCCGGAGTCTCTGGAACGCACGCAGGAAGAAGCACTGGCTCTCGCAAAAGACATACGAGAGCGCATAGAGAACGGCGAAGAGTTCGCCGCGCTTGCGCAGGAATTCTCCGAGGGACCCTCCAGCAAGAGCGGGGGAAGCCTGGGAGTCTTCGGTCGCGGCGACATGGTCCCCGCATTCGAGCAGGCGGCGTTTGCTCTCAAGCAAGGAGAAATCAGCAAACCTGTAGAAACGCCGTTCGGCTATCACATCATCCGCAGCGACCGCGCTCCGGGCAAAGAGGCACCGATCGCTTCCTACGACGAGCTGATCGCCACAGGAGAAAGTGCCCCCGCACTCGTAGAGGAGATGCTGGAACGCCTCCAGAGCGGCAACGTGCAACGCCTGGAAGAACAGGCGCATCTCCGCTTCCTCTTCTTCTCTCTGGAACCAAGCGGTTGGAAGGATACGGCGCTGGACGGCAAACACTTCCGCTCAGCCACAGTCACCTTAGACCAGCAGACGAACCTCCCCGTCGTGCAGATTACATTCGACGATGAGGGGGGACGCATGTTCCAGGAACTCACCAAACAGAACATCGGCAAGCGCATCGCCATCTTCGTCGGCGGCCAGCTGATTTCGGCTCCGACAGTCCAGAATGAAATCTCAGGCGGTTCGGCTATCATCACAGGAAGCCAGAACCTCAATGAAGCGCGCCAGCTCGCCACCGACCTGAACACCGGCGCGATTCCGGCACCGATCTACCTGAGCGGCCAGCGCACGGTAGAAGCGACGCTCGGAGCAGCGGCACTGCGCTCCGCCATGGAGGCAGCCTTCATCGGCTCGCTCCTGCTCATGCTCTACATGGTCATCGTCTACAGACTCCTTGGTCTCGTGGCGGATATCGCACTCGGACTGTATGCGTTTCTCTTCTTCACGTTCCTCAAGATGCCGCTCTTCCTGTTCTCCGGCCAGTACATCGTCCTGACGCTCGCCGGAATGGCAGGCATCATCCTGAGCATCGGCATGGCCGTGGATGCCAACGTGCTCATCTTCGAACGAATCAAAGAAGAACTGCGAAAAGGCAAACTGCTCAAGACAGCCATACGCACGGGCTTCGAACGCGCGTGGCCGAGCATCCGCGACGGGAATGCCTCCACCTTCATCACCTGCATCATCCTGTTCCTCGTTGGCACATCCATCGTCCGCGGATTCGCCATCACGCTGAGCACGGGAATCCTGCTCTCCATGTTCACCGCAATCATCATCACGCGCTGGTTCCTGAACATCATCGCAAGAACAGCCCTCGCGGAGAATCGCTGGATGTTCTGCGGTCCGAAGAATGCAGCAAAAGCAGAGTGATGAAAGAGATCATTCATGCGGCGATCGCTCTGGACTTCTGTGCTTCCAGATCACGAAATCTCCCCTGAAGAATCAGCGAACGATCCGCAGAGGAGAGTACGGCTGAAACTCTGGAACGAATCGCTTCGTAGTCCGCGGAGTGCGCCATAGTTCCAGTCTCGTGTTCCATGGCGTCCCATTCGTAGAGTTCGTGTGCGCTTACGTACGTTTCGCCTACCTGCACGCCCGCCGCATCGCCCTGGCGCTGCTGCTCGTGGCGCTCTTCATGCAGGCGTACCGCCTCCGCCGTCTCCGTATCAATGAGCTCCGGTCCATCGGAAACAATGGCATCGGCATCGATCTCCATGCTGCCGCGCACGCCGAGCTGCGCCTGCCCTGCAATATCGCCCGGCAGGTCTTTGATCGTCGGATTGCTGGAACCAAGAGTGCGCTGCAGATCCTTCGCACCGTCTTCCAGAACCTGAGCAATTTGCTCCTTCGTCTCACCCGCAATCTCCTCCTGTTCCTGTTGGAGTTCCCCTTGCCGCACTTCTTGCGCTCGCCGCCGGAGCGTTTCTGCAAGCGAGGCGGCGGACTGCTCCCTGCCCGCCTCTTCTTCGTAGATTGCCCGTGCTGTCTCGAGGTCTGCCATGTGTGTACGGGCAGCATGCAGGAGAACGGTAGCTCCGGGCAATCCGCGAAGTCGCACAAGTGTAAGGCAAACCACTATTTGCGTAGCAGCAGCGGAAAAAAGAGGGGGAGCGAATGATGAGTGATGAGTCACGAGCTATGAGTTATGAATTTGCTCGGATCTCGAGTCTCGTTACTCATAACTCATAGCTCACAGCTTTCTCCTGTACAGCAGGAAAGTGAATGGCACCGCATGTCGCTCATCCGCGGGATGTTTCTTGGAAGAAGTAAGCTCCCACTCATCCGCGGAGAATTCCGGAAAGAACGCGTCTCCCCCCTCGACGTCCATATGCACGCGGGTAAGGTCGATCTCGTTCGCATACGGGAGTGCCTGCGCGTAGATCTCGCCTCCTCCGATCACGCATGCCTTGGCGGGAGCATCGCTGCGGGCAAGCTCGATTGCTTCCTCCATGGAGTGGACGGTGTCGCACCCTTCGACCGCATAATCCCGGCTGCGGGTAATGATGATGTTCCTGCGCCCGGGGAGCACGCGGCCGATCGACTCGTGCGTCCTGCGCCCCATGATGAGGGGGCACCCCTTGGTCGCATCGTGGAAGTGCCGGAAATCATCGGGGAGATCCCAGGGAATTGCGCCCTGTTTCCCAATGACATTGTTCTCGGAAGCCGCTGCAATCAATGAAACTTTCATTAGGATTAGGGATGAGAATACTAGGGAGTAGGGCTGCGCTTGCGCGCAGATTGAATGAGCCCAGATAGAAGCTTACCAACTACTTCCGCTGTTGCCAGTGCAGATTGCACATCAGATTGCTTCAATAATTTGACACGTGTTGCTACAAGGAGAAATGCTACCACTTCTGTGCACTCGCCCCTGGCAATAACATAGGCTCAAGATACGTTGAGCGGCGATTTTCTGAGGAGTGACAGGAGAACAGTATACAGGTTTTCGTGACGATGATTAAACCTCCACTCACACTCTTTGAGATGCAGGTAGAAGGTGTGTTTG
>JAQVVD010000036.1 GCA_028699155.1 Candidatus Peribacteraceae bacterium | reverse complement strand
TTTGAGCCGCTCGTACTCTGCAGGGTCTTTGAATCGCTCCTTCTGCACACGCGTCATATAGATGACATCGGCATTCAGCCCATCCTTAAGCTCTGCTGTCTGTTCGTATTGGATGCCTTTTTTGTCGAAGAAATCCGTCACCTTGGGGGGCATGAGGAGTTCCTTCGGCGCAATGAGTGTGAACTTCACGTCGTTATAGAGCCCAAGCAAAAAACTGAGTGAGTGTACCGTGCGTCCGAACTTCAGATCTCCAACCATAGTGATGTGAATACCATCGAGCTTCCCGCGCTCCTTCTGAATGGTGTAGAGATCCAGCAGTCCCTGCGTCGGATGTTGCCCCGGCCCGTCGCCGCCGTTGATGAAAGGAATTGGGCTCACAGACGCCGCCCTGTCCGCACTGCCTTCCTCCGGATGCCGCATGGCAATGATGTCTGCGTACTGTCCAATGACCTGGATGGTGTCTTCGATAGTTTCTCCTTTGTATAGCGAGCTGAACTGCATGCCGACCGCCGAGAGAACCCGACCACCAAGGCGGTGCATGGCCGTTTCAAAGCTGAGCCGTGTGCGTGTGCTTGGCTCATAGAAAAGTGCAGCGAGAATTTTGTTTTTGAGGAGATCGGAGCCACCGGATTCCATGACTTTTTCCATTGCTCCGGCAACACTCAAAATGGCGTCCGTATCATCTCGCGAGAGCTGTTTTGTGGATGTGAGGTGCTGGAAGGGGAGAGGCATTCTCGATCGCAGAGCTTACCGTACAGTACCATCTCTGTCGAACATTTGACATACGAATATTTACAAGCATAATGCCCATCAGCACAGCTCCTAGCGGTTGTGTCGCCCTCCTGGTTGACGGTTCGTCCTCTAACAGGATGTCACGGACCGGTGGTTAGCCTAGTAGGCGTAAATCCTGCTCTCCGGAGCAGATCATGGACGCCCAAGAGCGACCCCATCCACATAGTGATAATCCGCCGAACCCGTCTCCAGGAGGGTTCTTTTTTTATTGCACCAACGTACAATCCTCCCATGCCCACCCGCCAAATTGCCACCTCCACCCTGTGGCAGCTCGCGAGCCAGATCACCATGGCTGCGTTGAGTATTCTGGCAATAAAATTCGTGGCAATCGGTCTTTCTAAGGAATTAGCTGGTTACTACAACTCTGCGTTCGGCTTTTTACAGCTCTTTGGAATCCTCGCTGATTTTGGTCTCTATGCGGTCGCTGTACGCGAGGTCAGCAGAACAAAAAGGCGCGGAGAAGTCCTGGGCGCACTCATCATTCTGCGGTTCTGCATTTTGCTTATCTCGCTTGGCTCTGCGCTGTGCATTGCATGGCTAGTTCCGCTCTGGCGCGGCACACCACTGCCATTGGCAATTTCCATTGCTGCATTCGTCCCGTTCTTCACGCTACTGGCAGGCATTTTGCGAACAGTGTTCCAGGTGACGTACACCATGCACTGGGTCTTCATCGCAGAAGTGACGCAACGAATTATTACTGTCTCTGCCATTGGGGCATTCATTGTGTACGGATTCAGACAGAGTACAGATACCCGCTTACTTTACGCGTTTCTGGCGATTGGGGGTATTGGGGCCTTTGTTTTATTCGTGATTTCCCTTGCCGCAGGCTACCGCCTTTTGCGAGTGCAGTGGCACGTGCCCACTGCGGTCATTCGTTCCCTGCTCATGCAGGCAACTCCGTTTGGGGTCGCGTTTTTCTGCCTGGCGCTGTACCGCAATTTCGATACCACGCTCATCGCACTCCTGCGGGATGACTTCGATCTGCAGAATGCGTATTACGGTTTCACCATGCGCATGGTGGAAATGGGGTACCTCATCCCTACATTCCTCCTTAACTCAACGCTGCCTGTGCTCACTGGGACCGGCGATGACCAGGAACGCTCCATTCTTGGAAAGACGTTCCTCGCGCTACTCGTGCTCGGCTCAATTTCACTCCTTTTCTCTGCGTTCTGGGCACGCCCGCTCGTACAAATGCTCACCACTTCTGCCTACCTTTCTACGGCATCCAGACCAGGATCTGACTCGGCGCTCCTCCTCATGAGTGCGCCTATGCTCCTCAATGGCATTGTGACGTACTGTTTCTACGTTTTACTCTCGCAACACAAGTGGCGCGGTCTTGTGGCGGCACTCGTATGTGGCGCTGCATTTTCCATCGCACTGAACATTGCGTTCATTCCCTCTCTCGGATTCAGAGGAGCAGCCATGACGGCCATTGCCACCAATGTACTGCTTACCATCGTGCTGTTCCCGCAAGCACAGCGCGTACTGCCCATGCTCATTACACGCAGCCAACTGCTCCGGTGGGGAATATTCTCTCTACTGCTCGCTGCTGCCCTGTGGGTGTATAGACCAATGCTCACGAGCGAACTGGCGACTGTCTTTGGTCTCATCAGCATTGTGCCTCTCATGGGGATTTTCGTGGTTCTCTGCGGCCTCCACCGTGTCTTACTCTATCCCCGGAGCGAGACAAACACTGGTGGAAAATAGGAAAATTTGGTACAATAATCTGAAATTTACACAAACACATGCGAACAAAGGTTGTTTTTGCCGGAATCATGCTTGCACTTGCTGGTGTAGGAAATGCACTCGCTGCGCCACCTCCTACCATTGGAGGACTGCAAGCGGAGCTCCGCGACGACGGCAGCATCGCCATCAGTTGGGACGCCCCGGAGGAGGCAGACATCGCGTACTACCGGGTGTACTACAGTGGTGAATCTATTCTGGCGAACAGTGGTGCTTACGACGATTTTGAACAGACTGAAGGGGCAAAAGAACTCTATGTATTTGAAACCACTCCCCCAGGAGATCAGCTCTTCGTCGCGGTGCTGGCGGTGAACGCCGCCGGAGAAGAGAGTGAATTCTTCACTGAGGAAGTGTCTATCACACTTCCTGGTGCCGCCGCTCCTACGCTTATCCCTATAGACGAGCCTCCCGCATCTGAGGAAGCAGCTACAAGCAGCACCGGGGCAGCCGAGCAAGAAGCACCTGCAACAGCAGACGATACTGAACAACCTCCGGCAAGCGCCGCATCCTCGCAGCAGGCACAACCAGCAGAAGCTGTTGTGCAGGAACCAGTCGAACTGCTGAAGGCAGCTGCAACCTCCTCAACAGGAGTAGTTCTCACATTCTCACAGCAGGTCACTATTGCCCCCGCTGAAGTGCACAATGCATTCCACATCACAACAGCAGCAGGGGACGCTCTCACTATCATGAAATTACGTATCCGCGGTGTAGAGGTGCACGTGGATACCTCCGAACAGAAATCTGATGCCGTCTACAGTGTCACCGTCAGTGAGCCACTTCTCGGTGCAACCGGGCAGCAACTTGATAGCGTTGCCCGTTCTGCCTTCTTTAAGGGATTCAAGGCACAGGAAGAAAGCGCTGTCACTGCAGACCCCGGTATTCCGCCGAACGATATCGAAAAAGTTGAATTCTCCTCCGAGGAAACTGCACCGGGCATGTATCGAGTGAGTGTCCGATGGGACCGGAGCGCGCTCACCCAACCCATAGTCCAATACCTTGTGAGCCAGAGCCTTGATGGAGGAGTGACGCTCAGCGAGCCCTCTGCCGTGCCGGGGAATGCATTCCCACTGGCAATTGAGGGTGTCCCCGTCGGCGAACTGGGCATCTTTGTCCGGGTGGTGGACGTGTTCGGTCGCGTGACACCGGGCATATTCGAAACCACGCTTGTCCCTGTCCCAGAACCTGAAGTCCCTGCAGTAGAGGAACTGAGCGAGCAAACGGGGAGTGGCGAACCGCCAGAGAAAGGAGAAGTGAAAGAGTGGGATCACACAGATGATCTCCCGGATGCGGGTGCTACGTTCGTGATACTTTCAATGACCCTGACCGGTACAGTTGTCGGATGGCGTCACAGCCGAAAACACTGTAGAAAGAAAACGGCATAGGGAAAACGGGAAACCCGTTCCACGTGCGCGTAGAACACGTGGCGATTCCACTCTCTCGTGAGAACAACTTGTTGAGCTGTGTTGATAGTATTGTGCGTTATGCGCATCTATTGGCTCTGCCTCGTGCCAGCTGCATTGCTGTTACTTGTAACCCGGGAGTACAGACTGTTGCCTGACGGCCA
>JAQVVD010000005.1 GCA_028699155.1 Candidatus Peribacteraceae bacterium | reverse complement strand
ATTCCTTCGCACAAGTTTTCTCTGTATTTGAAGGAGTGTGAATTCCGGTTTAATCATCGGAACGAAAATCTGTATACTGTTCTTCTGTTAGTCCTCAAAAAATTCTAGTTTCCTAGGGGAGAGCCTACCTGAATCTCTACGGCAGATATCATGAGACATTCGAATGCCTTTCTGACACTATCCGTCTCACATACTCCAGCTGCGCGATTTTATTCTGGATACCTATTGTCCAGTTTGCATGGTGCAAGACGATATCTTGCGGGATATCCAGCTGCTCTCCCGGATGCCAGAACTTGCCAGGAGAGTAGAACTGCTCCGGAAGACATCCCCACCGGAGAGAAATAGAACGTTTCTTCTGCTGTTGGCAACACCTGTAATAGAAGTGCTTCACCTTCTCAGCCCATGGAATATTCATACGAATGAATGTGCGCCAAGATCCACGATACTTCTTGATGCCCAGAAGAAAATTCACGACAGACTGGTCACTGTATCCATATATGCCACAATTCTCACGTATTTCCTCTTTTGCCGCCCGCCAGAAATTCTGCATCGCCTCATTCGCCCGACATACCAGGAACCCCATACAAATGCCGCCAGCCTGGCTGTTTTGGAATACGACATCCTGCTCACCAAGGAGGGATTCGAAAGACAACGTTTCTACGCTATTGAAGAATTGAATATCCACATCTGAGTACACGAATATGCCACCCCAGTTTTCCTCCACTGCCCTGAGGAGAAGATCTATTTTTCTCTCCATAGTTTTCTTCCATCCACTGTGCATATACACCCCATCTACACAATCCTGCGGGACTGTTTCCACAATGATTTCTTCGAAAACTTTCTCTGCAGACGGCAAGAACCACTGATCACGCAAAACAGCGTGGGACGGCGAACAGATGGCATACAGTTTCATTGAAAATATCTTTGCACACATTGGCAAAGATGGCGAGAGAATAGTCTCGCCTCATTCTCCGTACGTCTGCAGCGCGAGCGAGACGATCTTGGCCGTCTCCGCACGGTTGACTTCGTCGAAGGGGCCGAAGAACCCCGTGAGATTTCCTTTGGCATCGGTGTAGCCGGACACGATGCCGTCACGCGCCGCCGTCTCGATGGCGTAGCGCGAAGGCATGGTGTTGCTCACGTCTCTGAAGACGGTACCGGTTGCAGGCTCAAATTGCCGGTTGAACGCCTGCAGAACCGTCGTAACAACCTCCGCCCGCAGGGCGGGACGGGATGGTTCCACCGACCCATCCTGGTACACGCTCCACCCCAGATGCTCGGCGCAGGCAATGTACTGCGCAGACCATGTGCCCATGACCTTGCCGTTCTTTGGCGAACGCGGGCACTTGCTCTGGTCAACGCCGGCAGCCAGAACGCTGATCTTCGCCAACTGTTCGACCGTGACCGGATCGGCAGGGCCGTACAGGCCCCGGGGGGTTCCTGCCGCGTCCCTGTACCCGGTGATGATCCTCCGGTCCGCCATATCCTGCACGTAGCGGGCGAACCACTCGCTGCGCGGGACATCGCTTAACTCCACTATTTCGCCCTCGTCGCGCACCGAGACGAATGCCCCTCCGCTCTCCTCCAAGTGCGATCCCCCCGCAGAGGAAACAGACTTCTCCTCCGGGTAGAGCAGGATGCTCCCCTCGTACGCCTCATCGGCTTCCTGCTGCTGCTGCTCCAGCAGGCTCTCTCCTATCTCCGTATCCAGCGCATCGATATCCGCCAGAAGCCCCTCCAGCGCACTCGCGGAAACAAGCGCCGGGAGGAGGAGCAGCATCCCCATGGAGAGCACGTACGTCTTTCTCGGAAACATCGCACACCACAGTACCAGCTCTCCCCCCGGGCAACAATGGGCAATCGCACATGTGATTTTGGCTTGCAATAAACACAATTGCACTTCTTCATCGAAATAGTTGTCCTGCGATGCGGGTTCGCGTACTCTCTGTCCGACATGCATCCAAGAACGGACGGCGGCTCTCGCAACGCCCCACAGGGCGACGGGGCTCTTTTTTTTAAGGAAGCGAAAACAACGCAGCGGGCACACGGCAGGACCATCCTGCTCCTCGGTTCGGGAGCGCTGAAGATTGGAGAAGCCGGCGAGTTCGACTACTCGGGGAGCCAGGCAATCAAAGCATTCAGGGAAGAAGGTGCGCGCATCATTCTGGTCAATCCCAATATCGCAACCAACCAGACGAGCTGGGGCCTGGCAGACCGGGTCTACTTCGTCCCCGTGAACGCCGACTTCGTCGCGCGCGTGATCGAGAAGGAACGTCCCGACGCCATCGCTCTGAGTTTCGGCGGACAGACCGCGTTGAACTGCGGCATGAAGCTGGAGCAACTGGGCATACTCAAAGAGCATGGCATCGAAGTGATCGGCACCCCGGTCGAGAGCATCCGAAAGACCGAAGACCGCGCGGTCTTCAACGCGGAGCTGAAAGCAATCGGCGTCCATGTTCCCCAGTCACGCGCATGCGAATCGATAGAAGACGGTCTCCAGGCGGCGCAGGTGATCGGTTACCCCGTCATCGTGCGCGGCGCATTCGCCCTGGGCGGCAAGGGCAGCGGACGCGCCATGAACGAGAAGGAGCTGCTCCCCATCCTCAAGGTCGCTTTCGTGGAATCGCCGCAGATTCTGGTGGAGGAAGACCTGACAGGCTGGAAGGAAATCGAGTACGAAGTCGTGCGCGACTGCGCGGATAACTGCATCACCGTCTGCAATATGGAGAATGTCGATCCGCTGGGCATCCATACCGGAGAATCCATCGTGATCGCACCCAGCCAGACGCTGGATAACACCGAGTACCACTTCCTGCGCTCCATCGCGCTCAAGGTGATCCGCCACTTCAAGATCGTCGGGGAATGCAACATCCAGTACGCGCTGGACCCGAAATCCCGCGAGTACAGAGTCATTGAGGTGAACGCGCGACTGAGCCGCAGCTCGGCACTCGCATCCAAGGCAACGGGGTACCCCCTCGCCTTCATCGCGGCGAAACTCGGGCTGGGAGCCACTCTGCCCGAACTCAGCAACGCCATCACGCACGTCACCTGCGCGGACTACGAACCGTCCCTGGACTACGTCGCGGTCAAAGTGCCGCGCTGGGACCTGCAGAAATTCCGCTTCGTCTCCGACCAGGTCACGAGCGAGATGAAGTCCGTGGGCGAAGTCATGGCGCTGGGGAGGACATTTGAAGAAGCCCTGCAGAAAGCGATCCGTATGCTCAATATCGGTACGGAGGGCCTCTACCCGAGCTGCTTTACATTCAAGGATCTCACCAAGGAGATCAAACGCCCAACCCCGCGACGCATCTTCGCGGTTGCGGAGGCGCTGCAGAAGGAGTGGACGCCGGAGGAAGTTTCCATCGCAACGGGCATCGACCGATGGTTCCTGGAACGCATCGCCCACTGCGCCCGGATCTGCAGCCAGGTGCGGTCCCTGAAGAAGAAAGAACTCCCGCCGGTCTTGCTGCGCGCAGCAAAGTGCGCGGGGTTCTCTGACCGCTCTCTCGCGCAGCTGACGAGATCGGAACCCGAAGAGGTGCGCACCCAACGGAAACGGCACGGCATTACGCCCGTCGTGAAACAGATCGACACGCTCGCAGGAGAATTCCCCGCACAGACGAACTACCTCTACCTCACGTACTGCGCACGGCAGCATGACGTATCGTTCGGCGGGACCGACGGACGCCCGCGCGCAATCATGCTGGGGAGCGGACCGTACTCCATCGGTTCCTCGGTGGAGTTCGACTGGTGCTGCGTCCAGGCGACCCACGAGCTCCAGAAGCAGGGCTTCACCGTCGCCATGATCAACAGCAATCCTGAGACGGTGAGCACCGACTACGATGAGTGCGACGATCTCTTCTTCGAGGAACTCTCAGAAGAGCGCGTGCGCGACATTGCGGACCTGCTCTCGCCCGAAGGCATCGTCGTTTCGATGGGAGGGCAGATTCCCAATTCTCTCGCGCTTAAACTGGCGAAACACGACATACGAATGCTCGGCACCACTCCGGAGAACATCGACCGCGCCGAAGACCGTCACAAATTCAGTTCGATGCTCGACACGCTCGGCATCGACCAACCGGAGTGGAGAGAATTCTCTGAGGTGGAGAGCGCGCGGAAGTTCTCCGAGAAAGTCGGGTACCCCGTGATTGTTCGCCCCAGCTACGTGCTCTCGGGCGCGGCAATGGCCGTCGTGCACTCGAGCGAGGATCTGGCAGCGTACGTGGGGCTCTCCGCCTTCATCAATAAAGAGAGCCCGGTCGTCATCTCCAAATTCGAGCAGGGAGCCAAGGAGATCGAATTCGACGGCGTTGCGCAGCGCGGACTGCTGCTGCTCTACGCTATTTCCGAACACGTAGAGAACGCAGGCGTCCACTCGGGAGACTCGACGATGGTCATGCCTCCGCAACGCGTGAACTTAGAAACGCTCCGGCGCATGAAGATCATCGCGAAACAGATCGCCGGCGACCTCCAGATTTCCGGACCTTTCAACATCCAGTTCCTCGCCAAGAACAACCGCCTCAAAGTCATTGAGTGCAACCTGCGCTCCAGCCGCAGCTTCCCCTTCGCCAGCAAAGTGACGGGCGCCAACTTCATCACGATTGCAACGCAGGCGCTCCTTGGCCGTGCGGATACGGGAGCACGGTACCAGACCATCGACTTAGACCACGTCGGCGTGAAGGCTGCGCAGTTCAGCTTCAACCGCCTCAAGGGCGCCGATCCGCGCCTGGGCGTGGAGATGGCGAGCACCGGCGAAGTCGCCTGTTTCGGAGAGAACGCCGAACAGGCTCTCCTCACGGCGCTCACTGCCGTGGGGTTCTCCCCTCCCAAGAAGAACATCCTGCTCACCATCGGCCGCCTGGAAGATAAGGTCGACATGCTGCCGGCAATCCAGAAACTCGCTGAGTGTGGCTTCGCATTCTTCGCCACCAAGCGTACGCACGAATTCCTGGAATCGCGCGGGATCACCTCTGCCCTGCTGCACAAGCTCTCCGAGAGCAGGAGCCCCAACATCCAGGAGTATCTGGAGAAGAGGAGAGTCGACCTGGTCGTGAACGTGCCGATGCACTCCAGTGCGCGCGAACAGACGGATGGATACTTCATCCGGCGTCTCGCGACGGACCACGGCATTCCTCTCATCACCAATGTCCAGCTCGCGAAACGCCTCATCGAGGCTCTGACGCAGGAGGATATCGCCAACCTGCCCCTCCTCGCCTGGCCGGATCTGCTGGATGCACGCTAGCAAACACACGGCGAATTCATTTGCCAGCAGAGAAATTCCTTCGTAGACTGCTCCACACAATTCTCCCCTCTCTGCCTATGACGACGGATGATGACGCGATCGTGCTGGATGATGAAACGGACTTCTCCGACAACGACGACCAGACGCTCGTGACGCGCGAGGGTCTGAGGAAGCTCCAGGAGGAACTGGATCACCTCAAGACCGTCCGGCGCCAGGAAGTGGCAAAACGGCTCAAGGAAGCAATCTCCTACGGGGACCTCTCCGAGAACTCTGAGTACGAGGAAGCGAAGAACGAGCAGGCATTCGTGGAAGGACGCATCCTGGAACTGGAACGAAAGGTCAAGAACGCCAAAATCATCAGCTCCAAGAAGGACGCCGCAACCAACTCCAAGTCTGTTGAGATCGGTTCTACCGTCACTGTACGCAACAGGACAGAGAATCACGAGCCCGAGACGTTCGTGATCGTCGGATCGACTGAGGCTGACCCCATGTCGAAGAAGATCAGCAACGAATCCCCTCTCGGCAGAGCATTCCTGAGCAGCATGAAAGGAGAAATCGTACAGGTAGTCACCCCCGCCGGTACCCACAAGTACGAGATCATCAAGGTTGCGTGAGCACGACACCTCCTATAACAAGAAACTACTTTTTGTTTCTTGCCAGTACATCGCGCACACATTTTTGCTTCATGCATCCGACTGAGGATGCCCCGGGAACACGCTCGGGCGAATCCCGCTGTTTTGCCCTCGGAATTCGCCGGGGTGGTATTTCTTCTTGAGCCCTTCTTGTAGAGCACTTCTGAGAGACGTGCTCCGCGGGAACGTCCGGGGGCGTTCCCGGCTCATCACCCTGGCGGATCGCGCACAACGACCAGGGAACCCATCAGATATTACTGAACATGAAGATGCCATCTTGTCCATATGCCTCTCCGCCGTATTGACGGCAGGGCAATCTTTGATAATTGTATCTCCCTTTTCGCTTGCACTGCCTTTCCTTTTTTACGATCGTTTCCTCTTCCTCTCACATGACAAACCTGCGACATGCTCCGCGCCTCTCCCCCGGACTCCTGCTGATCCTGGGAACATCCGTTGTTGCGCTCGCGATCAGCGATATCCCACAGGCTGCTGCAGCATCAGATGAGACCATTGCCGTAGAGCAAACGATCTCCGCCAGTGCTACCGATCGAGAAGCGCTGCGCAGGGCAGCCATACGACAGAGAATGCACAGCAATACCCGCTCCTACGCCACGCTCATCGAGGATGCCGCCGTACCTTCCGAGCCCGCCCTGCAGGCGAGCCGTTCAACGGGACACAAGGCGCGGGTGCTCTGCAGAGTGAAGGATCGGTACACAGACCCGAATGTGCTGCCCATCACCAAGCAACGACTGGTTGAGCGCGTCGCGGAGAACCTCTCGCTCTCACCCGGTGCCGTTACGGAGATGCTGGCAGGCTCCCTCCATTGCGAGGAGGTGCTCAATGGGCTCTACCCGTACCTCTTCTACGCGGGGGACCCGGAACAGGAACCAGGAACACCTGCGCCGGTTCCGTCGCCTATACCGACACCTGTGCAACTCCCAGGTGCCATAGGCCCATCGCAGGAAGAAGCGCCTGCGGCGGCTGCGCCTTCCCTCCTTCCCAGCGCCGCGATCGCTGGTACGTCCACTCCTCCGCAGGAAGATGCGGCAGTACCGGCAACGGCAGAGGAGGTGGATGGCGTGCTCGAGGGGGACAGCGCTCTCACGCAGGAAGCGATGCTCCGCACCCTCTGCCGCCTGCGCGAACGCGGCCTGCGCGATGCTGCGGCATTCGAAGAGAGCATTCCCGATGTCTCTGCACGATTCGCCGAACGATGGAATGTTGATCTGGATTCCATTGCATCCGCCCTACGCAACAGCGCACTCTGCAGCAAACCGGAGAGTATCACGCTCACGGCGCAACCTTCGGCAGCAGTTGAGGAAGAGCCCGCCGAAGTATTCGGGCCTCCCGCACCGGGCAGCGAAGCGCAAGAACCCGGAGCAGGCGCGAATCTTCTGAACAGGATCAAGGCGTTGCCGCCGATCATCCTGGCAATAGGAGGACTCACGCTCCTCACCTTCATCGCACTCATCATCCTGATCATCCTGCCGCTCTTCGTGCCGCAGGAATGATGCCGCACGCACTCGCTTGCGCTTTACCTCAGGCATGAAAACACATACGCTACTCCCGATGACTGGCACAAGCGATCGGAAGGCGGCAGGGGGTGCGAAAGCGCTCACCATCCCGGATGAGCTCAAACAGAAGCACCCGGAACTGATTGCGCTCATCCTCGATTCAGAGAGCATGAATGATGAAGAGCGGCAGTACTGGATCAACATCCTTCCGATCATGACGCCCGAACAAATTGGCAATCTGAGAGATATCCTCGTCAATGAGAAAACGCAGTTGGAAGCAATCGACAAGAAATACGCATCGGACATCGCGCAGATCGGACAGCAGCAGCTCCTCTCAAAAACATCGGAGGAGCGCCACAACCGCCGCCTGGAACGCGAACAGCAGGAACGGCAGCATCAGACAGAGGAGGCGAGGAAGGAAGAGGAGATCCTGCGAAAAATCGAACAGGCATCCTAAGATGCCCACCGCGTTACGGTGCGCAGCACGCAAGCAACGACCGATCAATGACGGAGAGCAGCTCTTCCGGCTCCTGGTCCGATGCGCGTATTTTCCCTGTCTTGAGGGCAATGTCATACTCGACGATTCTCTCGATCAGGCTGGTGAGTTGTGCGCGTGACATAGACCGCACGAACGGGAGCAGCGTCTGCACGTTGCGCACATTCATGCCTACCTGCTTGGCAATCGCAACCGGAGACGTAACCCCGTCTTCCACGACGCCTGCTACCGGAACGAGGTTGCTGATCATCCAGAGGAAAATATTCCAGAGCCCCACGGCACTCTCGCCTTGCCGCAGCATACGCTGCACGTAGCGCATGGCTTCAGACGTCTTGCGCTGCGCCAGAAGATCCATGAGTTCCCACACCTGTTTCTCCGACTGGCAGACGACCAGCATCTCGATATCTTCGATGCGGATCTCCCTCCCCTGCGCGTACAACACGAGCTTCCTGCACTCCTGCACCAGGAGCTCCTGCTCATTCCCCACGCGATCCAGAAGGAAAGCCTTCGCTTCGGGATGCATCGATCCGCCCAATGCAGCAATTTCCTTCGTCAGCCACTCCTCCAGTGCAGCCGGGGAGCACCGGCGGAATTCCTCGCACTGCGCAACGGCCGTCAGTGCCTTCACGACTGAGAGGCGCTTATCCGGCTTCGGCTCCGCGATCAGGAGGATGACGGCTGGATGGATGGAACGGCAGAGCTGCTCCACTTCCTCCTTGGTTCCCGACGGGATGCCATCCATCAGCACCAGGCGCTTCTCGGCAATGAAGGGAGCGACGGATACTTCGTCAATCAGTGCGCGGAATGTCGTCGTGCGCGCCTCCAGGCGCAGGAGGTTCTCCTCTCCGTGCTTGCACGAGAACTCCTGCGCCCAGAAGGAACGCTTGCGACGCAGCTCGTAGGAATTCTCTCCGGTGAAGAGGTAGATCTGAGCCATGGATCGCCATCCTACCAGATTTTCCCGCCGCACGACATCGCACGGGACAACGACGATGCGATGGACAATTTCAAAACATATTCCCCTTTTTAGTCAACAGGTGGGAATTGATGGAAGATGCGCTTTCCCCTATACTACTACGATATGTCTCTCCAAAACATCTTCGCGGCACATAGGAGAACCCTCGGCATTCTGGCACTGGGGTGCGCGAGCATCGCCTCATCGTTCGGCCTTGGAATCTACACTGCAGGCACCGTGCAACCTGTGAGCCTCATCGAAGCGGGAAGTACGGAAGTGCGCGGCGATATGAACGGAAACGGAAAGATCGACCTGGAGGATGTCCGCCTGATCCTGGAAATCGCCCAGGGATACAGAGCGGCATCGACAGAGGAACTGCGAGCCGATCCCAATGATGATGGAATACTGACAGTAGATGATGCCATGCGCCTTCTCTCGCACATCGAATATCGCTAACTCCGTGACCATGCGAATACACACCACAACCTTCCATCGGAGCATGTGCACAGGCATCGCCTGCGCGCTGCTCCTCCTTGCCGCGCCGCGCGTGGCACAGTCGCAGGAAGCAACTGGCGCCGCGCTGGTCTTGCGCCCCCACTGCGTGGAAGGATACACGACCGATACATGGATCTACGGCTCCGTTCCTCCTCCCGGTTGGACAGTGAGCCCGGATACGGCCGACAGTTGCCCACCCTTTGACGTACGCGACCCGCAGACGCTCCAGACAGAAGCTCTCTCCGTCGGTGATACGCTCGATATCGATCTCGTCGTACAGAACCCGCAGGGCAATCCGATTACCAGCGTACGTACATGGCTGAGTTACGACGCGACAATCCTGGAGGGAAAGACCATCGAGGTGTACGACGACCCGTTCGTCGAAGTCATCCCGGGAGAAGCAGATTTTGCCTCTGAGAAGGGCTTCGCGAAAATTCATGCGAATACGAGCACGGAGAATCCTCCCACGTCTTACTGGGTCCCCGTCGCGCGCATCACCTTCACCGTCATCAAGGAACTCACCCCCGGAACAGCCGTCAGCTTCTTCAATGTGCAGCGTGACGGGCACACGTACATACTCGCGAAGGACGCGGGCGGACAAGCGACATACGCGCTCCAGCAGGAACCAGGCGCGCTCTTCGTCCGGCTGGATCCCCAGAGCGCTGCGACGACTGCATCTCTCACCGCTGCCGGCGGTCCCTGTACCGCGAATGCGGAATGCACGAGTCACACCTGCGTAGACGGGGTCTGCGCCGCAGAAACGACTGACGGGCTCCAACCCTGCATGCTCGACGGCGAGTGTGAGAGCAGAACCTGCTACGAAGGATTCTGCCGCAGGGAGGACTTCCGCATTCCGAACGACGGCGCATGCCGCCGCGATGACCAGTGTGAAAGCGAAGTGTGCCGCAATGGATTCTGTTCCGGTATCACCGGACTGGCTACCGGGGAAGGCTGCACGTCCAACAGAGAGTGTGCGAGTAACAACTGCGTGAATAGCGTCTGCCGCACTGCAGAGAATCCCGTAGAAACTCCTCAGGCATGCACGAGCAGCAGCGAGTGTACGGATGGAATCTGCTACCAGGGTTTCTGCAGCAGTAAACAGGCGCAAATTCCTGTGGGAGGCACCTGCGTCTTAAGCACGCAGTGCGCAAGCAATCTCTGCGTGGAGGGTACGTGCCAGGATCCTGAAACGTACCGGAATGACCGCACGGCATTCTCGCTCCTCCAAATCAGGAATCCGCGCGTGACCTCTGAGGGAGACACCGCATTCCTGAAGTGGGACGACCTGCGTTCCTCTATGCTCAAAGCGTACAATGTCTACTACGGCGCGACTTCCGGGCAGTACATCCAACGGAAGACCATTCCGGGCACAACGGCAAACGTGGCAATCCGGAACCTGCCGGAGGGAACGACGTACTACTTCGCCATTCGCGCAGTCGATATGAATGATGAAGAGAGCGCATTCAGCCAGGAAGTAGCCGTGGAAATCGGCAATCCCACAACTTCTACAGCACCGCTCATCGCATCTATCCTCACGGACGCACCGGGAGAGAATCCATTCGCACGCCAGGATGTCGGCGACCTGCCTGGCAGTACCGGAACCGGTTCCACACTGGCGCTCCTTCTCCTGGTCTCGGCCATCATCGGAACGATCTTCGCCAGCCGCAGACAGCTAGCGACTTGCCTGCATCCTCGCACACATGCCTGAACTCCACCCGCACTGGCAATCCACAAACTCCTGCTCTGCAGAGGAGCGCAAGGATGTACCACATGCCGCAACCCCTTCGAGAGAGAAGCACGTCGCACGCTATCCGGCTGCACTGGTCGGCATCGGGCTCGTCTGCGCCCTCTCCTTCGGATTCTTCCGCGGGCTGAAGAACATCACTGCGCAATTGGTAGATGAAGTGACGGTATACATTACGGAGGATGGATTTGATCCAGCCGATATCTCCGTTCTCCCGGGCGCCAGCATCGCCTGGGTCAACACAACGACAACGCCGGCAATTCTATCATCCGATACGCTCTGTGAGAGCGGCGGATCATGCCTCTACAGTTCGATTCTCTTCGAGAGCGATACGTGGCGATACGACGTGCCGGAAGATGCGCCGATGCACACGCAACACACCTATACGCTGACGACGGGTTCCGCTCTCGGCACCATTACGATTGGCAGCACTCCCACAGAGCAGGAGCCTGTGCCGGAACCAGCGGAACCTGCAGAACCTGCGCCGACAGAAGACGACGTGCAGCCGGATCTCGCGCCGCAGGAAACTGCGCTCCCATCTGACACTCCTCCTCCGACGAGTGAAACGGAAACGACAGAAGCAGCAATAGAAGCAGAAACAGGAACGGAGGAAGAAGTGCTCGCGCTGCTCGATGCGCTACAGGCAACCGAGGAAGATGAGCCTCAAAACGAGCCGGCAGCAACTGAAGCGGATACCCCTGCACAAGACTTCGGCAATCCTTTCGTCGCACAGGAAGAGACCGAAGAACCGCCTGTCATACCGACGCAAACAACCGGCACCACGGCGGAAATCCCACGCAATCCGTACACGGTCGGCTCGAGCTACGTTCCCACGCCTTCCGCTTCCCTGCCTCAGGGAACAGATACGCTGCACGCAGGCGCCCCCGCTCAGCCTGTGACAGCACACAAGCCTCTCTCCCAACCGGAGACGGGCGCAGGCATCTGGATCCTGGTTCTCTCCCTCTCCTGCGCACTCGGATACGTGTACTGGAGAAACGTTCCTCAGGCTATGACACGGCTCTAAGCGCCTAGTACCATGCCGGTTTGCCGATCCAGTCAGGCCACCACTCGGCACCGACTCTTTCCCCCTGCGTTGGCGATGTACTCGGCTGCACAACAGGCTGCATATACCATCGCCTGTAGTTGATCGACTGGTAAAATTCCGGGATGCGCGGGAGATACACCTCCCCCTGCGCAGGAATCACACCCTCCTGCTGTGCGCACGCACCGAGCTGGCCGATCCAACTCGGCCAATCCCGCTGCACTTCCGGCTCGCAGAACGATGCCGCGTGCGTAACGGAAACGGCGCTGAAGAACGCGATGAGGAATGCCGGGATGCAGAGGAGCGTTTTTGCCATAGGAAGAATTCGGAATGATAGCAAGAAGGAAAACATTGTAGGAAATTCGCAACGCAATTGCCAGAAGCAAACTATAGCTATGAATTCTTTCTGCCAATCATGCAAGTGGTAGGACTATTGCATAGCCCATGCGAATTCGCACACAATAGTGACATCTCACTCTCTCCCCCACCCCGTCCATGACATGTAATACCTGCGACAAAGAGGTGACCGAGTGCCCGGTCTGCGGCGGCTACCTCTGCTCGCCCAACTGCCCGGACCGCGACGATGACGGCTGCACCTGCGATCTGGAAGAGCCGTTCGACGCTGCGGACGACGAATAGCCGCTCTCACGTTGCAGCATGCACGCCCCGGCGGACACTGTTCGCAACCCGTGCGGATTTCTGCTTTACTAGACCACACAGTATCCGACTACCCCTATGACGTACTCTGATATGTTGCCTTTCGTCGGCATGCCGCACTGGATCGGCCTGCTCCTGCCCATGATGGTCCCGCTCATCGTCCTGGACATCGTCCTGCGCGGCATCGCCCTCTGGCGCAGCGCAAGAAGCAACCAGCTCGCCTGGTTCATCGCACTCCTCATCGTCAATTCCATCGGGATCCTCCCTGCGATCTACCTCCTCTTCTTCGATGAGGAGAAGAAAATACGGCGATCGGCAGGGCGACGGGACAAACAGAAACCGCGCACGAGCGTTTAAGGCGTACAGAAAGGCATGCCCGAAATTACCGCTTGTCCTCCATGGCACGGTGCCCATACCATGTGCCCCATGCCCCGACACATCGGACTCACCGGCTTCATGGGCAGCGGCAAGGGCGAAATCGCCAAGCTCCTGCAGGCACGCGGATTCTCGTACATCTCGCTCTCAGACATGGTGCGCGCGGAGGCTACCGCGCGGGGGCTCCCGCACACGCGCGAGAACCTGCAGCAGGTCGGCAACGACCTGCGCAAGATGCACGGCGCCGGCGCACTGGGTGTGAAAGTGCGCGAAACGATCGCGAAAGACCCTGCGAAGGACTGGGTGATTGATGGCATCCGCAACCCGGGTGAGGCAGCGCAGCTGCGCACGCTCCCCGACTTCCATCTGGTGGGGGTGAGCGCGAGCGATGCCGTGCTCCTCGATCGCATCGCCGCACGCAACCGCGAGGGAGCCCCGCTGACACGCGAACAGATCCTGGAGAAGCTCAATCGCGAGAAGGGCGTGGGCGAACCTCCGGAGGGACAACAGGTGAAGAAGTGCCTGGAAGATACCGATTACTTCATTCTGAATGAAGGCACGCTGGAGGAACTGCAGAAGAAATTTGAGCACTTCCTCAGGCTGCTTTCCGGCGAAGACAGACCCACGTTCGACGAGATCTTCATGGAAATCGCATACGTATGGGCCAAGCGCGCCACCTGCCTGCGACGCAGGGTCGGCGCGGTGATTGCCAAGGACACGCAGCAGCTCACCGCGGGGTACAACGGCGCGCCCAAGGGCGTGCCCCACTGCGCGGAGATGGGCGGATGCCTGCGGGAGAAGATGAGCATCCCCTCGGGCCAGCGGCATGAGATCTGCCGCGGCGCGCACGCGGAGCAGAACGCCATCACTCAGGCTGCAAAATTCGGCATCGGCATCGAGGGCGGAACGCTCTACTGCAACACCTTCCCCTGCGTGATCTGCACCAAGATGATCCTGAACGCCGGCATCACGACGGTCGTCTACGACAGCGATTACGACGATCCCCTCTCCAAGGAGATCCTCGGGCAGCAGCACGGACTGATCCTCAGAAGGTACGAGGGACGAAGGGTGCGGCTGTAACTATCACTCCACTTCAACTTCCAGCCTCTTCCCTGCAGGTTTCGCTTCCTGTTCTTTCTTCGGAATGGTCTGCTGTTGCTTCCCCAGAACATTTTCCTATCAGGAATACGTTCTCTCCCGTTTACCTGCGGCGCTGGCTCCTGCGGGGATCCTGCCGAAACCTCGTGTGTCCCGAAGAGCGCGGATGGGATCGGCCGGCAGAACGGCGCGGGTGCGCTGTCGCACTCGCCTTCTGTTCCATGGGAATGGGAGGAATCGATGCGTGCTGCCGACGATGCAACGGTGCGCGAATGAGCCGCTCGATGTCACGGATGCTTCCGGCCTGTGTGGGCGTCGCAAAGGAGATGGCTTTCCCTGCGCGTTCGGCACGGCCCGTCCGCCCAATCCGGTGGACGTAGTCCGAGGGATCATCGGGGAGATCGTAATTGATAACCAGTGCGATATCTGTGACATCAATGCCGCGTGAGGCGATGTCGGTTGCGACGAGGACGCGGTGCACCCCTTTCTTAAAGCCTTCGAGCGCGCTGCGGCGCTGCACGAGCGAACGGTTGGCGTGGATTTCCGCTGCACGAACATTCCCTTCGTTCAGGGCGCGCGTGATCTTCTTCGCGCCGTGCTTCGTGCGCGAGAAGACGAGCACCTGCCCCGCACACTCCCTGAGGAGCGACTGGAGCAGCGCCTGCTTATCCTGCTGCCGCACGATCAGGAGCTCCTGTTCGATCTTCGCAGCCGCAGTCCCCGCGGGAGCGACTTCTATGCGGAGCGGAAGATGCATCTGGTCGGTGGCGAGCTTGACGATATCCTGCGGCATCGTCGCGGAGAAGAGCAGCGTCTGGCGCGTGCGCGGAACGTACGAGAGAATGCGGTCAATCTGCGGCTTGAACCCCATGTCGAGCATGCGGTCCGCCTCGTCGAGGACGAGAATCTCCACCTCCTTGAGCGTCACTGTCCGCCTCTCTAAGTGATCGTTGAGCCGACCCGGCGTGGCGATGAGGATGCGCGGATTGCCGCGCTTGATCATCTGACGCTGCAGATGCATCGAGGCGCCGCCGACGAAGACCGCCATCCGGATTTGGAGAGCGGATGCAAACGGCTGGAGCGCCTCTTCGACCTGGTACGCCAGCTCGCGCGTGGGGAGGATGACGAGCGCCCTCTTCTTGCCGGCCGCGAGCCGCTGCAGCATCGGGAACCCGAAAGCAAACGTCTTTCCCGTGCCTGTCTGCGCTATGCCTATGAGATCTTTTCCCTCCAGCGCAAGCGGAATCGCCTGATGCTGAATAGGCGTGGGCCTGGTGATGCCTCGGGAGTCGAGGATCTTCAGGAATGCGGAATGAATGCCAAGCGCCTGGAAACCAGGAGACTGTTCGGATGACACAGTATTGGTATGCATGCGATTGCATCATACTCTCCCTGAGACGAAAAGAGAGCACAAACACGAGGAAATTGCCTGCACATGCCTGTAACAACATGCGCACATTCCATAAAAGAGCCTTTCTCCTAGGAGAATTGCCCCATAGAGCCTATGGTTGCCTTGCGTGATTGCGTGCCTGTTCCACCCACTCCCATCCCAAAAAAACACGAGTTCTGCACGGTGAAAGGTTGCGGCAAAGCGACGAACGGCAGGCAGTACTGTGAGAAGCACCTGTCGGTAGAATCGCGCAGGAAGCTCTCACAGGCGCAGCAGACCTCCATACGGTCAGCCTGCTGCAATGCACGCTGCACCAGTGGGAAAGCCCATGAGAGCGGCGAGCAGTACTGCAGCAAATGCAAGCAGCCCTGCTACTGGAAACCGGCGTGAGGCATCCTATGGGTGATGGAAATGACTTGCGTCCATTGGCATCGTTATGGAACGACGGACGAGAGTGCCGCCCGTTTCTTCGTGAGCAGGTACACGCCGAATGCAATAGGCAAAAACCCAAGCACTTGCATGGCCGTTACCTGCTCATGCAACACCACATATGCGACAATGAGCGTGAATGCTGGCGCCAGGCTCCCCAGTGAAATCGCTTTTGTGATGGGAAGGCGTGCGATACCTTCCAACCAGAAAATCTTGGAGAGCCCCAGCAAGAGCATGCCATTCACGAGCAGGAAACCGGCTGAGGCATGCAGTGCTTCCCATGAGGGCGGCGTTTCGAAGAGGGCTGCGAGCAAGAACAGAAAGAGACTGCCTATGACGCTGCGGCAGAACATGATGGCCTCTGCGCTTACGATCTTACGAGCCTGCTGTGCGTACTTGTTGCCCCATGGCGCAAAGAAAGTCGCGCTGACAACCAGCAGATTCCCCTGCTGCCAACCAGTCATCCCCGGCAGTAGAATGAGCCCTGCACCGATGACCATCAGGACCCCTCCCAGCAAATGGAGAGGCAGCACTGGTTCGTGCCGCAAAAGCACGCCGAGGATCACGAACGAGAAGAATACTTCCATGAGACTCAGGATCGATGCATTGCCTGCGGTGGTGTGGCGCAGCCCCATGAACATGCATGCGTAGAAGAGCACACCGATGAAGAGCGACGTAAGGAACATGCTCCTCCAGGCCTTGCGGCGCAGCAGGTGGTGCCACTGGCGCTTTGCAGTGAGGCCGACCGCGAAGAAGAGTGCGGCAATCACTGTGCTGATTGCGGCGGTATAGAGGGGTGTGAGTGTGCCGAATGTGAGAATCGTCATGACAGGAAACAAGCTCCAAAAGAACGTCTCTGCAATGATGAAGAGTTCTCCCACCCGCTCTGTTGAAACCGCCAAACTGGATGTTGGCTGCATAGAAACATTCTATGCGGACCATCAGAAATATCCAATGAACAGCGCCGCCAGTTCGAACCTCGCCGCTCACGATGAGTGCGTGAGCCTCGCGCATGAATCGAATGGTGGGCCGGGAGGGATTCGAACCCCCGAAGGCAGAGCCATCTGGTTTACAGCCAGACCCGTTTGGCCACTTCGGTACCGACCCACGCGCAGAGTGTAGACGAAGCACTGCGCGTTTTGAAGATAAAAACATCTGCTTTCGCCCCCTTCAGTGTACCGGCGACATCCTCTCGCGTCCTCGGTGCTATAACGGCTCCATGCTGCTGCGCCGCGTCCGATATCCGAAAGGCGCACGCATCCGCGTGCATCCTGCGTTCTTCAAATCACTCCCATCTTATCGCCTCCATCCAACTTCGCTACGCTTCGCTGGATTCCTCTTTGTTGCACCTGTATTTCCATAGACACCTGCTATTCCCATCGTATCGCCTCCATCGGGCTCAAGTCGGCAGCTTTCTTGGCAGGGTAGATGCCAAATACCAGTCCCGTGCTCACCGCCATGCCCATCGCGAGGAAGATGGCATTCACGGAGAGCGCGAACGTGAAGTCTCCCAGGAAGTACCGCGCAATCAGATAGAGCATGTAGCCGATGCCTACGCCCATGAGAATGCCGATCACTCCTCCGATCAGCGTGAGGACAATCGCTTCGATGAGGAACTGGAAGAGGATGTCGTTACGCTTGGCACCGACGGCCTTCCGGAGGCCGATCTCCTTGGTCCTCTCGGAGACGGAGACGAACATGATGTTCATGATGCCGATGCCGCCGACCAGCAGGGAAATGCCCGCGATGAGCCCGAGGAATACTGTGATGCCCATCGTGATGGCAGAGATGATCTCCATCGCCTGTTCCACGGAACGCGCGTAGAAGTCATCTTTGTCCGGATCCCCCTCGGGATTATCGATGTTGTGCCTCTGGCGCAGAAGTGACTGGATATCCGCCTGCGCGAGGCTCGTGTCGACCGTGGACTGCAGGGAAATGTAATCGATGTAGCGCGTCCTCCCCGTGACCGCTTTCGCCACGCTGAACGGAATGTAGACGACCGAATCCATCTGCTGCGCCAGCGCCGAACCGAGCGAATCGAGCACCCCTACCACGGTAAGTTTTCTGGAGCCGATGCTGATGCGCTTGCCCATGGGATCTTCGTTGGAGAAGAGCTCCTCTGCCGCTTTCGATCCGATGACCGCGACGCTGCGCGCGCCCTGGTCATCCGCATCGGAGAGCAGCCTGCCTTTGGCGACTTCCATGGACCAGTTATGGAAGATTTCTTTGGTCGTACCCATGATCATCGGCGCAATCTCCTGATCGCCGTACGAGACGCGGCTGCTCAGGAAGATGACCGGGCTCACGCTGCGCACCGTGGAGAGCCCCCTGATCGCCTCGTAGTCGCCAATGGTAATGGTGAGCGTCTCCTTCCCGATGTCCTGCAATCCTTTGGCATGGATCTCGAATACGTTGCCGCCGAACTGGTCGACCTGGTCTAGAATGTACCGCTCGAAACTGGCCCCAATGGAGACCATGAGAATGACAGACCCCACCCCGATAATGATGCCAAGCGTCGTGATGACCGAGCGCGACTTGTGCCGCCTGAGCGCCTCGAGTGCGATGCCGATGGTGTCTTCAGTTCGCATGAGTTGTATAAATTAGTTATTCATATCTTAGGGCTTCAATTGGGCTTAACTGGGATGCTCGCTTCGCTGGATAGATCCCGAAGATGAGCCCGGTTCCCGCCGCCATGCAGAGCGCCACAATAATCGAGCCAAGAGAGACGGTGAAGGTGTAACGCACCAGGAAGTCGCGCACGATGAGCGAGACGATGTACGAGAGGAACAGCCCGATCGAGACGCCGATGGCGCCGCCGATGAGCGTCACGTACACGGATTCGATCAGGAACTGGTAGAGAATATCTCTCCCTTTCGCCCCGATCGCTTTGCGCAGGCCGATCTCCCGGGTGCGCTCCGATACAGCGACCAGCATAATGTTCATGATGCCGATGCCTCCCACCACGAGCGAGATGCCCGCGACCATCGTGATGAACAGCGTGAGCCCCAGGGAAACGGCACCCAGAATATCCTGCGCCTGCTGCGCAGTGCGCACGAGAAAGTCATCATTCTCCGCGGGATCGTCGCCCTCGGGCGGAACGATCCGGTGGCGCTGCCGCAGCAGCGACTCCACGTCCTGCTGCGCGATCTGCGTGCTGCCGACCGCCTGGAACGTGACCATATCGAGGTAGTCGCGCTGCGTGATGCTCTGCGCGACCGAGAAGGGAATGATGATGCGATCATCCACATTCTGGAAGAACTGCGTCCCCACCGGTTTGAGCACGCCGATGACCGTGTAGATCTTGTCACCGATATCGATGCGCTTGCCGAGCGCACTGCCGCCGTAGAAGAGATCATCCACAATATCCGGCCCGATCACAGCCACCGCCCGGCGTGCCCTCTCATCCTCCGCATCGTGGAACCTCCCCTGAACGACCTCGATGTTCTGGCTGCTGTAGTACTCCGGCGTACTGCCGACGACGCGCGGGTTGGTGCGTTCGCGCCCGTAGCGCGCTTCGCCCGGCACGAACATGATCGGCGCGATATCCGCAATGGTGCTGAGCTCTGTCAGGGCCTGCACATCGCCCATCTTGATGGCATCGAAATCCGACTGGAGCGCAGCTGCACCTCCTTCCGGTCCGCTCTTTCCCGGCCAGAGAGCGAGCGTCTTCGGACCCAGAACATCAATCTGCCCGAGAATCACGCTCTCCATGCTCCGGCCGACGCCGGTCATCAGCACCACCGCCCCCACGCCGATAATGATCCCGAGCATGGTCAGGAGCGACCGCCCTTTGTTGACGGTCACACCGAGGGTCGCCGTTCTCAGCAGGTCGGAGAAGAGCATGGTTACTTATGGAGTTTGCCTTCCTGTGCGGCAATGCGGCGTTTGAACTCTGTGCTATCCGAAACGACGCGGCCGTCATGCAGCTGGATAATCCGCTGAGCGTGCTCCGCCGTACTCTGCTCGTGGGTGACGAGGATAATCGTATGGCCATCTGCGTGCAGTTTCTGGAGCGCCTCCATCACCTGGATGCCCGAGTGGGAATCCAGGTTGCCCGTCGGCTCATCCGCGAAGATGAGCTCCGGTTCTGTCACGAGGGCGCGCGCGATGGCGACGCGCTGCTTCTGCCCGCCGGAAAGCTGGCTGCTGAGGAACGATGTCCGATCAGAGAGTCCGACCATCTCGATCGCCTTGTGCGCCTTCTCCAGGCGATCTTCCGGTCGAATGATCGGATGGTACAGCAGCGGAAGCATCACGTTATTGAGTACGGACGTGCGCGGGAGCAGGTTGAACGCCTGGAAGACGAAGCTCACGCGCGTGGCCCGTATCCTCGCCAGCGTATCGTCATCCATCTTCTGCGTCGGCTCCCCGTGGAAGAGGAACTTGCCCGACGTGTGGTGATCCAGGAATCCCAGAATGTGCATGAGCGTCGATTTCCCGGAACCGGAAGGACCCATGATCGCCACGAACTCTCCCGCATCAATCTTGAGTTCGATATCGAAGAGCACCGGCGTCTCTATCTCTTCATTGAAGTAGGATTTGCAGAGCTTCTGCGTCTCGATGAGCGGCGCGTTCTTTTCTGGCATGGTCATTCCTTGATGAGAACAATCACCTGTTCTCCTTCTGTAATGCCGCGCACAACTTCCACCTCTCCGCCCTGCCCGTCCATGCCGATCTCCACGGGGCGCTCTTCCACAGCTCCTGCCTGCGTGAGAATGCGCACGATGTCTCCACCGTTCGCATCGGTAATGACCGCGCGACCGGGCACGCTCACAACATCCTCGCGGCGATCCGTGTAGATTTCCGCATCGCCGGTCATGCCGATCTTGAGTGCGTCATCCTGCCCCCCGTCAAAGTCCATCTTGACCCGGTACTTGGACACGCCATCCACGCTGGTCGCCGCCGGATCGATCTCCGAGACGATCAAATCGAATTTCCTGCCGGGGAACGCGTCCAGCGCAATGGAACCCGACTGGCTCACCTGCACTTTCGGAATGTCGATTTCCGCCACGAACACCTGGACGCGGTACGGGGCATCTCCCAGCATGGTGATCGCAGCATCGGACGCGAACGACGTGGAGAGGAGTTCCCCCTCCTTCAGGTTCACCTTGGTAATCGTGCCGGAGATCGGCGCGAAAATGACGGTATCCGCGTAGCGCTCCCGCGCACGCTGCAGCTGCGCGTACATCTGATTGAGCTGCGCGCGCGCCGCATCAATATCGGATTTGCGCGTGCCGGCCCTGAGCAGATTGAGCTGCGCATCCTCGATGCGCAGGGATGTCTCGTACGTCTGGATGTCCGCCAGCGCCTTGTCGCGCGTCCCCTGCGCGGTGACGACGTTCTTCTCCTCCGTCGCTATCTGCGAATCGTAACTCGCGGATGCGTCGCGCAGGTTCTTGAGCGCGGTATCGAGCGATGCGAGCGAGGACTGCACGTTCGTGCGCTGCGTCGCAATCGTCGATTTGGCGCTCTCCCGATCCGCATTCGTGAAGTACGGCGTAATGGGGAGGGCGGAAACCGTGGAGTACACCTGGTTTAAGACAACGCTCAGATCAGAGACGTGCTGCCGCGCAAGATCCAGGGCCTCGATGGCGTCTTTGTACTCGTAGATGCCCGTGGAGTTGCTGACGTCGGACTGGATGAGCTGTTGCGCGCTCAGGATCTGCTTGCGCATGAGCTCCAGCTGGCCCGGCTCGTACTTGACGAAAACGTCCAGGAGGTCGTTGCCGCTGAGCACGTCATCCATCACCTGCGCCGCAGTGAGTGCGGTCGAGAGCTGCTGCGATACGGTGCTGCGCGCCGTGGTGACATACCCTTCCAGCCCCACCTTCGCCTCGTTCCTCAGGATCTCCAACTTCGACTGGGACGTCTGCAGAGAGAGTTCCGCACTCCGCAGAGTCTCACGCGCGGCCTCCAGCGAGGCGCGCTTGTTCTGCACGGATGCTTCGGTAACGGCAATCTCTTCGGGCCTGGTGCCCTCCACCATCTTCGCCAGATTCGCCTGCGCCGAGGCGACTTGCGCCGCTGCGGCATTCACATCGGCAGAAAGACCGCTGGAACGCAGGCGCGCGAGCTCCTGCCCCTTCTCCACCCTGTCCCCCTCCTGTACGTGTACCTTGTCCACCAGCCCGGTAATCGGGAACTGGAGCTTGATGTCCTTCTCGGAAATCACCACTCCCACGCCCTCCACAACCTGCTGCAAATCTCCGCGCACCGCAGTCTCCGTGATGTACTCGGGCGGAGAGGGCAGGCGCAGATACCATATGAGCAGCGTGAACGCGCCGAAGACGAAGAGAATCGCCAGGCTGCTCTTCGGATACTTCCGCACGATACGCCACATTCCCCTGAATACCGAGTAGACACGCTTGAGTGGCCAGAGAATGGCTCTAAGGAGAGGCATAACTTTAAAGTAATTATAACATAATAGTATTATTTACACAATATATTCACGATGTTTTTCGCAGTGCCATCGCTTCCCGCATCACCTCCTCCACCGGCCGCAAGATAATCCCCTCCCGCTCCAGTTTCTCCGTGCTTAAGCGACAGTTGCTCCGCGCCGCTTTGGCTACCTCCGGCAGATCTTCGAGCAAGAGGCGTTCGAACGCGTGCGATGGATCGACCATTTCCTTGTAGAGCGCCATGACGTCGTAGGGAGACATCACACCGGGATTCACCATGTTGTAGAGACCTGTTTTCCGCTTCGCTATGAGCTTTTTCGCAGTCTCAAACATATCGGGCAAATAGGTCATGGAGTTCTTCATGTCCAGAATGCGCTCATACTTGGCGAGCTTGCTGATGAGGCTCCGCTCCCCTGCCGTTCCATCGAACGGCATGCGCAGGCGCAGGACGAGGATCCCTCCCCTGCCCCCCACCGGCTCCGTGAACTCCCTGAGCATCTGGTCCGACCACGCTTTGGTGCGCGAGTAGAAGCTACCGAAGAAATTCGGGGCATCCTCCTCCGTGAACCCTCTGCCCCCGTTGTCTCCCTGGTAGATACACCCGGAACCGAGATGGACCCAGTAAATGCCACGATCCGCGCACTCCTTGAGGAGCACGAGCGGTCCAGTCACGTTGCTGTGGAACGTTTCCAGCCTGTGATCTTCGCACCAATCGATGTTTGGGCGTCCCGTCTTGCCCGCCGCGTTGATCACGACATCCGGTTTGTGCGCATCGAGCTCGCGCGCCACTGCTTCCGCATTGCCGATATCGACCGTCGAGGGAACCGTACCCGGGAATACTGTGAGGAGCTGGCTCCCCAGGTAGCCCCCCGCTCCGAAGATGAGAACTTTCATGCGTGCATGATACGTGCCCGATGCGAAAAATGCATGCATTTGTCTGCAGAATTGTATCCCAGGTAACGTTTGTCTGGAAAGCAGGAGCAGGCACGCTCCCCTCCGGCACCTGCGAAATATTCCACTATTCCACCTCGCTGCTTTTGTTGTACAATACCACTCATGCCACGCAAGAAGCGCAGGAAAACCGCAGTGCGCACGCGCCGGACCAGAGCGAAACGCCGTTCGCGGGCGTCCAGCGGGCTCGACCTCAAAGACTCCACGCGGAGGCAGGTAAGCGGAATCGCCCAGATCTGCATCGGCATTCTGCTGGTGCTCGTGCTCAAAGGAAATGCGGGTCCTGTGGGCGACATGATCAACCGCGGACTCACGTTTCTCTTCGGCGCATGGAGCATCCTCTTCCCCGCGTTCCTCTTCCTCTCCGGCGGTTTCCACTGCATCGCCCCCACGGGCGCGATCGAAGTGAAACGTTCCACGGGCCTGTTCCTCTGCCTGCTTGCGTTCCTCGGAATGGTGCACCTCGGCGCTCCGCCGGAGGACTTCGCGCTCAAGCGCGACCTGTACGCGGGGGCGATCGGCTTCCTCATGAGCGTGCCCTTCGTGCTCTTCGCCACGAAAGCAGTCGGATACACCGTGCTCGCATCCGCATTCGCAGGAGGCGTCTTCATCGCATTCGAACCTGATGTAGGCTCGCTCCTGCGTCTGCTTTCCTCCCTGTTCATACGACAGCCTGCCGCAGCAGCAAAGACGCGAACGCGTGCAGCGCTGAGTGCTCAGGAGGAAGAGGAGGACCAAGGGGAAGATCTGATAGAGGAGGACCGGGAAGCGCCGGAACTCAATATCGTGCGCCCCGTCTTCGCCCAGCAGCTCGTGAAGCAGAAGGCGAAGGAACAGATCAGGAAGGAGGCGCGCGCTGCGAAGCCCGTGAGCAAGAACACGCTGGAAATGAAGGATACGCGGTTCGAGGAGTGGACATTCCCCAGCTTCGACCTGCTGGATAACGTGCACAGCGAACTCACGGTGAACGACGAGGAACTCAAGTCCCAAGCGCGCCAGATCGAGGAGAAGCTGGAAGAGTTCGGCATCGAAGTGACCATGCGCGAGGCGCACCCGGGCCCCACGGTGACGCAGTTCACCCTGGAACCGTCTGAGGGCGTGCGGCTCAGTAAAATCGGAGGATTGAAAGACGACCTCGCGCTCGCGCTCGCAGCGGAGAGCCTGCGCATAGAGGCGCCGATCCCCGGCAAATCGCTCGTCGGCGTCGAGATGCCCAACAGGGTCCGCACCATCGTGCACCTGCGGGAAATCCTGGAGAGCCCGCAGTTTCACCAGAGCGAATCACAGCTCACCTTCCCGCTCGGGCGCAATGTCTCCGGCGATGCGATCGTCGCCGACCTGGCGGACATGCCCCACCTGCTCATCGCGGGAGCGACCGGTTCGGGCAAATCCGTATGCATGAACACCTTCCTCACTGCGCTCCTGTTCCAGAATGCTCCGCACGAACTCAAGCTCATCCTCATCGACCCCAAGCGCGTGGAACTCATGCCCTACGACGGCATCCCGCACCTGCTCACTCCCGTGATCACAGAATCGGAGAAGGCACTGCAGGCGCTGCGCTGGGCGGTTGCGGAGATGGGACGCCGCCTGCACCGATTCTCAGAGGCCGGAGCGCGCAACATCGATGAATTCAACGAGAAGCAGATGGAGGAGGAGAACATCCTCCCGCGCATCGTGATCGTGGTGGACGAGCTGGCAGACCTGATGATGCGGCAGTTCCGGCGCGATACGGAAACCATGGTCGCCCGCATCGCGCAGATGGCCCGCGCCACGGGCATGCACCTGATCATCGCCACGCAGCGCCCGAGCGTGGATGTCATCACAGGTCTCATCAAAGCGAACATCCCCACACGTATCTCCTTCCGCACCGTGAGCGCGGTGGACAGCCGCACGATCATCGACAGCATCGGCGCAGAAGACCTGCTGGGGAAAGGCGACATGCTCTACATGACAGCGGCTACCTCCCGCCCCACGCGCATCCAGGGCATCTACATCTCCACCAAGGAAGTGGAGCGCGTGATCAACGCAGTCAAGATCGCAGGCGGCGGCAGAATTACGGAACAGATCCCTATGATAGAACGAGGAGAAGACGCAGAGGAAGGAGAGGAGGAGATGAAAGCCGACGGGTACATCGACCTGGAAGCGGATGACAACGGCGGCGACGACCTGTTCTTCGAGGCCGTGCGCATCGTGCAGAGCACGGGCCGCGCTTCTGCCAGCCTGCTCCAGCGGCAGCTGAAAGTCGGCTACGCGCGCGCCGCGCGGCTCCTGGACATCATGGAAGAGAAAGGCCTGATCGGCCCCGCCGACGGCGCGAAAGCACGGAAGGTCTACATGGAGGTTGGCGCGTAGGTACGGGTTGCGCGAAAACGAATTTTCTCCTTATCCCTTATCAAGGCAGTTCTGATTCCTCCTGCCTCTTCTTCCAAAATTGTCGATAATCTTCACGCCCATATCCATCAGTTACCCAATCAGTTTCTTCGTCTTCAATTGGCAGCGGTACTCCGTAGTAATCATGCAAAAATATCTCAATTGCTTCATGCCCTAAACAAACCCTCATCCAATGACCAACTACTTGCTTGTTTCGATCAACGCTATCACGTACAAGATCCTTGAAGCGTACTTTTTCAATCAGGCTCAGTGAAATTCCCAACGCACCCTCAATATACTCTACTCCATGCTGATACCACCTGATTATTTCAGGCTCATCTGAATCCTTGGGAACCGGAACTTCCATAAATTATATTTTATTGTTTTATAACATTATGAACAAGAAGAACGGAGAAAATTCATCATCACACAACACGGGCTATATGGCACGTCGGCGGCACTGTGAGATTGAGGACTGGATACGCCGACTTCGCATAATCTTGAGCGTTAGCTGAAATTGCGTTTTTTTGAGTGTCCCCACTAATCTATGAGAGTAATGTATCAACATGAATTCACAACTATGCCAAGAAATACTAACGGCATTGGAAAGTTCTAGCCCACTCAGTGCGGCGCACTCCGCAAGATCTCACATAAACGATCTTATGAGTGGTTATACCTATGTTGCAAAACAACGAGAGCAACCTGACCTTGATGCAGAGGCAAGGAGTGCACTCCCTGCAGTTGCAATACGAATGAGAAAGATCGTGCAGGCGATCAAGTTTTCAATCAACGAACGCTTCCCGGATCATGTGAGGTACCTCCTTTCGCGACTCATACAAGACACTGCAGATGAGCTGCGTCAATTACTCGATACGTATGATGTGCACGATACAAGAACAAGAGAAGACCTTCAGCGCATCCAGAATTATGCCAATGAATGCAGGAAAGGATGTATTCCACTCCATGAGCAGATCTAAATGGAACCTTCTTCTGGAGTCATTGATTCTTGGAATTTTCCTCATCACTGGTAACGCATTCCTTTCAGTTCAAAGAGAACGTATCCTTTGGCTATGCAGCTCCTGATAGGAACCAATAATCACGGCAAATTCATAGAGATATCGGAGGTGCTCAGCGGCCTCCCGATCGCGCCGGTGCGCCCGGCGGATATCGGCATCGCCGGCGACCCGGAGGAAACAGGCAACACATTTGCAGAGAATGCCCTGCAGAAAGCGCGCTTCTTCCGGAGCCTAAGCAACCTGCCGACCGTGGCAGATGATTCCGGCATCGTGGTAGAAGCGATCGCAAACGAGCTCGGGCTCCACACGCGCCGCTGGGGCGCGGGACCTTCGGCAAGCGATGCGCAGTGGATCGAGCACTTCCTCAAGCGCATGGAGAAGGAAGCAAACAAGCGCGCACATTTCCTCTGCACACTTGCGTACATCGATGCAAACGGTGACGAGCACGTGTTTGAAGGGAAGTGCAGCGGCATCATCACAGCAACGCTGGAGGCGGATTATCTGCCCGGCCTCCCCATCTCCGCATGCTTCAAGCCCGATGGCTGCGACTCTGTATTCTCTGCACTGAAAGTCGAACAAAAAAATAGCACAAGCCACAGGGGCAAGGCGGCGCACGCCCTGCGGCAGTTCCTCCTGTCACGCTGAGGAGCCCTCCCCTTGCCATCCTGAATTTCAGGAGTTAGAGTACCTCTCCTATATTGGAAACACCTCAACGCACCAACGATGCAATCCAGGCACGAGCTCTACTCGAGCAGCAAAGAGCAACGGGGCATCTGCAAGGCAACCAACGGACATTTCTCCGCCGTTTTGCAACAGCAATGCAATGCACTACTCCTCCGCACTCGATGGAGGATATTCACGGGGATCTCCTGGCACAGGAAGGGCAAACATTTCCTGTGACCTGCCCACATCAAGATCCGGAGAATTACAATCAAGAAGTGATTGTAAAAAGCGCACTGCAGGAGCGAAAACGACAACATAGGCGACGACGCATAGTGCGACGCTCTAAAGATTCGTGAAATCCAGTGAGATGATCTTCGCCCAGACATCCTGGATCAGCTTCTTGAGTTCAGCGATTTCCTCCTGCGTGATCCTGAGGGAGAATTCCCTTCTTCCCTCATTCTCATTGCCGATGAAATCGAGCGTGAAGAGCGTCGCCTCGTGTATGAATTTGGGATCGCTGTCGCAGAGAATCTTGTAGAACACCAACTGCCGGAATACTTTCTCGTCTTTCCGCACCGCATCCTCCGTCTTCTTGGGCCATCCTGTCTTGTAGTCCAGGATGCGACACTCCCTGCCACCCGGCTCGAACAGGTCTATGCGGTCCACCTTCCCTTTGATCGGAATCTCATCAATGACTGCACGGAATGTCCGCTCGGTAGAGAGCACCAGCGGGATGCCGGAAGATGTTTGATCCCCGTACCTTCGCACAATATCACCCCCTATCAATTTGTAATGCTCGAATTCTTCAGTGGTGAGAATCTCCTCCTGTAAGTGCTTCTGGAATGCATCCACCAGTGCATCGACGGAGAACTGCCCACCTTGCTGCCATGCGAGATTCCGGTCTTCCAGTGCAGAATGAACTGCCGTACCGAATGCCATCTGAGGAATCTTGGCTTTCGGCTGCTGCAGCAACTGCTCCCAGAGGAACTTCTGCGGCCCCTCCTCTCCGTCCAGGAACACGTTGAGCGCCGTAACGGAGAGCTCGTAGTCTTTCAGCCGTTCCTCCAGGAACGTGCGGAAGACCGTATCGATCCTGAGCGGCGGCGTTCGCAGTGTCTCTATGGGAACGGGCACATGCTCCTGCGCAAGCGTGATTTCATCCACACTCTCTCCCGCCTCCGCCACGAAACTGCTCACCTGCGCATCGCGCATCTGTTCGCCGCTGCGATACGTCTCCGGAAAGGCGAGGATGAGTTCGCGCCGAGCCCTTGTCATAGCCACGAAGAAGAGCCTGCGCTCGTCTTCCTGCCCCGATCGCTTCTCCACTTCCTTCTCGAGATTCATGATCAGGTGATCGGGGAGAGAAAACGAGTTCCCGCTACTCCTGTTCCCCCAGTTTCGGTAGCGGACATCCGCCATGATCACCAGATCGAACTCCAGTCCTTTTGCCCCGTGCCCGGTCATGAGCTGCACGCCATCCTGCACCAGGTGCGGCAGGTCGTACTCCAGTTTCAGCTTCCGCTCCGTCATGTACTGGTCGATATCGGAGAGGAGTGCGGGGAGCGTGGTGGATTTTACTTCGTAGCAGCGGCTCTTCACGTACTCGTAGAACGCATGCAGTCCGGCGATAACGCGCGGATCTTCCTCTTTTGCATCCACGGGAGGCAGGAGATTGGACGCCGTGAGCACGTCTGCAACCAGTGCGGTGAGGGTCACGCTGGGAATGGACTGGTGCCTCTTCATGATGAACGCATGCGCGCTCTTGATCGCCGCAGGCAACGACTGCTCTTTTAGTAGAAAATCATGGAGGCACACTCTCTCCTTCGTACGCTTGTACGCGCGGAAATCCATGAACAGTTTCCCCAATTCCGCAGGGTGGCAGCCGAAGCACGGGAGCGCGAGCGCGCCGGAGAGCACGCTGGAATTCTCCGGTTCATGCACGGCCCGCAACAGGGTAATCGCCTGCAGCACCTGCGGGTGCGCCACCAGATCCTGCTTGGCGGCAACGATGTTCGGGATGCCCGCAGCAGTCAGCACTCCGGCAATCTCCAGCACTTCCTCATTCCTGCGGCAGATCACGGCCATCTGCTTCCAGGGGATGTCGCGCTTCTGCGCATCGCGGAGTATGCCCGCAATCCCTGCGTACTCCGTGCTCGTATCGGGATAGCGTATGAACTGCGGTTTCGCGCCGCCCTTCTCCCTGCCCGCAACAAGATCTTTCTCTATGCCTTTGACCACGTTGACCAGCCGTTCCTGATTCGCGCCAATCACGGCGGAAGCCGCATCCAGGATCGGCTGGGTCGAGCGGTAGTTCGTCGTGAGCGTCATCACCGTCGTCCCGGGGAACCGCTCGAGGAACGAACGCATGTTGCCGATGTTCGCCCCCTGGAACCGGAAGATCGCCTGATCGTCGTCCCCCACCACGAAGATGTTGGGCTCCTGGTCGATCTGCGCATACGTCGTCAGTGCGTCCAGAACGCGGTTCTGCGCTCCGTTCAAATCCTGGAACTCGTCGACCAGCATGTACTGGTAGCGCACCTGCAACGATTCGAGCAGCCATTCATGCTCCTGAAACGCGCGCAGAACCACCAGAACCATGTCATCGAAATCGTACCGGTGCGTTGCGGCCAGCTCATCGATGTACGCCTGGTAGACCGCAATGAACTCTCTGAACTGCTGTACCTTCCTACAATCGTCTTTGTACGCTTTGCTGGCGAGATCTCTCTCCCTCCCGGTGGGCGTCTGCTGTATTTCTTCCGCGAACGCATCCACATGCTTGCGTAAATCATCTGGCGTAATCCCCTCTTTCTTCATCTGCGTGATGCGATCCAGCACATCAGCCGCGCGGTCGTGCTCCGCGACCGGCATGTAGAGTTCCGATCGCTGCCCCAAGTTCTTGATCGCCTTGCGGACAATCTGGAGCTGCGCAATGGCGCTCACCTGCTCCAGTGCTCGAAAATCAACGAAGAGCTGCGAGTTCTGCTGGATCAGATCATTGCAGAAACTGTGGATCGTGCTCACCGTGATGCCGTAGGCATCGGGTCCAATGATCTGCCGCAACCGTTCGCGCATCGCCTTGGCGCCGGACGTGGAGAAGGTGAGGCAGAGAATGTTCGTGGGGCGCATCTGCGTCCTGCGCAGAATGTTCGCCGCACGCAGCGCGAGCACTTCCGTCTTGCCCGTCCCCGGGCCCGCGACCACCATGACCGGACCCTCGATCGCATCCACCGCTTGTTTCTGCACCGCATTCAGCTGCACATACCTTCGCTCAAACGCCTCCGACAACTGCCGTCGCGGTTCTCCGTTCTTCTTCGCCATTGCTGCGGACCGCCTGGAAACCATGTCACCCATGATACGCGTTGCCGGCACATTGCGGTACAGCAGATGGCAGTGCTGACAAGCTGTACTTGACAAGTCTATTACAAAAATAGTATTCCCGGTTCATGCAAGCGTTCTTCCGCGCAGCACTGTGTTAGATTAGTAGACAACCTTTACCTTTTCCCCTTTCCCATTCTTATGACCTGCAATACAACCATCCTCGGCAAGGTCGCATGGATTCTGGTCCTTGTCGGCGCCCTCAACTGGGGTCTTATCGGTCTTGGCAATTTCCTTGGTTTCCAGGGAAACATCGTCGCACTGCTCCTCGGGAGCATGCCGACCGTAGAGAACGTCGTCTACGTCCTCGTCGGTCTCTCTGCCGTCTACAAAGCAGCCAAGTGCTGCGGGTGATGATTCCGTACATACGCAACCTAAAGAGCCTCCGTGAAGACGGGGGCTTTTTTTCATCGTAGATTAGAAGTGTGATTTTGGAATCTCGTACGCGCAGGAATCGCACTTGAGCAACGGCTTCCCTTGCTTCACGACATCCACCATGGTCCCCTTTCTGCACTCCGGACACACTTTGCTGTGCGCGAACGCTCCGACAGTGGAGAACCCGACCCTCTTGGGCGATCCGCCATGCTCACGGATGGTGAGCGAACGCGGGTGGTCGCGCATCTTCTGGAGCACTTTCGCCTCGATCTGGCGAATGCGCTCGCGCGTCACTCCGAATTCCTTGCCCACTTCCTCGAGCGTGTGCCCCACGCCGTCCTTGAGCCCGAAGCGCATCTCGATGATCTTGCGCTCGCGCGGGGTGAGGAAATCGAGCATGGAGTGAACGTTCTCTTTCCGCAGCTGCCTGTTGGTCGCATCGAACGGGTTGATCGCCTCCTCGTCCTCGATGAAATCTCCGAGCTTGCTGTCCTCCTCGGAACCGACAGGCGACTCGAGCGAGATGATATCCTGGCTGATCTTCTGGATGTGCCGGACTTTCTTCACATCCATCTCCATCTCGACCGAGAGCTCCTCCACCGTGGGCTCGCGCCCGAGTTCCTGCACCAGGCGGCGCTGCGTGTGCGTGAGCTTGTTGATCGTCTCCACCATGTGAACGGGAATGCGAATTGTGCGCGCCTGGTCTGCAATCGCACGCGTAATCGCCTGGCGAATCCACCACGTCGCGTAGGTGGAGAACTTGAACCCACGCTCAGGATCGAACTTCTCCACGGCGCGGAAGAGACCGATGTTCCCCTCCTGAATTAAGTCGAGGAACGAGAGACCGCGGCCGATGTACTTCTTGGCAATGCTCACGACGAGGCGCAGGTTCGCCTCCGCGAGCTGCTGCTTCGCCGCCGCATCGCCCTTGCGAATGCGACGGGCGAGTTCGACTTCCTTGCGCGCATCAATGAGCGGCACGCGCCCGATCTCGGAGAGGTACATGCGCACAGAGTCGTTGCTGATTTCCAGCAGGTCGACCTCGCGCTCGCGACGCCGCTTGCCGCGCTCTTCCACCGACAACTCGCGCTCATCCGCCGCAATGCCAGCCGTCGCGATCATCTCAAGGCGGTTGTCCTCCTCATCATCGTCGATTTTGTCCGCCGTGCTCGCCACGCCGTCATCCATCTCCGCATCCGCATCGACATCTGTGTCATCGTCGTCATCCATCGAGACGATCTCCGTCAGGTCTTCCGTCGGCTCCTGTATCTCCGGAATCTCATGCCTCCCCTTCTTCTCCCAGATGAGCGCATCCTTGACGTCAATCACCTGGATGCCCAGATCCACGAGCATGGTGTACACCTCATCGAGCAGCTCCACGTTCTTCTCTGCATTCGGCACGGCAGCCATGATTTCCTGGTGCGTGACGTACCGCTGTTCGCGGCCTTTTTTAATCAAGTGTTTCACCGCATCGGGAAACTTCTTCAGATCGTCGTCCGTCGGCTGTGCGATGAACTTTCGTGGATGAGAAGCCATGTAGGTTCGCAGTATAAGCAAATTCCAGCCCGCGCCAAGTAAATCCACCCCAAATCAGCGTATGCCCTCCATGGATATCTTGGCAAGCTTGAGCAGCTGGTAGTACTGATTGCTTAAGTTTTCTTCTTCCGCTCGTTTCCCTTCCGAGCGCGCCTGGACCAGTTTCTGCGTAATTTCCCGCTGCTTCTGCTTGAGCAGTTGCTGGTTCGCATGTGCGCAGTTGTTCCGTATTTCGCGCAGCGCCAGTGCATCCGACCATCGGCCGAACTCATGCTGCTCGCAGTAGAGGAGGAGGATCGAAGCGCGCTCACGGTCCGTATCGGAGAGATTGAGCGCATGCACTGCGACATCCTTCTGATCCGCCGGAATCTCGCGCAGCGCGGCGTAGAGCGCAGCGGCAAAACCATCGATCGGCTCGATGAGCTGATCCAGCAGGAGACGATGCTGCGGATAGAGCAGGAAGAGCCCCAGCGCAATTTCCGCGCAGGAGAATACTTTCGCCCCCTCGCTCGCCTGCCGCTCGGGAACCGCATCGGGCTCTTTGACCGGAGCTTCGGCACTGCGCATGTCTTCCCTGAGCGCGGTCTCAGTCGTCCCCAGAAGGAGCGCCGCTTCCGCTACGTATCCCCCCTGCTCCACGGCGCTCGGGACTGCATTGATGAGGGGGAGTAACCGCCTGAGCGCATCACGCTTCTCCGCAACGGAGGAAATCCCTTTCTCCCGCAGCTCCTCCATCACGTGCACGATGTACGGCACTCCTCCATCCGTCAGGAGCTGCCGCAGGAGCTCCGGCGCCGTGTTCGCGGCTTCATCCGGATCTTTCTGCGGAATACGGACAGACTGCACCAGGAGTCCTGCTGCGTTGCAGAGGTAGAATGCGCGTTCTGCCGCATCCTTGCCCGCCCTGTCCTGGTCCAGGCACAAGGTGACTGTCTCACAGGAACGCTTGATCATCCGCACGTGCTTCTCCGTGAGTGCGGTCCCGCTGACCGCAACCACGTTGGCGATTCCCACGCGGTGACATGCGAGCACATCGAAGTACCCCTCCACCATGAGAACGGTTTTCTTCTCGCGCAGCGCCTCTTTCGCATGGTGCAATCCGTACAGAATCTCTGATTTGTTGTAGAGAGGTCCTTCTGAGGAATTGATGTATTTGGCATCGTCTTCCCCCAGCGTCCGCCCGCCGAATCCCGCGAGCTGCCCCCGCGCATCGTGGATCGGAAAGATGAGGCGATTGCGGAACCGGTCGTAGATCTTGCCTTCTTTGAGGTCTTTCTGCACACCCAGCCCCGCTTTGATGATCTCACTCTTGGAGAATCCCGCTTTCAGCAGATGCTCGTACGTCGCGGAGAAGGAATCCGGCGCGTACCCGAGCGCGAACTGTTCGATCTGCTCCGCGGGAATTTTGCGGTCATGCAGGTAGAGCTTCGCCTTCTCGCTCTTCGTAAGTTGCCCGCGGAAGAATGTGAGAGCTTCCTCCAGGCAGGAACGCAGGCGTTCCTTCTCATCCTTGCTCTCCTTCGCCACTGGCAGTGCCTGCGGCAGCTCGACGCCGGTGCGCTCAGCGAGATCCTTGATCGCCTGGCGGAAATCGACTCCCTCGATCGACTGGTAGAAGCTGAAGATATCTCCGCCGGTATTGCAGGCGAAACAGAAGGCGATGCCCTTATCCGGCGAGACGACCATGCTCGGATGCGTGTCGTTGTGGAAGGGGCAGAGACAGACGAAATTGCGCCCCTTCTTGGTGAGCTGGCGGTACTGGCCGACAAGCTCTTCTATAGGCAGCCGCGATTTGATTTCTTCTACCGGATCCATCAGGAGACGCATGATAGCACTACTCGCTCGTGAGTTGCACGAGCCAGCGGGAGATTCGGTTCTTGAGCACCCCCTGCTGCGCAAGCCCCACGCCGATCGCAAGATCCTGCCACTGCAGAATGACATCGCCATCGATTGTTTTGGAACAAGTAGTATCTCTGCCCGCAAACAACTCATGGAGCTGTTCGTCTTTCATCTCCATGCAATTGGACGTGGCCATCATGCCGCGTGCGATTGCGAGATCGTGCGTCAGGCGGCAACGCCCGTCTTTGAGCAATTTCGCGAAGGGGAACCCCAATGCGTAGTCCTTGGTGAGCAACGGGAAATCCTGCACATCTTCTGTAGAAAGAAGAAGCTGCCCATCGAGCTCGAAGAGCTGGTCACCCTCATGGAGGAAGGACGTGCCATAGAGTTCCGTGAGGAATGCCCCGATTTTTTCCTGTTCTCTGCGCCGAAGAGGGCGTTCCTGGAAAAGCGCGGGGCGCTCAAACACGCGCTCCGCCGTGGGCAAACGCTTGCGCAGTACCGCACAGAAGAACCCTTCAGTGTCGTACGTCTGCGGCCAGAGACGCAGGAATGGATAGAGATCAGAAGTCAGAGACCAGTTACCAGTTTTCTGTAACTCTCTTTGCACAGTCATTGAATCCTTAAGAGCCTGGTGCAAAGCTGATCTCTGAGCTCTGATCTCTGCCCTCTGATTTCTGATCTCTGATCTCCCGGTCACATCCAGTACAGTGACCTGTTCACAATATTTATTCAGTATTCTGCTCACCACCATCTCATTCTCCTCGGGTGTGAGCGTGCAGGTAGAGTACACGATCCTCCCGCCGACCTTGGCCGCGTGGACCGCGGATTCCAGGAGGGAGAACTGCAACGCTGCCATGCCATGAATGGACCGCTCGGAGGAGTACTCCAGCGCGGAGGCATCCTTGCGCACCGTCCCCTGCGCCGTGCACGGCGCATCGCAGAGCACGCGGTCGAACCGTTCCACCATGCGGGTGCCGAACCACTGCCCCTGTTTTCTAGTGAGCAGCGCGTTGGGGACACCGCTGCGGTACAACGCGGATTTGAGTGTCTGGAGACGCTTCTCCTGCACATCGTTTGCCACTACGACACCGGTACCGTTCATGCGCGCCGCAATCTGCGTGGTCTTGCTGCCGGGCGCTGCACTCATATCCAGCACTTTCTCGCCCGGCTGCGGGTCGAGGAGCGCGACGGGCAACATGCTCGCCGCTTCCTGCATGTACACATGCCCGAGCAGGTGCAGCAGATCTTTGCCGAGCGCAGTGCTCCTGTCCGCACGCTCGACGAAGAATCCCTCCGGGCACCACGGAACCGGAGTGAGCTGCCATCCCTCCTTCTTCGCCCATACTTTGAAGGCTTCAACAGAAGTCTTCAGCGTGTTCACGCGCAGAGATTTACGCAGCGGTTTTTCGCTGGCAGCGTTGAGTGCTGCCAAATCTGTGTATGCCGCGTACCGGTCGAAGGGATGTGCTTCTACAGAGCAATAGTAAGGCAATTACTGACATTTCGATAGATCATTGACAAAAGGAATACTTCCTCTATTTTGCATGGCAAAATGTCGGTTTTCTTCGCACCGGAGCATGCGCATGGCTATCACGCACACGCATATGATGAGCAGGTAGCACTCTTCCGTGCCGTGGCTGCGAAGCAGCGAAGGAGAAAATTCTTCGAAGGCGATACGCATCCCGTCGAAGCATTGGATTACGGCTCCGGTTGGCAGGGGGTTTCGCGCGTCATTCTGGAAGGAGTGCTCTCCGCTCGCGAGCAACTGTTTCTCTACGACAGGTTTGCCGCCATCAAACCTTCGGGGACGCCGAATGTGCACCAGGCGACAGCGAAAGATATTTTCTCCGGGAAGAAACAGTTTTCCATCATCAGTATCTCGTACGTGATCTGCTGCATGGCACCGCAAGAGGCACGGACGATGCTGGCAGAACTCCAGGAAGCGCAGCAATCAGCGCAATATGTCATCGTCGATTACACGCTCAGAGACAGAACAAGAGAAGAAGTTCTGGCACTGCTCACTTCCAATCAGGAGATGAAGTGGAGACGCCATATGGGAGAAGACGCATTCGCGCAGACGCGCATGCAGCACACGCCCCAATCCCTCGTAGAACTCGTAGAGTCTGCGGGATTGCGGGCACGGAATGGCAAGGCGGCACCCATGGATCCCGCAGGACTACGCAGCGCGATCGTAGCGGAGGCGCAAGAGAATACTCCGCCGTGTCTCATCGACATGCGCGAGACTATTGGGAGAGAAACGAGACTGTCTCTCAGCGTAGGAGAAGCAATCATGTAGGTACTGCATCGTACCTCTCACGACACAACCAGGCTCACGAGTCTTCCTTTTACATAGATTGCTTTCCGCACCTGCTTCCCCTCCAGATGCTTTGCAACATTCGGCTCCTCTTTCGCTTGTGCAATCACCTCTGCTTCTGCGGCATCGGTCGCTACCTCAATCTGTCCACGCACCTTGCCGTTCACCTGCACGGCAACAGTCGCGGAATCTGTCTTGAGGAGAGCAGGATCGAATTCCGGCCACGGCTGGTCGATCACAAACCCCTGCCCGCCGATGCTCTCCCAGAGTTCCTCGGCGAGGTGCGGGGCGAGCGGGGCGAGGAGGCGCGCAACGATCTCCGCGCCTTCCTGCGCGATGCCCCCCTGCTTCTCCAGATCATTGAGGAGCTCCATGAGCGCAGCGATCGCGGTGTTGAACCGCAGCGCGGGAATGTCTTCCGTACACTTCTTCACCGTTGCGTGCACTTTGGCACGCACCTGCGGAGAACATTGATCAACTCTTTTATTCAGTACCTTCCACATGCGCTGCACAAACCGATCGATCCCCTTGATGCCCGTATCACTCCAGTCCCCCCCATCGGTGAAGGGTCCCATGAACATCAGGTACATGCGGAACACATCCGCCCCATGCCTCTCTACGAACGCATCGGGGCTCACAACGTTGCCTTTGCTCTTGCTCATCTTGGCGCCCTGGTTGGTGATGATCCCTTGATGAACTAATTTTTTGAACGGTTCTTCACATTGTACAAAGCCAAAATCCTTTAATGCCATCGTTACAAATCGCGCGTAGATCAGGTGCATGCACGCGTGCTCCGCTCCGCCGATGTACATGTCGACCGGCATCCACTTCTTCTCGATCTTTGGATCGATGAAGTCAGACTTCTGGCTTCTGGCTTCTGACTTCGTTCCCACTCCTTCCGTCGACAAGTACATAAACTGATAGAACGATGAGCATACAAAGGTATCCATCGTGTCCACTTCCGGCGTCCAGCCCTTACCGAAGAGCTTTTCCGTCCGTACTTTCAGCTCCTTGCTCTGCGCAAGTGGTGCTGTTCCCGTAGGTTTGAACTCCACATCCGTGGGGAGCAACCACGGAAGATGCTCCTCCGGAATCGGGTGCGGATTGCCCTCCGGATCGTAGACGATGGGAATCGGCGCGCCCCAGTAGCGCTGCCGGGAGATGGACCAGTCGCGCAGGCGGTAGGTGGTGATTTTCTCTCCCCACCCTTTCGCCGCAATGTGATCCATGATCTTCTCTTTTGCAGCCATGATCTCCATGCCATCGAGAAAATCCGAATTGACCATCGTGCCTGCATCCTCCTGGACCTGTTCCGGCTTGGTAATTTTGGATGTATCGCCATCCGGCCCCACGACGACGCGAAGCACGGGGATGCCGAACGTTTCTGCGAATTCAAAATCCCGCAGGTCATGGCCGGGCACACCGACCACCGCGCCCGTCCCGAATCCGCCCAGTACGAAATCGGATACCCAGATCGGCATTTCGTATCCGCTGAGGTTATTCACGGCGTAGTGCCCTGTGAAGACCCCCGTCTTCTTCCGTCCTTCCTCCTGGCGTTCGAGCTCGCTCTTTTTCGAAGCGGCCTGAATGTAGCCCGCAACTTCCGGATTCTCCTTCGCCACCTTCTGTGCAAATGCATGCTCGGGCGCCACCACGATGAACGTGGCGCCAAAGTTCGTATCCGGTCGGGTTGTGAAGCACGTGATGCTGTCGGCACTGCCTTTCACTTCATAGACGATGTTGATTCCATGCTTGCGCCCGATCCAGTGCCGCTGCATCGTCTTCGTCTTCTCCGGCCAATCAATCGATTCGAGCCCGTCCACTAAACGATCCGCATACTTCGTTATCCTGAAGAACCACTGCGTCATGGGTTTCTGCTCCACTTCCGATTCGCATCGTTCACATTTGCCGTCCTGGCACTGCTCGTTGGCGAGCACCGTCTGGCACTTGGGGCAGAAATTCACATCCTGCTTCTTCCGGAACGCCAGATCATGCTCAAACAGTTTGAGAAACACCCACTGCGTCCATTTGTAGTACGAAGGTGCGCTGCTATTTTCAGACTTTGACCAATCGTACATGCAGCCCATGCGCTTGAGCTGCGCGATCATCGTCTCCACGTTCTTCGCAATGGACTCAGTCGGATGGATGCCGGTCTTCACCGCATAGTTTTCCGCAGGAAGACCGAACGCATCGAACCCCATCGGCGTGAATACATCTTTGCCCTGCATGCGCATGAAACGCGAGTAACTGTCCGCCGGACCGAAGTTGTACCAGTGCCCCACGTGCAGCTTATCCCCGCTCGGATAGGGCCACATCACCATGCTGTAGTAGGGATCTTTGGCTTTCTTAAGGTCGACTTCGTACGCCTTTAACTCCTCCCACTTCTTCTGCCATTTGGGCTCTACCGCCGATGCATCGTACGCTTGTTGCATATGCCAAAGAGTACCTCCACCGTGCCGCGCAAACAAACGAGTTCGCACCGTTTGAGAAAACGTATGGAGCGCTTGACAAGCATGTAGCACAGTTCTATCACATGACACCTTATGCCTGCTTTCCTCCATCTCGTATGACACCGGAAGAAACACCGACAAATGCACCGGTCTCGCAATCAATAGCAGCGACGCCAGGGGCCACAGTGGAAGACCCCAAAGGAACCGTCTGGCCGCGTTCGCTCAACGATCTGCCGGCTGATTCGCCTGTGCGTACAGCGTATATCGCGTACTGCAACCGCCTGCGGCATGCAGCTCCACAGGGGTCTGCAAACCGACCAGTATTCCGACAGGCAATACAGGAGACGAAACAGGCATGCCTCGAGCTCCTGCGCATCGCCGAAGGAGGAACGGCACCGTCTGCATGCGCAGAACATCCGCAACCAACTGTCCGCTGGATGATCCGCCGCGACATGCTGGCAGTTTGGGATATTGAGGAGCAGACATTCACTCAGCCGCCGCAAGAGCCTCTCGATGACAAGGGACTCATGCGCATCCTACGTGAACGAAATACCGTCGGCTACATCGCGGCGATGCCAATAGATTCCCCGACTGCAGAAGACTGGGCAGCGGCCGAGGAAAATTATGTTGCAACGAAACAATTCGCACAGGCATCCACAGAGAATGTGACGATTGCGCCTGCTCAGCAACACCATGAAGGACGGGCGACAGAACAAAGAGATGCGACAGCAATGGAACACGGAGAAGAAACAGAAACAGAACGGCAGGAACGCCTGCGCCCGTACCTTCCGACACATGTGTGCGGCCACATGATCTACGAATTGCACCGTCGCGCCATGAACGTTCTGACAATAGCGGTCCCTCCAGCTGAACGCGGCGGTCCCCACGGGCAGGCAATGGTAGCGCGTCTCCTCGAAAAACTCATGCCGGACAAAAGGCGCACCATAAGACAGGAAGTGGAGGCGGCACATTTGCCTCCTTCGCCCAACCCCCAGAACCTCCGTGATGATCTGACAGCCATCGACCAGTGCCGGGACTTCTATCTTTCCCCTGAAGAACAGACTCGCCTGCGCCAGACGCTCGGGAGCTTCCCGGATACGCCCCTGAGGACGCAGCTCCTCGAACTCTGCGGACCCCTGCTCGCAGACGGTGCAGAGAGATTCCATCTAGCATCCCAGCGTGCCCTGCAGTCAGTGCGATGCCTTCTTGCACTCGCATCGGATGCGGGAGATACCCTCTGGATTGATGATCCGGAAACGCGCAAACAGATGAAAATTGCAAATGTCCCGCAATCCGATAGAGACGCGGTGCGGCGGTTCTACGAAGTGATCACCGATCATGAACGTGGATCCCACGCACAATCTGACGTGTGGATCTCCGCCACGGATCCTGAACGGGATTCTGTGGCAGGCCTTGCATTCTACAACCCTGGACCAACACCGAACCACCCTCTCACGATCAGGGGGATATGGATTGCTCCGAACGCAAGGGATCGCGGAATCACTCTGCTGCTTGCAGAGAAGCTCCTCAGGCATCTGGAAGCACGCCTTGCGCCCGGCATCCAGCTTGCAAAAAGAGCTGAGACATGAGCATCCATGCAGCTCTATTGTATTTTTAAGATTTTCATATATAACACACGTAATGCTGGAACAGCGACAATCAGCAGGCTCGGAAGAAATCAGCCCCCCAAGCAGCGGCGTTGTAAATGCGCAGCGGCATCAGACCGCAACGATTCAGGATGCCCTGCATCACTGCGACCAACTGCAATACCGCAAGACAGAGCAATACATCGACCTCATCTGGAACGACCTCGCAGAAGTGGTGCGCATGGCGCACGACACGTGCGGCGGCAGCGGTGCGGAAGAAGGCGGCTTCTGTGAGTCTATAGAACCTATACTCGAAGAACTGCTGAACCTGCGAGACGAAATCGCAGATGCGACGGACCCGAGGAGCACTGGCGCCTCGCCTGAAACAAACGATCTCCCTACGATTCTTTCGAATGTCCAGAGCGCTCTCCAGCGCCTCCTCGCTCTCGCAGGAGACGACGTGATCCGAGGAGCGTCTGCTGGAATCGACCAGGTGGGACAGAGAGAAAAGTACGGAAGCGGGGAAACAATTGAACGTCTATCGCTTCCCTTCGCAGTACCTGGCAACGAGCGGGAGGAAAAGCCGGAAGTGCTCGTGCACATTCGCTGGATGATCCGCCGCGACATGGCGGAAGTGCTGCAGATTGAAAGTGAAAGTTTCGAATTCCCCTGGCTGGAGGATGACTTCATCCGGTGCCTGCGGCAACGCAACTGCATCGGCATGTGCGCGGAGTACGAAGATCGCGTCGTCGGCTTCATGATCTACGAACTTCACAAAACACGCATACACCTCCTGAACCTCGCTGCCGCGGAGCAGATGAGGCGCCGCGGCGTCGGATCGCAGATGGTCGCGAAGCTCATTGCCAAGCTTAGTCAGCAGCGGCGCAATCGTCTTCTCGCCGAAGTGCGCGAGACGAACCTGGATGCGCAGCTCTTCTTCCGGGAGAACGGCTTTAGAGCCGTTTCGGTCTTGCGGGGCTTCTACGAAGACACTCCGGAAGACGCTTACCTCATGCAGTATCGCCATAGACCGGGTACAGAGGGCAGAGACTTTACCCCTGTGAACCGCATCAGCAGGCTCTTCGGTTAAATAGCCACATCCGTGCCCCCGTGTTACACTTGCGGTTCCCATGGCTCCGTTGCCAACTTTCGCCATCATCATGCGATTCGCCCGCCTACGCTCGCTCGCTCATAACGAGTAGCTCGTCTGCAATCCCTCACTTCTATGTCACGTCTTCCTACCGTCGCCATCATCGGGAAACCGAATACCGGCAAGTCCACGCTCTTCAATCGGCTCGTGGGCCGAAGGAAAGCGATCGTGAGCGATACCCCGGGGACCACGCGCGACCAGATTGCGGCGCGCGTGCGCACGCCCGGCATGGATTTCCTCCTGATTGATACGGGCGGCATGGGAGGAGGCACGGAGGACAAGGATCTGGAAGATGACGTACATCGGCAATCGTTCCTGGCGCTGGAAAACGCAGACCTGATCCTCTTCACCATCAACGGGAAGGAGGAGCTCACATCGAATGATTTGGAAATCGTGAGCATCCTGCGGCGCAGCAGGCGCACACACGTACCTGTGTTGCTCGCGATCACGCAGTGCGACAATCCTGGAGAGATTGATACAATCCTTCCGCAGTACTACGAACTGGATATCGCCAAGGAGATCATCGCCGTGAGCGCGCCCCACAAGATCGGAATCGAAGACTTGCTCAAGGCGATTGAAAAAGAACTCGCCTCGCTCCACTTCACTGTACAGGAGGAAGTGCCGGGGGAGGCGCCGCGCATTGCGATCATCGGGAAACCGAACGTCGGCAAGAGCTCGCTGGTGAACGCATTCATGTCCGAAACGCAGAAGAAGAAGTCGCCGCTGCTCGTCTCGGAGAAAGCAGGCACCACGCGCGACACAACGGATACGATCATTCGTTTCCATGAGCAGGAGTACCTCTTCATGGATACCGCAGGCCTTGCGCGAAGGAAGCAGACGGAATCCGACATTGAGATTCACGCGTCCTTCCGCAGCATGAAAGCGCTGGAAATGTGCGATATCGCCGTGCTCCTGCTGGATGCAACTGCACCCGTCAGCAAGCAGGATAAGCGCATTGCGCACATGGCGATCGCGGAGGGGAAAGGGCTCATTATCCTGGTGAACAAAATCGATCTGACCCCACAGGGAAAGCGCACCGAAACGATGGAAGAAATCCGGTCCGAGCTCTCGTTCTGCACATTCGCACCGCTCCTCCCCTGTTCCACCGCAACGCGCGAGGGACTGCTGAAGATTTTCGAGCTGATTGAGACGGTGGATCGCAACCGCAGGCGCCGCATCCCGACGAAGGCTCTCCGTGAGTGGTTCGAGTCTGTTGTGCACGGCCAGCAAACGCAGGCGTTGCTCAAGAGCAAATTCATTACGCAGGCGGATGAAGTGCCGCCTACGTTCGTCCTCTTCGTGAAGGACCCGAGGAAAATCCCCGTGAGCCGGCTCAAATTCCTGGAGAACCGCATGCGTGAAACGTTCGCATTCGAGGGAACGCCGATCCGCTGGGTGACGAAGGAGAACACTTAGAGAAGCATTTTCTTGCAACCGCCTCTGTACTCCTTACAATTGCCTCCTTATTTTTTACGATTCAGACACTCATGGAAAAGCGAGAAACATTTGTCGGCAAAGATGCACCGGATGCAATATCCATGAGAGGCATGGTTGCCCCTGCTGTCGCCATGAACCAGGAGACCGGGGAACAGATGCCGGTGCTTCTGGTGGATGTAGAACTTCGAAAACATTCAACAGTGAACGAGAGTAACAGAACGCTCGTCGGATCAACGGCAGCGTACCGGACCGCATACGACAGAATATTCGGCAGCACCAACTAGCCTCTCTTCCCTGCCTCGTGCCACCAGTCCGTGCGCCGCGGCTCCGGCTTGTCGGCATCCACCACGCGCCCGTCTTCGTGAATCGGCAGTGGGTACTTCTCAATGACTTTTTCCAGTTTGTCTAAGAGCTTCTTCGGATCCGGATCGAAGACCATGTTCGGCGCTACCTTGCGCCTGCAGAGATCCTCCACGATGTGCGGAATGGAATCGCTTATCCCGCCGCTCTCCGTGAGAATGCCGATGGGACGTCCTTCTTCGTATGCAATCGTGAATTCATTGAGCGTACCAATGCCCCCTGCGACAATCACGATTGCATCGGAAGATCGGATATTGATGATATCGCGCTCCATGAAACCGAGCCCCGTATAGATAATAACATCCTGGCCGTCGGGAGATTTGTACTCATGCAAATGTTCATGCTCGGAGAATGCAGGAGAAATGCCAATGGTCAGCGCTCCTTCCTCCTCTGCGCCCAGCAGCGCATCGTGCGGCAATCCCGGGCACGCGCCGTTAATGAGGATGTACCTGCGCCTTCCGATCTCACGACCGAGCTCGCGTGCGCGTTCACGCACCTCCTGGTTTTCGATCTGAGGTCCGCTTGCGGAACCCATCACGCCGATCTTGAGTCGCTTCTTCTTCATGATGTGTAGGGGGTATGTGCATTGTTGCACCTATCCCTATGGGCGAACCACAGAAAGAGTGTTGCAAAGGTGAGGAACTTGAAGAGATATTTCATTGTGTCTCATGACTATACTAGCACATTCTGCGCATTGCAGCCACACTTACCGCAGGTATTGATACTTGTTCACGTTGTGCTCTTCATTCGTTCTGGCGTAGCGGATCACGCCGCTCTTGTCATGCAGGTAATACCAGTAGTCGCTCTCCTGCGGATTGAGCGCGGCGAAGATGCTCGAATACCCGGGATTCGCAATAGGCCCGGGCGGGAGCCCGCGGAATTTGCGCGTGTTGTAGGGGCTATCGGTATTGAGGTCCTGGACGGTAATCGCATCCGTCGGTTTCTGCAGGATGTAGCGTACTGTCGCATCCACGCCCAATCCGCTCCCCGCGTCGAACCGCTTCCAGAGGATGCCGGAGACGATCAGTCGCTCGTTCTCGGTATCCCCTCTGGTTTCCGCTTCAATGAGCGACGCCATTGTGACAATCTCGTGGAGGGAACGCGGCGATTCCTCTCTATCAGCTGCGAGCTCTTCCAGCACTTTCTTTCGGAAGGTGGTGAGCAAACGCTCCAGGAAGAACTTGGGAACGAACTCCTGCGCATCGACGAAGTAGGTATCCGGATACAGGTATCCCTCCAGCTTGCCTCCGCGCTGCGCGAGACCATCCGGAGACGGGAGGAACTCGAACGAAGAGAAGTCGCACGTCTGGGCGCACGCGATGATCTCCCCTCCCTCAATGAGGCCTTTTTCCGCAAGCAGTGCATCAATGTCGCTCACCGTATACCCCTCCGGAATTGTGAGAGTCATTTCCTCCGCCTTCCCCGTGCGCAGAGTGCTGATGATTTCTTCTGCGGAGAACGATTTTCTGAGAACGAAGCTCCCCGCCTGCAGTTCCCTCTCCGCACCATGGAATTTCGCATAGAGCATGAAAGCCGATGCCGAACGAATGAGATCCTTTTCCTCCAGTTGTTGTACGATCGCAGCAACGGATGTTCCGGGCTCGATCTTGAGAAGCACGCGCGCCTGGTTCGATGCATCGACCGGCCTGAGCGCGCCCAGGTACCAGACGATGAACGCAAGAAACCCGATGAGGAGCAAGACAAGGAGTCTGAAAATTTTCTTCATGGCAGGAACAGTTATGAAGACATCCCCCGGAGCCCTTCCTCCGTCGGCAAACCCATATCGCCCATAATGGACTGCATTTTTTCGGAGGAGACGACCTGCGCTTTCTTCATGGCGCGGTTGAGCGCATCCACGAGCAACGCAGGAATCTGCGCGCGCTCCACGGCAGGATCAATCTCGATCGCAAGAACGGTTTGTTCTGCGGAAACCACGACTTTCACGCCGGATGATTCCGCCTCCACATGGATATTCCTGAGCTCTTTCTTGAGCCTTTTTGCATCACGCTGGAGCCGGAAGAGGTCGCGCGCTTGTTTGAGAGAAGTCATAGAAAAACTGGGTGTGTGCAGATAGTACCAAGGACGGTGCGAACTGTCATCTGACTCCGCAGAAAGAATTCGGTCATATTCGGCACGATCTCCGGCGGCAACGCAGCGAGCTTGCGACTATCCTACCGGATGATTCCAATGCGATCCTCGATCTCCTGATTGACGAACACCCGCTTGCGACCGTACTTCATGCGGCTGTATTCCTTGATGAGTTCCGCCAGTTTCTCGTTGCGGTTGGATTCGTCCCAGATCGTCGCCATGCTGAAGGGTCGCGACTGCACGTTATTGATGTTCAATTTACAGTAGCAATTGAAGTTTGGGATGCCGATCACATCCTGCTCGGAGAGCACGGGGGCAAATTCCTTGGCCATGTACTCGGCGTCTTCCGCGCCGATCTTGAAGCTCATGATCGTGCCCACGTTACCGAAGACCGCGTCGCGCATCTTCGTGTTCGACTCTCCGTAGGCTTCCGTCTTTCCTACGAGCTGCCCGATGTACTGGTGCGCCATGATGAGTGCGAGCTCGTACTTGCGTGCCTCGGAGAGAATGGTGGCGAACGCTTCCGTCACGAAATTCTGGAACTCGTCGACGTAGAGGTAGAAGCGTGACCGCTGTTCGCGGGGCACGCCTGCGCGGCTCAGCGCCGCCATGTTCACCTTATTCACGAAGATCAGACCGAGCAGCTGCGCGTTGGTATCGCCGATCTTTCCCTTGCTCAGGTTCACCAGCAACACCTTCTTGGAATCCATGATCTCACGGATGTTGAACGCGCTCTTAGGCTGCCCAATGATGTTGCGCATCGTCGTATTCGTGATGAAGGGTCCGAACTTAGAACTGAAGTACGGGATCATTTCCTCCTTCTCGCGAGCGCCGGTCTTGGCGATTTCGTACTCCCAGAAACTGCGTACGACGGCATTCTTGCACTTCGCGACTTTGTACCGCTGGAATTCTTCGTCCACGAAGAGGCGCGGCACGTCGATGAGCGTGGCCCCCTCATCCTCATCGTCCATGAGCGTGAGACAGCCGTTGCGGAAGTAGTGTTGGATGCGCGGTCCGAAGATTTCGTTCCCGAACATCTTGATGAAGATCTCCATCGCATCCAGAGATGCGCGATCTTTCTCCTCAGGCGTCGTGGCCTCCAGGAGATTTAAGCCCATCGGTCGCTCGATATCGGACGGGTCGAAGACGACAATGTCTTTCGCGCGTTCTTTGGGTACGTGCGCCAGCACATCTTCGATGAGGTCCCCGTGGGGATCAACCATGCAAACGCCGTCGCCGTTGGCGACATCCTGCCGCGCCATGTAGCTCAAGAGCGCGGATTTACCTGTACCGGATTTTCCGATGATGTAGTGGTGCCTCGTACGATCCGTCTCCAGGAACCGAACCGGAGTCGTATCGCCGCGGTACACGTTGTTCCCGAGGAGAATGCCCTCCTTCGGAGTATCCGGCGGAGGGGGCAACGCCTTGTACGTCATCCACTGAATGCTCGGAATCTTGTTATACCGGCTGTCCGGGAAGTGGTACAAACCCGCAAGCTCCTTCTCCACCATCATTTCCTTCTTCTTAAACGGCCAGTTAAAGCGCTGTTTCCAGAGTAAGTACATGATCTTCGCATTCCAGTGCAACGGGAAGATTTCCAGGAAGAGGCGCTTGTTCTCGAAGTAATTTCCGTACGCATCCTTGAACGCGTTGAATGCGACCTGCATGTTATTGCTGGTTTCCAGAGCGCGATTCCACGTCTTGCTCGCGGAGAAAATGCGCACGGAGGTGTGGTAGAAGCTCATGCCGGCCTTCTCTCCTATGCGCTTGTAGAGCTCTTCCTCCGGCTGAATCATGCGAACGAACTTGTCCCCGCCGCTCGCGCCGGGCGCATTGGTTCCCCCTGCCCCTATGCTGCCGGTCCCGCCAAAGAAGAAGTAGTCGAAGAGCGGAGAGATGAGATGAATGAGTGGTATGCGGCTCAGGAACGAATCACGGCCCCCCTTGAACTTGGCAGAGGCAAACCGGCGCGTCTTCTCACCCCACTTGTTGGAGAATGAAGGAGAGATGACGATCTGGATCGCCGCAATCTCGTCTCCATCCAGTTTCCCCATCACGTTCGCAATGCCATTGAGCGGATCGTCCTGCATCTGCTCGTAGAAACGCAGGGGATACATGTACCCCTTCTTGAACGCCATGTTGTAGGCAACGAGTTTGTACCCCTTCGGCCAGATATCCGGTGTCTCCTCCGGCACGATCTCGGCATCCGGATAGAAGGACGTAATCTGCTTCTCCACGATGGACTGGAGCTTCGGCTCCGTGACCACGTAGAAGACGATGAGTCCCTTGTGTGCGTAGAGCTCGAAGCTGATGATGCGGTACCGGAAAATCCAGTAGTGCAGAACCTGCCACACATTGAGGCTCCGCACTTCCCAGAGGGCGCGGTAGAGCTGCTCCATGACGGCGACCTTCTCTTTGAAATCTTTCTCCGTGCGTTTCTCCTGGTCTACTTTGCTGTCATTGCGCGGGAGCAGCACCCGGAACTTCACCAGTTTCCTGGAACGGCGCACCGCGTACCAGTAGCGGAAGATCCGCTTGAAAATCCACCAGGCGAACCAGATGTTGAAGATGAGCAGGGAGGCTTCCAGCGGATCCGCCATGAACCAGTTCCAGAGCGAGACCCACAAATCCGGTTTGCTGATCCATCCAATGAGGATGGTCCCGATCCAGATGAGGGGCACGATGAGGAATCGGAGAGCGACGACCAAGGGTGAAACGGATGTAGGAGTGATAATACTGCGCGAGCAGCGATAAATCGTTTTACTTCTGCGCAGAATATCGAAGTATTATAGCAGAAAAACTTGGTTTTTGGTACTGCCACGGGCAAGTTGGTAGGTTGTAGGTGGTAGGTTGTAGGCAACCGGAAGAATGAGGTACTTTTCGAGAGACCCTACGCACTACTACCTACAAACTACAACCTACAACCTAATAATTACCTTATGCGAAAAGCAAAAATCTGATCAAATTATTTATTCACTTTGGCAGGGTTCCGCCTGCATGCGGAAGATTCGGCTGCGATTCTGCGGCGTTCCAATGCGCAGCAAATACGCACCCTGCTGCCCGGGCGTGAACGTGAATCGCTCCTCGGGGCCGATCCACTGCTGTGCCTTGTCTACGAACCCATCCGGATGCGTGATGGAACGGATGACGAAGTACTTGGTTGACCCGACACTCAGCGTTTCTCCCACGGTGACAGTGTGGGGAATGCCCCGATGGAAGCGCACATCCCGCGTGATGCGGCGCTGGTAGACCCGCTCCTGCATCGGCTGCCCTGCACAGACACTCGAAGGCTGCTGCTCGTTCACAAGATCGACATCGCCCAATCGCTCCAGCCGGACGTTGCGCAGCACGCCCTGCGAACGATTGGCAATCGTCTCCATGGCGGCAAGGCTCAAATCCATGCTGCGCCCCTCCACGTACGGCCCGCGGTCATTAATGCGCACGACGACGCTCTTGTCGTTCTCGAGGTTCGTGACCCGCACCAGGGTGTTATAGGGAAACGTGCGGTGCGCGGCTGTGAGGGCGTACATGTCGAACTTCTCGCCGAAGGCAGTACCGTCTCCGTGGAATTTCTCCGAGTAGTAGCTCACCTCGTGCACTTCTGCCATGAGCAAACGGTGGAAATCTGCCAGTAACGCATCGAGCTCCTGTACGGAACCGACTCGCTGCGCGAGCTCCTCGCCGGCGGCGAGAGGATACCGCGCGAGCATGGCGGGCAGATCCTGCTCCTCCATGTCCTCCGGATCGCCGACGTTGTGCAACCGGAACATCCACAGCACCGCATCGCGGTACAGGAGCGGATCATTCGGGTAGAAGAACTGAGTGTCATCCAGCAGGTTGCGCTCCGCTGCGTAACTGATCTCTGTGAATCCAATATCTCCTTCCAGCACATCATCAAACTCCGGGTAGAGCTGCATTCCTGCCGGCCGTTTGATGCTCTCCCACAGGTGCAGAAATCCGTCTCTGCGCGTGACGGTCTGCCCCTGCGCGAACGCGGACACGGGGAAAACGAGCGTGAGGAGGATCATGAGCAGAAAACGCATCGGGAAGAGCTTGCAGGAAGGTGTGACGAAGAGCAATTGACGAGTAATTTGGATAGCCGGACTGTCGGATGGTTGGACCTATTTTTGAAGCTTGGCATTCGTCAGTTTGATGTACCCATTGATCTCTTTTGGTAAAGCCTGAAGCTCCTGCAAAATGTGATCGTACTGCTCTTTGGATACGAGACCGCGATCTTTTGCCTGCTGATTCCAATTGAGAGATTCATAGGTCGAACCGTATGCATACCGATAGAACTTTATTTTGTCCCTTTTCCCGAAACGGCCAAATCCTTCCGCGATATTCGCTGCTATGGAATCAGTAGAGCGGATGAACTGTTCACCGATTGTTTTCTGCGCCAATATATTCCATTTTGAAACGATATCCCATACGTACCCCGCGAGATGATACGCACGCTTGTACGGCCTCACGTCATTCAGTTTCAAAAAATTCTCTGCCATAGCAGCCCACTCTTTCACATTCAAAAACAGTTTTCAACTATCCAGCAATCCAATCATCCGGCCATCCATCAAAGAACCCCCCACCCCTGCGCCCGCACCAGCCGGTACGTTGCGAGACGTACCTCGTTCTGAAGCGCTGCGAGCGTCTGCGGTCCCACCGCGCCAGCGCCCGCCTCATGCGCGCCTTCGACGATCTCCCGGTCCAGTTGGTACGCGAGGACGGAAGCCTGCGTGAGCGGTCCGTAGTTCCCGTTGATTTCCTCCCGCGGGAAGAAGCCGCGGTCCGCGAGCAGCGTCTGGAGCAACCGCACCTGCGCACCGTTGTTGCCTTCCGCGAGAAAGCGATCTACGTACGCGCCGCGCTGCGCAAGGAGTGTATCGATCCTGCGTACCACCAGCTCGTGCTCCGCCTGCTTCGCAACGAGTCTTCGATTCCATTCCCTGGAGAGGATGCGCAACGTCGCCGGGCCGATCCTGCCCGCACCCGCCTCCTCTGCCGACTGCACGATCCCCTGCTCCAGCTGGAATTTGAGCACCGCATCCGCGAGCGTCTGCGTGTGCACACCATCGGTGCGCCCACGGTAGTAGCCCAGGAATCGGAGCGTTCGCTGCGCCTGCGCAACGTGTTTCTTGGAACTGCCCGCATCCACGTAGCCGGAGACCGGCGAGCGTGCGCCGACACGCCGAATGGCAGCAGCGAGGAAGGCGGCAGTACGCTCCGTGAGACCATCGGCCGCACTGTCTACGCCGAAATCCCCGATGAATGAGGTAAGAGCTGCGCTGGTGGTGGAACCGAAGAATCCCGTAATTCCGTGGCGGAAGTACCCCAGATTCTTGAGCGATTCCTGCAGCAGCCGCACGGAGAAACTGGTATCGCCCGCGTCTGCGCGCAGCGCGGCAATCGAATTGCGGTCACGGCAGTACGTCTCCAGCCGCTCGGGCGGCGCGGGGAGCGATGCGAGATCAAAGACTTCAGCGGGCTGGTCGGTTCCCGGCGGATAGACGGTTCCGCGCATGTGCTGCACGCCAAAGGCGAGCGCACGCGCAAGCCCCTCCTCCCCTCCCCCCACCCACACATCCAGCCGATGATTGCCGCTGCCCAGTTCCTGGATCGCGCCGCCGCGGTCGCGGACGGTGAACGTGCCAAGCCCCGGCAACGCAACACGCGTGCCGAACGCGTAGCTCGGCGGCGCGGCGATCATGCCGGCGGCAACGGCGGAGCCGTCCGCCGTGGTGTGGCCTTCTCCATTGAGGATCTTATCCGCGGTCAGCCCGCCGGTAACGTAGCCGCACTGGTCGGGCTCCGGCGAGTAGTACGCCGTGAGCGTGAACTCCTGCTCGTACGCCTCCGTCGCCCTTGCAGCGAACGGCAGGAGCAGGAGGAGTGCGGTAGATATGCAGAAGATCGGTCCGCCGAAGCAGTAGCGTAGGCGGACAGACCGCATACCTACGAATACAGATTGGTAGCTGATCCTGCCAGCCGTAGCCCCGAGAGGGCGAAGGCTGGCGAGCGCGAAACGGATGATGTGTGTTGGTTTCAAATCCTATTATTGTAGCGGAAATTCGGATTGTTGGCTACCGTGCGGCTTTGCCCTTGGAACTGCGTGCGTTTTGGGTATATCCTGCCTTCCAATTCCCTCCCCGGAATTCCCATGGGTTTTGTCGATACCATCGGTCTCACTGCCAAGATCACGCGCCCGCGCACGGAGGCGTTCCTCCGGCGGTACGCCACGGACAAGAATGTCCTGGATATCGGAGCAGGGAATGACTTGTACCGTTCCATCTTCCCCAACAAGAAGACGCTTGAGCTCAACCCGCGCGGCGATGTGGATTACGTGGGCAATGTAGAAGACATGCACATGATTCCGGATGAGACGTTCGATGTCGTTCTGCTGCTCGGCGTGCTCCCGCATGTCAAGTGCCCGTACAAAGCGGTGAAGGAGATCCACCGCATTTTGAAGAAGGGCGGACTGCTGCTCTTCTCCTCGGCATTCGTCTACCCCATCAACGACCACCCGGGTGATTACTGGCGCTTTACCGAAAACGGCATTCGCATCCTCTTTGAAGACTTCACCGTGGAGACGATCGAAGAACAGGCCAATACCATGGAGACCCTCGCCGTGCTCTTCCAGCGCATCGGGTTCCAGTGCGAAACGCGCGGAGGACGGTGGATGAAGGTGTGGTGGTTCCTGCTCGCGAAACTCTTCCTTGCCTGCCGCGGCATCATCAGGAAGCAGTACGGCGATATCGGGCACAAGACCGTCGTTTCCAACATCATCGCCTCCGCCTACCACGCCGCCTTACGGAAGGAGGCCTGAAGGAACAACTACCTCATCCTCCAACCTGATCCCGAACTTACCCGGAATGTAGACGCCGGGTTCGATGGTGATGATTTCATTTGCGAGGAGTTTCATCTTCTTAGCCTTCTGTGAGAGGCTCACCCCTTCATGAATTTCCAGTCCGACACCATGGCCCAGAGAATGGAAGAAGTACTGCTCATAATTGGCTTCTCGCAGGGCTGCCCGGGCAATTCTATCCAGACGGTGATTCGTCACGCCCGCCTGCACGGCATGCGTCGCAGCATCCTTGGCCTGCTTCACGATATCGTACACTTCCTGCTGCAGTGCCGTCGGCTTGCCGACGAAGAACACTCTGCTCTGGTCTGCGCAGTAACCGCCGTACTTGGCGCCGGTATCGATCTGCACGATATCGCGCTTTTTCAGTTTCCGATCGGTCGGGCTGTGGTGCGGCGAATCGGTGTGGGTGCCGAAGGCAACGATCGGTTCGAAGGCGAGCTCGTCTGCGCCAAGTTCGTGCGCCCAGGTTGTGAGCATCCATGCGATCTCCTTCTCCGTCACGCCGGGTGTGAGCGCGGCGGGAATGCGGCGCAGCATCTCGTGCGTGATCCTCTGCGCGCGCCGGAACGCGCGCAGTTCCTCCGGCGCCTTGGAGCGCCGGAACTCCTCGATAATCCCCGCAGTCTGTATAAATTTTGTGTTCTTATATTTGCGCTTGATCCTGCCTAGTTGTGCAACTGTAACCTTCTCTGCTTCTATCCCGCAGCGCCGCACTTGCTTCAGGGCGACTCCCAGCCCGTCATCGCTCTGCACAGTGATCCCCTTCCTGGCACTCCGCTTCGCCTCCTCGATGTACCTCCCGTCCACAAAGAGCGTTATGGCGCGCGCCGTGATGAGGAGCGCGCCTCTGCTCATTTTCGCTCCCGTGACATAGAAAATGTTCACGCGATCGGTGATGAGGAGCGCCGGAATCTTCTGCCCTTTCAGCACCTGTGATGGCGTGGTCGGCCGCATGGCACCATGGTACAGACCCACTGCGGATTGCGAAACGGGAGCGGGCGTGAAAGAATGGCTGCGTGCGTATCCTCCTCTCTCTCACAGTGCTCTGCATCGGCCTCCTACCATTGCAGAGTGCGCTTGCCGCGCAGAACGCGGCTCCCGCTCCGTTCCTCGCGTACGCCACTTACCCGGACCCTGGCAGCTACAGCGGAGGAGGCGTGCCGGAAGGAGTGGAAGCAGCCGAGGGATTCGGCACAGAGACAAACCTGCGCAGCGTCCTCACAAACGTTCTGCTCACAATCTTTACATTCCTCGGCATCATTGCGGTACTGGTGATCGTGATCGCGGGCATGTATCTGCTCATCGGCGGAGGGAACGACGAATACAGACAGAAGGCATACAAGATGATCCTGTACGCCATTATCGGTCTGATCCTCTGTCTGCTTGCCGGTGCAATCGTCCAGTTCGCAACGGAAATACTCTAGGGGACTCTTCCGCCGACCCATACGGGCTGGATCGAAATGCTCTTTTTTGCTATAATAGAAGACAGAAAGACCAAACATACACATGCATCACCTCTTCTCCTCCCGCACGCTCTCCCGGCTTTCTGCCGCCGCATTGGCACTGCCTTTGCGCTGTGCGGCTGCCGTGTGGTCCGGCAGCGATGATGAAGGTCTCGGAGATGCCGGCGGCATCGAGACCGGCGGATCCGGGGATCTGCGCGGGAGCATCTGGTCCATCGTCGAGAGCGTCCTCTCCTACATGGGAATCGCGGCAGTCCTCGTGATCGTAATCGCGGGCATCTATCTGATCGTCGGCAGCGGATCGGATGATGCACGATCCAAAGCAATCAAGATCGTGCTCTACACGATTATCGGCATCCTTGTGATTCTTCTTGCATCCGCATTCGTCCACTTCATCGTCGATAACGCACAGTGATACTCATGCGCTTCCTCCTCCGCAAAGCAACGTTCCTCCTCGTGCTCCTCTCTGCTCTGGGAACCGGCGCACTGGCGCGTGCCGCAACCACAGAACCAGCTGCGATCGCGGAGGAATTCACGCTCTCCACCGGTGCGGTCTTCGAGATCTACGCCGACCATGACATCGCGGACCCCAGCTACAACTGGACGCTCCTGCTGGATGAAACCTTCCTGCAAGCCGGCCGGAACCAGTGGTTCCGTACGCGCCTGATCCAGCCGGGCAACTACCTCCTCACGGGAGAGGTGCGCAATGCGGACGGCAGCAAGCGATACAGGAAGACGCTCCTCATGCACGTGCAGGAGAATGTTCCGCAGGAACACACATTCTCCGCTGGTTCCGGCGTGCTGGTTCGCACCAATCCGGCAGCCGACGCGAGTGGTCGCGTCATTCTCACATCCAGCCGCAGCGTACTCCAGCTCCTGCCGGTCAGCGACTCGCAGGAAGCATTCGTCCTCGACCTCCAGAAGACAGTCGATGCCAACGGCGACGGCAACTTCCAGAACGACCAGGTGGCAGAGAATACCTTCTTCAGCGAGCAGCACACGCCACTGCACCTCTGGTTCACAGAACCGGTCACGCGGCGCGTCGTGACCGTCTCGCTGCGCGGGCGCGTGGGAACCGAACAGGAGATCGCCGTCGTCTCGCCCGAGCAGGCGGTGCAGGAAGACAAAGACCGCGAAACGGAGCGGCAGCGGATGGAGGAGGAGCGTGCGCGCATCCTCGTCACGCACTTCGGCTCCGGCGCAGTGAAATTCTCGACGTACATCGAACATGAGCCATACCGGCGGGACCCGCTCCTGCTGCACTGGAATTTCGGCGATGGACACCAGAGCCTGCTGGATGCTCCGATCCATGCGTACGCGGCGAACAACGTGTACACGGTACGCGTGGGGATACGCAACCTGCGTACCGGAGGAGAGATCGCGCAGCTGGAAACCAGCGTAGATGTCCGCTCAATCGCCCCACTGCCTCCCCCGACAGACCCGACTGAACAAAATGGAGCGAACGGAGGAGAGAAGGAACCATCTGTTTTCCCGGTGCTCCTCTCTACGGTCCTCAGGTACGGAGTGGGGATCCTACTCGCGATTGCCATCGGATTCTTCGCGACACTCCTCATTCGTTTCCTGCGCAGGAAGGGCGGCGTCTCCACACTGCTGGACCGTGCAGAAGCGACACTGACCGATAACGACCAGAAAGAGGAATCGCCGGGGGGAATGCAACCGATGTCATTCGCCATCGATAATCCCGAAGTACAGGAAGCGGCTGTGATCGATACGACAGTCGTCGATACCGCGCCTCCTCCGCCTCAACATACTCCTGTGACCAAGGAGGAACAGCCTCCTCCTGACCTCGCAACTGCCGAAGCGCCGCCCTGGCTGCAGCAAGGGATCAAGCAGCAAGCAGCAACTACCGGCAGAGAGACACGACAAGAACCGATTGTACCTCCTGTCATGCCGATGCCGCAGGAACCCGCTGCACAGGAACCGGTACTGCAGGAACCTGCACCTGTTCCTCCGCCTCCTGAGGAGAACGGCACCGTCCCCCTCTGGCTGCAACAGCCAGCACCTGCGCCCGCCGTAGAAACGACTGCCTCGACAGCGCAAGACGAACCTCCTGCACCTACGCAGCCGCCTCTCGCTGCACCGGCAGACACCACTCCCCCGCCACCGACGACATCTGAAACGATCGATACTGCAAATGCGCCCGACTGGCTGCAGCAGGGCATCCAGAAAGCTCAGCAGGAAGGACAAACTCCATCATCTCCTCCCCCGCCTGAGCTGCAGGAGCCTCCGCCAGCACCGGAACCGGCAGCACCGGCGGCGACCGTTGAGCCGCTGACGACATCAGTGCAATCGCCAGAGCAGAAGCAGGAACCTGCCTACCACATTCCGCCGGAACAGTGGGCGGCGATGACGCCCGGGGAACGCGAGCAGGAACTGAGGCGACAGAAACGCAGGAGATACCGCCAGAACAGGAAAATCAAGGAGAAGGAGCAATCGAAGACAGGGGCATCTCCTACTCTCTCCGACGCCGCCCCGGCGGTGCAAGCGGAAGAAACAATGCCCCAGGAGGCAATTCCGACTGCAGAGCCCCCCCCTGCGTCCTCATCCCCTGCTGCTTCAGATATGCAGAAAATGGAAGAGGGATCTCCAGCCGACATCGGCGAGCCGATCCCTCCGGCAGAAGGAGAAGATGCCGTGAAGTTCGTGATCGGGGCAGACAGCCTGAACGCTTCCGCCTCGGAGGAATCGGAGCAGCAGGACACAGGAGGAAAACAACTGTAAGTACTAGCGATACGCACACGCACCAAGTAGTATGCTGCGCGCACGGCGGGAGTAGCTCAGTTGGTTAGAGCGTCTGGTTGTGGCCCAGAAGGTCGTGGGTTCAAATCCCATCTCTCGCCCCAGTCACATCACTTTCGGGAATTACTCCGTCGCCATGATCATATCGTCGCACGGAGTTCCGCAAGAATGTACCTCATCCCAGATATCATCGATTGTAGGTTCCTTCGTGACGATGCGCGTGCCGTCTTTGAGAATAAGGGTAACGGTCAGATTGTGCAGTTGAGTGACTTGAGCGACATTTCCGCTGCGGAGTATGGTCGTCACTTCTTTCCATGAGACAGTCTGTGCTTCGGTTTCTTCTGGGACAGTGCCGCTATATGTGTACACAAAAGCTCCGATGATGATCAGCAGGAAAATGCTCATTCCAATTGCAAGATATTTTTTTAGCATGCTGCTAGCTTACACCGTTTCTGATGGCTTCAAATCTGGTGTCGTCTCTACCTCTTTGAAAAGATTTCAGTAAGAGAATCTACGCATAAGCAAGGGCAAACGCGCATTGGAGCCGTCGCAGTGCCTCGGTACTATCGGTTCAAACGTGGAACCACTCCGCGCCCCAGGCACATTCATGTGACAAGGCTCGACCCACCCCATACATAGACGCACCTACTTCTTCTTTCCCTTCCTCTGGTAGCGACGGTGCAGGAGCCATGCCGTACCCCAGACCGGCAGGAAGATGACGATCCAGATCACAACTTCCGCCAGGAACTGGAAGGTGGTAATCAATGAACGCAGCGCCGACTTGGCAACCGCGATCGGCTGCCACGGGGTTTGCTCTTCGATGATGGGGAGGTGCTGCTCGTCGGTGCTCAGGTAGACGGAGATCTTGGACATTGCCACCGATTCTCTCAGGAATTTCTGGCGCGCTTCCAGGCGCTCGATCTGCTCACGGATGCTCGTGAGCTCACGCTGTACGGCGAGCACGTCCTCGATCTTGTACGCCTTCTGCATAATGGAGAGGAGCTGTGTTTCCGTCGCCTGCAGATTCCCTAGGCGTGCCTGATTATCTACGAATTCCTCCGTGATATCCTGGCCCGATACCTGTTCACTGGTCACGCGCAGCACATTCGCCCTCACGAATGCAATCACTTCCGCGAACCGTTCCTGCGGCACGCGGATTTCTACGGTCGCTCTCACACCGCTCTCCGGCAAGTACTCCTGCACTTCCGTTGTAACGGTGAATCCACCAATACTGTCTGCATGGTCGGTAATATCCTTCACTGCCACTCGCACATCCGCTACAACCGCCCACAACGCACCGCTGCGGATCACCATTCGCTCCGGCTCTTGCGCCATATCCATGTCGTATGCCGTCTCTTCATGCATCCCAACCGACGGAGCAGTCATGGGCATGAATTTCCCTCCCGCCTCTTCCTCACCGTCATAGCCTCCTCCCAAGATCCCATCGAAAGCAGAATTGGAACGATTGGACTCCAGATCTTTCGAACCTGCAACGAGAATGACCACAATGACAATTCCCGCCCCGACGAGCAGGAGCCGATGCTGATTTTTTTTGGAAGGCATAGGGGTATTGTATGCCGACAGCTGACCCTTTCAAAGAAACAAAACTCGCCCTACAACATACTTCCTCAGAATTCGAAACTGGTTCATGCGCGTCTGCATCTGTACCATAGCAAACCATGAAGTACGCACACCGCCTCACGAACGGCATCGTCCTCGCCTCCATCGTAGCGCTGGCAGGTTGTTCCGCTGGGCAGCCGCCTGCGGAACCTGCCGCTGCCCCTGCAGAAGAACAGACTGCGGAACCCGCCCTTCCACCGGAACCTGCGGAGCGTAAGCAATCCACCGCCATATTCCACGCATCTTCCTACGACATCCTCGTCGCATGGGATGATGCGCCCTTCACCAAAGATTTCCCCGGAGACGCTCTGCAGATACTCGAGGAACTGCAGTACCCAGACAACAGCGAACGCTACCTGACGCATGCCACTCCGGTCGGCTATCACTTTGTGGATTACTACCCATCGTTTGATACCTTGCAGGCAGCCCTCAACTGGCAGGAGGATGCCAGCGCAGACGGCATGCAGGTCGCGGGCGGTTGTGCAGTCACGCCAACGGATCCGCTGGTACAGGGGTTCCCCGCCTACAAGGAACAATGCTACTTCAATCCGGCGCCCGCAGTTTCAGGCGCATACGACACAACAGCATCCATTGTGACGTACACACACTGCCTCATCCCCATCAGCACACCGCCTGGGGAACAGGGCGTGCTCTACTTCTGGGGAATCGATGACGACGGGTACGACGAGTGCGCGTTCCTCGCTGGCTTATCGCAGAAAAACCTCTCTATTGAGCTGCTGCAACAAGCAGGATAACTCCCTCTCCTGCAGGAGAAAACCCTGTCAGGATGCCTTGGCAGGAAGCCGTGTCGTCGTTACACTACCTTGGCACAGAAATACTGGCTGCAGCGAGGATCTCCTCAGTCACTACTCCTGAAGCAACCGCATGTCGCAATCTACCTACCGTACACCGAAAGGCACCCACGACGTGCTCCCTGAGGAGCAACGGTACATGACGTACATCAAGAAGGCCGTGCGCCACCGTGCGAGGCAGGCAGGATACCAACGCATCGATACGCCGATCTTTGAGCGCAGAGACATCTTCGAGCGGGGCATCGGCGAACACACGGACATCGTGGAGAAGGAACTCTTCATTGTCTCCGCGAAGAAGCAGGATGAGAGCGATGACACCGAACTGGCTCTGCGTCCGGAATTCACCGCAGGCGTATGCCGTTCTTACATTGAGCACGCCATGGATCAGCTCCCGCAACCGGTGGAGCTCTACTCCATCGGGCAACTCTTCCGGCATGACCGACCGCAGAAAGGTCGCTACCGCCAATTCCACCAGTTCAACTTCGAGATTATCGGCATCAAGGACCCGAGCCTTGACGCACAGCTCATCCAGGTCATGGTGCGAATCTTCAATGACTTGAAGATCCTCAAGCGCCTGAATCTCCAGATCAATAACATCGGTCTTCCGGAGAACCGCCAAGCGTACGTGGAGGCGCTGAAAGAGTTCTTCATCGGCAAGGAGCGCAACCTTCCGGAACTCGATCGCGCGCGACTGGCCACGAATCCCCTGCGATTGCTCGACTCCAAAGAGGAAGATACGCAGATTCTCATCAAGTCCGCGCCGCAGCTTGAACAGTTCCTGGACAACGAGAGCAAGGAATACCACGCGACGGTCCTCGAGTACCTGCAGGAACTCGGCATCGCCTAC
>JAQVVD010000024.1 GCA_028699155.1 Candidatus Peribacteraceae bacterium | reverse complement strand
CGAGCAACACTGCCTATGTTTCTTTCGGAATTCATGTTTCGGTACAATATTCGCGACTACAAGACTCGTGTCTCTGTTCTTTCCGCCCTCCTCACAAGAAAAACCAACTCACTTCTGGTCTAGTTCCTCTAAGTGCTGATTTTCTATTTCTTCTATTGGTTGGTTAGCATTGTAATTTGTATGTCTCGATAGAAACAAACGGTAGTCCCTGAAATATTCTGATTGTAAATCAGCAAAGTTCCAGGCCAGTATTACTGGCACATTTCCCTTGCCGATTCTCAGACACTCCTCCCGTGTTTTTTTGCTATCAAATAGGTGCAAAGCTTGGGCGATAGATATGAAGTTAACACAATTATCCTGGAGTGATGTATGTTCAGCAGTTTTGAGTAATGGTTTGAAATTATTATATGAACGTAATGATTGAACGCATTTTTCAAACATCTCTTTGTTAGGCTCAATGCAGTAAACTGTGTTCCCGGCTTCAAGAAATAATTTTGCAAATAATCCTGTGCCAGAACCAATATCAGCTATGACATGCTGTTGTTTCAATCCATGATTATCACGAAGAATTGACAGTAGTTGAGGTGGATATCCAGGACGGTACTTATATTTTTCGGCCAAGCTAGAAAATAGATGAGTGTTGTTCATTGGCATATGAGTTAGCACTTCCATTGTCTACGAGTTTCAGTTTTTATAAAGGTAAAACGATTTCGTACAACGTTCGCGCTTAGCCGAAGATTGGCGATGATTGAATGTTGGCACTGAGCGTTGAATCATTGCCAAATTTGGGAGAACTCTCCTCCCGCAGCCTAAGTGGAACCCGTATAGGAGAAGAGACCGCGCTATGGCACACTGGGGCCCGTGCACCTCTCCCCTGTCCGCACTGCAGCTATCATCACCCTCGCGCTCCTCGGGAGCGCGGCGATCCTGGCGCTGCTCACAATCGCAACAGGGTTCCTCACTGTGCAGTCGAAAACCGCCAGTGATGTGCTCCCCGCACGGGAGACGGTTCTGCTCATAGAGCAACCCTCCCAGGAAACGATCGACCAATTCGGGCAGTGGTTCCCACGCCTGAAGGACGTAACAATCCCCCCATCGTCGGAAGCTGCCGCACTGGTCCGGCTGCCAAATGGGACAACGGAACTGCTGATCTTCGCCCGCGCGCACGGGCAGCAGGAAGCAGAGGAACTCCTGGGGACGTTTCCGCCCTTCGTCGTGCTCGCCTCCTCGCAGGAAGCGCTCACGCTGGTGAGAGAAACGAAAGGCGTGCTTTCGCAATTCAAACCATTCCAGCAGTTGGTGCGTGTACGCGCACGAGATGGCCAATGGACGTACCTCCGGACAGATGCGCTGCCCGCGGCGGCAGGAACGACGGAACAACTCATGCGCCACCTGCTCTTGAAACAGGACAGGTTCGCAGCAATCACCCAACAGGCGGAGAGCGTGCAAATCGATACGACAGACCAGCAGCCCCCCGCCATAAAATACCTCGCAACCCCGCCTGAAACATGGGGCATGGCAGACCCGATACTGGCAATTGCCGTACACGATCTTGCGGGGGCATTCCGGGGAGCATTACAACCGTTCCCGACGGAAGAGCAGGAGGTGCTGCAGGGCATTCTGGCACAGCGCATGCGCACGGTGCTGGGACCGGATGTGAGCGTGGAATTTGATCTCCTGCCACTCCTCGAGAATGAGACGATGATTGCGCTGGGTCGCAATGGATCGGGCGCACTGGCCTTCGTCGTGCGGGGTGAAACGAAACGCGCGGAACAAGCGATGGAGCTGCTCCGAATGATCCAGCAATCGGCAGGAAAAAACTACAAAAGCACAGAGGTGCGAACACGCCTGTTCGATGGCAGGTTCCCCGCGCAAGACATCAGGATCGCACAGCAGGAAACAGCGGAATTTGCCGAGACGGGTAGCGGATGGCACGTGTGGCGGGGGCGCACGGCAGATGGAACGGCGCCATTGGTAGTAGCGGTGAAGGGCAAGCGTTTCATTGTCGGCAATGACACGGATGGCGCAGAGACGCTGATCGCGGCTGCGCCGGACGCCGCCCTTCCCTCACGCCAATCTCTCGCGGTGCAGGGGCAGGCGCAATTGCAACCGTTCATGGGAATGATGCAAACGATGAGCCCCTCGCTCACAGGCACGATGCCGCCTTTCTTCCGGCCGGACAGGAATGCGCGATGGGAAGTATTCTCCGGAGGACACAGCCGTTCCGTACGCATCGAGTGGGAAGAGGCAAGATGAAAGGAGGAGCATTTGACTTGGCAGGACTGCTTCATCCCCCTACACTCGCGCTCTCAGAGCATTCCACAGAACGTATGTCCTTCATGAAACTCTCCAAAGCCACACTGATCCTCTCTGCGCTGCTCGTGCTCACGAGCATCATCCTGTTCATTGTGCCGGGCCCCAAGCTGAGCATCGACTTTACGGGCGGGACGCTGATGGAAATCACGATCCCGGAAGAGAAGGAGAAAGCAGACCTGGAACTGGCTGTACGGTCCTTCGCGACGACGCCGTCCATCGATTACGTCACAATCAACAGAACCAAGGCGGGGAGCTACATCCTGCGCATGCGGGACCTGAGCAACGAGGAGCACCTCGCGCTGCAAACGCACATCGCGAAGGAAGTGGGAGAAATGCAGGAAATGCAATTCACGACGATCGGACCGACGGTCGGTGCCACGCTCAAGAAACGGTCTGTCTGGGCACTCGGCATCGCAGCCATTGCAATCGTATTCTACCTGGCCTTCGCCTTCCGAAAGGTGCCGCGCCACTTGAGCCCCTGGAAGTTCGGGATGGTCGCGGTGATCGCCCTCATCCATGACGTCACCATCACCACCGGAATCTTTGTGGTCATCAGCCACCTCACCGCATTCGAGTTCGATACGCTGTTCATCACAGCGCTCATGACCATCATCGGCTACTCAGTGAACGACACGATCATCATCTTCGACAGAATCCGCGATAATCTCTTCCTGCAGGAGAAGCGCGAACCGTTCGAACAGACGGTCGAACAGAGCCTGCGGCAGAGCCTGATGCGCACAGCCAACACTTCCTTCTCGACCATCATCATGCTGTCTGCGCTGTTCATTCTGGGAGCAGAGAGCATCCGATGGTTCGTCCTCACGCTGATCATGGGCATCGTCATCGGCACCTACTCCTCGATCTTCCTCGCAGCGCCGCTCCTCGTCTACTGGCGAAGCAAACGATCATGAACGCGAAAGACGCGAAAATCGAACGGCTGGAAGCTGGCAGGATCGCCTGCACGGTTTCTTTCTCGGCGGAGGAGAAGGCACCGGCAGAGGAGAAGGCACTCAGGGAACTGGGAACGCGCGTGAGCGCCAAAGGATTCCGCCCCGGCAAAGTCCCACAGGAAATCGTGCGGGAGAAAGTGGATCCGACCGCGCTCCTGGAGGAAACGATCCGGCACCTGCTGCCGGGCACATTCGAATCTCTGATACGAGAACACGGGATCCAGCCAATCATCCATCCGCACGTGGAAGCAGTGAGCAAAAACCCACTGACGCTCAGGGTCACATTCGTGGAGCGGCCGGAAGTGAAGGTGAAGGGAGCGGGGAAAATCACGGTGGAGAAGAAAGAGCCGAAACTGGAAAAGAAAGATGTGGACCGGATGATCGAATACATCCTGCGCAAACAGAAGAAGACGCATGTCGTCGAACGCGCCGCGAAGCAGGGAGACCAGGTCACCATGGATTTCCGGGGAGAGGGAGCCGACGGAAAAGAGATTCCCGAAATCAGGGCGAACGGCTACCAGGTCATCATCGGTAGCAAGACGCTGCTGCCCGGTTTTGAGGAGAAGCTGGTCGGCCTGGCGCGCGGGCAGGAAACGTCCTTCTCGCTCACATTCCCGGAGAAGTACCACGCAGAGCACCTGGCAAACAAGCCCGTGACGTTCCACGTGAACGTGCGGCAGGTGGAAGAAGTGGAACAACCGGATCTGACGGATGCATTCGCCCAGAAGGAATTGCGGATGGATTCCGCGCAGGCATTCCGGGAACACGTGCGCAAATCCATGCTCCAGCAGGAAGAGGACATTGAGCGCAAGCGGCGGGAGCAGGAGCTGTTCGACCTCCTGCGCAAAGCGACGGCGGTCTCACTGGCGCCCGAGCTCCTCGCGGAGGAAACGCGCGCGCTCATCGAAGAATTCCGTTCACAGCTCACGCAGCAGAACATGCAACTGGAGGATTGGCTGGCACGGCAGAAACGTAAACCAGAGGAGGTGCAGAAGGATTTCGAGGAACGGGCGAAGCACCGCCTGACGCTCCGTTTCGGCATTCAGAAACTCATCGAAGAACGCAAGATCACTGTGTCCGAAGCAGAGATGCAGGCAGCGATAGAGGCAATGCTCTCCTCGTTGCCGGAGGATCAGAAGAAGGAGATGGCTGATGCCTATGCCCCGGGCCAGAACGCCTATGAGCAGTTCAAATGGCAAAAGCAGGTGGAGAAACTCATCGGGAGTTTCCTGGATACGTAAAGGGCGGGAGGAACTGCTCCAACTTGCTCTGTGCCCGAGTCCCGAGCAAAGCGTGAACGAGGCAACAGCATCGTTGCCATTCGTGGCGCGCAGAATTGGATGAACTATGCTGCCGCAAGAAATAACTGGTCGCGAAGGCGGGCTCTGCCTGCCTGGAGCGACACCGCTTAAGGGAAAAGATGGTCCACGGAAGGAAAACCGTAGGTTTTCCTTCCGTGCGTCATTCCCAGTACGCTGCAATCTGCCGTCCGGGATTGGAGTTGCGCAACATGCCGCAATCTCTGCGGTGTATGACGACTATACCGGTCCGGTTCGCCACTCCAACGATCGGGGGAGGGGGCGCCTTCTCCTCCGGTTTACAGCACTTTGCGAAACGCGTGGGCATGGGAACGTTCCCTTCGAGGAACACCTGCCTCGCGGACTGGGACTGGAAAGCGCTGACATTCTCATGCCCGCGTTGCACCGCAGGAACTGCTGCTTTGAACACATCCAGGCGACTGAGGAGAGAAGAGACGCGTTCCGCCCCCTGACCGATTTTCATGAGCAAATCTTCACGCTCCTGTAGAGAGAGAACACTGCCATCGCAGAGACGTAGAGCGCTCAGCTCTTGGTCAAGAGGAGGAAGATGATGCTTGCGCAGGAGCTCATTGACCAGCAGACGCCCCTGCACAATGAGCGCAGGACGTTCGAGCTGGTACAGGTACCGCTTGAGTTTGGAACGAGCGGAGGCGACGCGCAGGAGCTGGAACCAATGGGGAGAGGGACGCGGCGTTCTATGGCGGAGAATCTCCACTACATCGCCGTTCTCGAGCGTGTGGTCAATCGGGACCATCGCCCCGTTCACACGGGCGCCGCGGAAGGACAGCCCAAGATCGGTGTGCACCTGGAATGCGAAATCCAGCGGCGTAGCGCCCTCGGGGAGTTCAATGATATCGCCCTTCGGACTGAGGACGAAGATATGATCCACCAGCCCGGCGGCATACTCGCCGTCCTCTTCCAGCACTTCCTGGGATGCGAGCGCGCGCTGCAGCTGCACTTGCTCCATGGCGCGCGAAGTGGACCCGTAGGATTTGTAACTCCAGTGTGCTGCGATACCGAATTCTGCTTCCCGATGCATCTCGTGCGTACGCACCTGTATCTCTATGAGAACATCCTCCGGCGAGCCGGGCAGACATGCGACCGTCGTATGCAGGCTCTGGTAGCCATTGGGCTTTGGGAAAGAGATGTAATCCTTGAACTTGTGGGAGATGGGGCGCCCCAGCTTATGGAGCAACCCGAGCGCCTGGTAGCACTCCTCCACAGTCCGTACGACAACGCGGCAGGCATAGAAATCCGGCACATGCGCAATGTCAGTCACGCTCTTCTGGCGCATCTTCATGAAGATACTGTACGGCTGCTTCTCGCGGGCCTGCACCATCACGCCGGAGAGCCCCTCGTTCCGCAGCGCAGATTGCAAAGCGACTGCAACGCCGGGCAGAAAATCCGCATGGAGCGTGTTCATCCTCTCAATCTGCACCTGAATGCGCTCCGCATCGTTGGGATAGAGAACCGGAAACGCATGGGACTCCAGCGCATGCTTAATGGAGTAGATGCCGAGCCTGGCCGCAACGGGAGCAAACAGGAGCAGGGCGTCCTGCGCAATGCGACGACGGTCCTCCAGAGGAAGCTGATCCGACCGCTTCAGCAGATAGCAACGATCGCAGAGGCTGATGAGGATGGTGCGTATATCGTCGGAAACAGTGAGGAGCATCAGACGCAAATCCTCTATGGAAGTGCGCCTTCCGCGAGCAGTCACATGTGAAAGGAGGTGCACGCCGCTGATGAGCGAACGCACCTTGAGGCCAAACTGCTGCTCCAGCTCCAGGAGATTCCACCCCTCCACAGAGAGAATGTGGTGGAACAGGCATGCGATGAGAGCATCTTCGTCCGGCTGGAACGGAAGGAGGAGCTCAATAGTGCCTATGGCATGCGCCAGCAGCGTCTCCCCGCTCCAGTGCAGGGCGTCGCCATATGCTTCCTCCGCGATCCGAAAGGCGCGTTCAAATCGCTCCCGGTCGAACTGCACGCCTTCACCCGTTATATGGGTGAGGACTGCCTGGAATGCGCCGGCAACATCGCTTGAAGGAGACATACGCAAAAGAGAGAATGGAGTGTAGCAAAAAACAGGAACATCCGCTGAAGAAAGCGGACCAATCTAACCGGGAACGCGTTCGAGCCAGAGCGTGACTGGCCCATCATTGATGAGCGAAACCTCCATCATGGCACCGAACGTGCCGCTCTCTACCTTCGAAACGCCTTCTTTCCGCAACGCATCGATAAAAAACTCATAGAGGGGAATGGCGTGCGCAGGAGCCGCAGCCGCCGTGTAATCGGGACGATTCCCCTTCGCGAAATCGCCGGCGAGCGTGAACTGCGAGACTACGAGAACCTCGCCGCCGATATCCAGAATGCTCCTGTCATTAACCTTCCCATCCTGCGCATCGAAGAGGCGCAGATGTGCGATCTTGTGCGCAAGCCACGATGCCTGTTCCTCTGTGTCGCCCTGCATCACCCCGAGCAAAAGGAGATACCCGCGATCAATGGAACCGACGAACTCGCCATCAACCGAGACGCTCGCCTTGCGCACGCGCTGGAGGAGAATACGCATGAAAACAGTGTACCTAACCTCCGGGAGAGAAGGCACCCGAAACGCCATGAACAAGAAAAATGCGCATAATTCTTGACGGAACGGGGATTCTCTCTACAATTGCCCCGTGTCCGAAGACCGAGGGTTCACGGCCGCAGGCCGACGGTAATCCCCTCCGAGGCATACAGCATCGTTCATCCGGCCCCGGCTTGGTGAAATGTGCCGTGTGCCTCGCTGGTCTCCCGGACAAGGGAGGCCATTTATTTATCTGTACACTTTCTTCCATACCATGGCACTCAGCCGCGATCAAAAAGAGGCACAAGTACAGGAACTCACCAAAAAAATGGGTGAAGCGCACTCCGTGATGTTCGCCAACTTCATCGGCTTAACCGTTGCGGAAGTCTCGGATCTCCGCAACCGGCTGCGCGAGGCGAATGCAGAGATGAAAGTGGCGAAGAAGACGCTGGCCAAGATCGCAGCGAAAGGAGCGAATCTCCCGGATCTGCCCGCCGAACTCGATGGACCGGTCTCGCTCATCTTCAGTTTTGGAGACCCGCTCTCCGGCGCACAGATCGCCTTCAAATTCAGCAAGGACCATGAGCAGGTGAAACTGATCGGAGGAGTATTTGATGGCAAGATCCTGACACTCGACCAGTCCGTAGAACTCGCGAAGATGCCGAGCCGCGATGTGCTGCTGGCCACATTCGCCGCCATGATCCGCTCGCCGCTCGTGAAGTTCGCGGGCATGTGCAACTCGCCGCTCTCCGGATTCGCACGAGCGCTCAGGCAGATGTCAGAGAAGGGCGGATTCGTGCAGGAAGCTGCACCCGCTTCTTCTGAATCCTCTGAATCCTCTGTCTCCTCCGAACAACCCTCCCAACCCCAGTCTTAATTTTTTTACTTTCCCTTTTTCCCCCTACTCATCATGGCTGACACAGCAGCAGCAGGTGCCGGTGAGAAAATCGAGCTCTCCAAAGCGGAGAAGGCTGTCATTGAAGCCCTCGAGAAACTCAACGTCATCGAACTCAATAACGTCGTGAAATTCATGGAACAGGAGTACGGCATCTCCGCCGCAGCTCCGGTTGCCATCGCAGGTGTTGCCGCTGCCGGCGCAGCGGGTGACGCAGGCGGCGCCGAAGAGAAGAGCGCCTACGACATCGAATTGACCGATGCGGGCGCGCAGAAGATCGCAGTGATCAAGGTCGTCCGCGAGCTGACTGAGCTCCCTCTCGGCGAAGCCAAGGCAGCAGTCGACAGCGCCCCGAAGGTCATCAAGGAAGGCGTGCCGAAAGCAGACGCGGAGAAGATGAAGAAGAAACTCGAGGAAGCAGGAGCGAAAGTGACCCTCAAGTAAAAGAACCAAAGGATTGAAAAAGAAGCAAAGGAAGAAAAGGAGTCATGTACTGGCTCCTCCTTTGCTTCTTTTTACTCTTTTTTCTCCTTTGCCTCTTTCCTGCCACGCACTCCCGGCAAATCGCACACCACTTGGAGTGGCTTGATTGTGTGAGCCGGACACTTGCCCGATTGCCACTCACGTATGGAAGTGAAACAGTCCTCGTACATCGTGCGCATGCTCTCCTCAGAATAGAAAGCAATATGTGGGGTGGTGATAGCATTCGGGTGAGAGATGAGGCCTTTGTTTTCCCTGAAATTCCTCTCATGCTCCAGCACATCCAGGAGCGCATAGGCGACTTTGCCGCTCTTGAGCGCCGTGAGGAGCGCAGGAGAATCGATGAGTTCACCGCGCGCGGTATTCACAATGATCACACCGTCCTTCATCTTCCGAAACGCCCGCGAATTGAGCAGATGGTGCGTCTCCGCCGTCGACGGAAGATGGAGCGTAATGATGTCGCTGCGCGAGAGGAGCGTATCCATATCCGTATACTCCACTCCGTACTGCTCGACGAGCTCGAGCGTCCTGCAACGATCCACGGCCAGCATCTTCATCCCGAACCCATAGGCGATCTGCGCCACACTCACCCCAATGCGACCGGTTCCGACAATGCCAAGCGTCTTCTCATGCAACGTCATCCCCCGCAGACCGTGGTAATCGAATTCCCCCGCTTCCACCCGGTCATCCGCTTCCGGGATATGGCGCATCGTGGAAAGAAGCAACGCAAAGACATGCTCAGCGATCACGTACGAACCGTAGTCCGGCACGTTGCAGACGATGATCCCCTGCTCTTTGCACGCGTCGATATCAATGTGATTGAACCCGACCGAACGCGTACAGATGCATTGGAGCTTGGGCAGTTTCTTGAGTACATCACGAGTGAACTTCGTGTAGATGAAACAGGAAACAACCTCCGTATCCTTGCACGCCTTCACCAGCGCATCTCCCTCAAGAGGAACAGCGAGAATCCGCGCACCAGGAAAAACGGTACGCACATTCTTTTGGTCCTCCTTATCCGTCTCGAGAAAAAGAATGGATGGCAACATGCACACAGTGTAGACGCGTGGCGGGAGAAGAGAAGAGTATTTGCATGGGTGACAGTCGTACACCTTTGGGAATGAAGAAGATTTATGGCTTGCGGAAGCCGAAAAAAAGAACATACGAGATTTGTTTTCACAGAATGCTTTCGCTACACTATGCGCGATGTCCTTCAATGTTCGCAGATTGCGGGAAGATGCGCCGCGGAAGAAGGTACGCTTGTGGAAGCCGATCGCGCTTGCACTGATCGGCATAAGCGGATCGCTGTTCGGGTTCTACGAACACGAGAGAGAACGCTACAAAGAGCACAAAGCATCCGCACACCGCTGCACGATTTTGAAACGAATCCTCCTCGTCCTCATTGCCGTTCTCTGCGCTCTGCTGCTGCTTGCAGGAACCGTCAAAGCGCTCTCCGCGCTCAAGATCCTCAATCTCGGGACAATCACGAAACTCACCGGCACCGCGCCGCCGCAGGATGAATGGGGGCACACGAACATCCTCCTGCTCGGTCAGGGCGACGAAGGGCATGACGGTGTGAATCTGACGGATACCATCATGGTCGCAAGCATCGATCCGGATGAAACGAAGAGCATCGTTCTCCTCTCTCTCCCACGCGACCTCTACCTGCTGAAAACCGAGAAAATGGGAGCAGGACGGATCAATACCATGTATCGGGACTACCGATCATACCTGCAATTCCAGAAGGGAATGGAAGAGGAAGAGGCAACGCAGGAAGCGATGAGAGAACTCGCGGCGGAAATCGGGCGGCACATGGGGATCCAGATACATCACACGGCGAAAGTGGACTTCATCGGATTCGTGAAAGCAGTGGATCTGCTGGAAGGAATTGACGTCGATGTGCCATACGACATTGTGGACACAGAATACCCAGATGAGAACTACGGATTTGAAACATTCCAAATCCTGGCGGGACCGCAGCATCTGGACGGAGAAACTGCGCTGAAGTACGCGCGCAGCCGCCACACGACGAGCGACTTCGGTCGCAGCGCCCGCCAGCAGCAGATTCTGACTGCAATGGGCGAGAAAGCGAAATCCATCGGCATTCAGAAAGACCCGAAGAAACTCATCGAATTGCTGCGCATTCTCTCGGCGAACTTCGAAACGACCATGAGCATCAGCGAAGCGGTGGGTCTGGCGGAAATCGCGCGTGACATCGAGCGTTCGCGCATCATCACCATGCAGCTCAACGACCGCAACGGTCTCTACGGAGGACTGGCGGAACCGGGCGGATTCCTCTACAACCCGCCGAGAGACTTGTTCGAGGGCGCATCGGTACTACTCCCCGTATCGATCCCGGAATTCCCGGTAACCTGGAAACAGATCCAGACAGCCGTACAGCTGCTCATGCACCATAGAGAAGTGTATGGAACACAGCCGGAATTTGCGGTGCTCAATTCCACGGCCCGGCCGGGGACGGCGCGCCGCCTGGGAAACGAACTGTTGCGCTACGGATTCTCTGTCGGAAAAGTGGAGAATGCGGAGAGCACAGACCAGGCAACAACCACAATCTCGTACAACAATGAAGCAGACGCCGCCCTTGCCGGCTTCTTCTCCCTCCTGCTCGATATCCCCGTCGCTCCGCTCCCGGTTGATTTGCCAGCCTCACAACGAACCAGACTGACCATCATTCTCGGAACAGACTACGAGTTCACCCCCCTCCAGGACCTCCTCCAAAACCTGCAATGACTCCGCGCGAAATCGTCGCGAAGGCCTGGGACATTACCACGAAAGAATCGCTGCTCCGCAGGTGGGGATTCGCCTCCGCATTCCTGGAAACCATGCTGAATGCGAAGCTCTTCGCCTACCAGGCCTGGCTGCTCTACTCGTACTTTATTCTGGATGATCCCATTGGGTTCTTCAAGTTCGAAACGGCACTCCTGGAGCATCTGCCTCGCTGGCTCGCGGTCAGCATCATCATCTTCTTCACCCTGCTCATCTTAGTAGAGTGGCTCTTCCCGCACTTCGCCAAGGGCGCAATCATCGGTCTCGCCGCGAAATCCTACCAGAAGGAGGAGGTGAAGGGAGGTCTGGTGCTGGCGGTCTACAACTTCTTCCCGCTGTTTGCCATCCACGAGATGCTCGTCATCAGCGGACTCACCACGGCGATTACGCTCTCCTCTCTTTCGCTGCGATACGGAGGAGCAGCCGGCTTCTGGGGAGTGGGAATCGTCCTTGCCATCTGGCTCTTCTCTAACATCCTGGAATTCTTCTGGATCTTCTCGGAGGAAGCCGTGGTCATCCGGAAGGAGGGAATCAAACGCTCTGTCAGCAGGAGTTGCAAGCTGGTCATCAGCCACCTGGGACACATCGTATTCCTCATGCTCCTCCTGCTCTTCATCATGCTGCGCATCATCGCGAACATGTTCATGGTCATTCTGGTTCCGGGCATCGTGATCGGCATCGGGTTCTCCCTCGCCTTCCTGATGCCGCCGGTAATCAGCTACTCCATCGGCGCGCTCTTGGGGATCGTGATCATCTTCTTCGCCAGCTACTTCTTCGCCTATCTGGAAGTGTTCCGGCAGAGCGTCTGGACACTGACCTACATCGAACTCTGCAAATTGAAGGATTTGGATTTGATCGAAGTGGAATCCGCTCAGGAAGCGCCGAGCCCGGGGGAACTGCTGGCCGAATAACACGGAGAATCCCGGGACGGAAAACAGCAACCAGAAAACAAAACGAAGAGGATGGAAGTTGACTGTGGACATTCGTACACCTACTATGGTGAACGCTTGTCCTCCTTCAGCATCCTGCGAACCTTGCGAAGCAGAGATGCAGGAGAAACCGAACCGTTCCCACCCGCTCTATGATGCTTACACCACACCAGCGTACCGTCCTCAATTACATTGTGGAATTCCAGCACAAACGCGGCTACTCCCCGTCGCTCGCGGACCTGGCGTTGGCATTCGGCGTGAGCAGCAAGAATGCCATCGCGAAAGTGGTAAACGCACTCGTGCGCGAGAAACAGTTAGAAAAGGACCCCAAGGGCCGCATTAAAATCATTGAGCAATCTGCGCAGGAAGCGATGCCCCAACCGATGATGCTCCCGCTCTTCGGGCCGATCTCCGCCGGCTTTGCCAGCGCCGCGGAGGAACAGGCGGAAGAGATACTCAATCTCGAGGAATACATCATTCCTCAGCGTAGCAGGGGTGCAGTCTTCCTCCTGCGGGTGCGGGGAGACAGCATGATCGAAGCAGGCATACAGGAAGGAGATTTGGTCATCGTAGACCGCAAAGCAGAACCGAAGACCGGCGAGATCGTCGTCGGAGTTCTGGACGGAGAATTCACGCTGAAGCGCCTCAAGAAAGACAAAGGCAAGTTCTACCTGCAGGCGGAGAACCCGCAGTATCCGGACATGTACGCGCTGGAAGAACTGCAGGTGGCAGGAGTCGTGCGGGGAGTGATCAGGAAGTACTGAAAAAAGAGAGCAGAGAACAGAGATCAGAAAACAGTATACTGGCCTCTGATCTCTGATTTCTGTCTTCTGATTTCTACTTGTGAAACAAGTGATTCACGAATGTCTTCACGAACCGCCACGGATACTCAACGAAGAAGGAAAGCGGCCGTTTCTTCATGCGCCGGGCGGAAGAACGGACAATGAGTTGCCTATCGCGATAGATCGTTCCTCCTGCCTGAATGATTTTCATGCCGAGATCGATGTCTTCATGCACGCGCGTATCATCCAAACACACTCTATTGCGAACCTTCTCCCACATGCGCTTGGTGAGCGCCATATTCGGACCGACCATCGTTTCATTGCCAAACTGCAGCACCTTCATGGTATCGAGATAGAGATTCGGAATAATGGCAGTCTTCATAGGCAGATCGCTGTAGATGAGCGGTCCGCAGAGCGCATCGATGTTGAGCTCCGTAAAATTGCGCTTGATGCGGGCAACCCAGTCCCCGGGGAGCACGTCATCCGCATCGCAACGCGCAATGATATCGTACTGCGCAGCATTGAACCCGGCATTGCGCGCAGGGATCATCCCCTGCTGCTCTTCTTGGAGAATGCGTACGGGATAGCGAGAGACGATTTCCACCGTACGATCAATTGAGTTGTTATCAACAACGATGATTTCATCCGGCTTCTCGGTCTGCCGCATCACACTCTCCAGGCACGCACCGATGTACGCCTCTTCGTTGTAGACGGGAATGACGAGTGAGAGCTTCATACGGAATTACGAGAGCAACTTGAGGCGTTCCTCCACCTTCCTCAGCTTCTCCTGGGCATCGGCGAGCTTCTGCTTCTCTTTTGCGACAACCTCCGCCGCTGCATTCGCGATGAATTGCTCGTTACTGAGCTTCTTCTCGACCCCCGCCAGAAACCCGCGCAGATTCTCCTGTTCTTTCGTAAGCTTCTGCTTCTCCGCTTTCATATCAATCATCCCTTCGAGCGGAATATGGACCTCTACGCCTTTGAGGAAAACGCTCGCGGCATTCTTGTGTTTGGCGGATTTCGCATCAATCGTCAGTTTCTCAAGCCGCCCCATGCGTTCAATGTGTCCACGCTGAGATTCCAGAACTTTTACATGTTCTTTGGTATGGATGATTGCTTCGATCTTCTTGCCCTGGTCTACACCCTGTTCTGCACGAATGGAACGGAGTGCAGTGATGACATCAATAACCACCTGTAATTGGTCAAAAGCACCTTGGTTCTTCGGTGAATCATCCGCCTGAGGCCATACGCCCTTGATAAGCAATGTGGCTCCTCTCGGAGCAACGGATTTCCACAACTCCTCGGTGACGAACGGACAGTAGGGATGCAGGAGCTGAAGCATTGTCCTGAGCGCATGGATGAGCACCTGTGGATTTGCCTCGCCCTTGGAAAGCTCCAGGTACCAATCGCAGAAGTAATCCCACACAAAGCTGTAGAGCCGCTCACCTACTTCGCTTAAGCGATATGTCTCCAACCCTTCCGTCACATCGGTAATGAGATCCTGCAAAGCAGAAAGCAAAGCTTTGTCAGCCAAAGATAATTTTTCATTTTCAATTTTCAATTTTTCATTTGGCTGCAAGCCTGCTTCTTCGCATTGTATGAGCACGAAGCGCGACGCATTCCAGAGCTTGTTCACGAAGTTCCTGTACCCCCCAATCTTCTCTTCAAACAAACGTGAATCGTTACCCGGGCTCTGCCCGACGATCATGGAGAGACGCAGCGCGTCGGCACCGTACTTGGGGATGATTTCCAGCGGATCGATGCACGTTTCGGGATGCGATTTGCTCATCTTCGCACCGTCACGGGTGCGGATGAGACCGTGCAGATAGACCTTTTTGAAAGGAATCTGCCCGGTTGCGTACGTCGTCATCAGGATCATGCGCGCCACCCAGAAGAAGAGGATGTCGTACCCCGTTTCCATCACGGTGGTTGGATGGAACTTTTGGTAATCGGGACTCTTCTTGAGCAAATCCGGGAGGTCCAGGGAGTAATCCTCCGTGAGCGCGGGATCGATGAGCGTGCTCCATGTCCAGAGTCCTGAAGAGAACCACGTATCGAGCGTATCGGGATCTTGCGTAACCGGCGAACCACAAGCTTCGTGTACTTCAAACGGCTCGGAACCTATGTAAAGCAAACGCATAGGAACTTCCTTACCGTTCACAATCTCAGTACATTTTTTACAATAGTACACAGGCACCCGATGCCCCCACCAGATCTGGCGGCTGATGCACCAGTCACGCAGGTTATCGATCCAGTGGAAGTACACCTTTTCAAACCGGTCCGGAATGATCTCTATTTCTTTGCTGCGGATCACATCCTGCATCACTTCCTTGAGGCTCATGTTTTTCTTTTTCCATGGAACCACGGGCTTGTTCACATCGATGAACCACTGCTCCTTGATCTGCGGCTCGATCTTGCCTTTGCCGCGATAGCTCACGGCGACGCGGTGCACGTAGTTCTCCTCTATTTTTACAAATAATCCTTTCTCTTTGAGCTTCTCCACGATCTTGGGCCGCGCTTCCTCGATCGACATGCCGGCAAACTCCCCCGCGATGGGGAGGAGCTTGCCCTCGAAGTCGATGATCTGCTCTTTATCGAGTTTGTGGCGCTCCGCGAGGTCGAAGTCGACCGGGTCGTGCCAGGGAGTAATCGTCATGCATCCCGTACCGAATTCCATATCAATCACCTTATCTTTGATGATCGTGGCTTTGATCTTGCCGCCAATCCACTCACACTCGAACTGTTCGCCATCCTTGTACTGCTTGTACCGCTTGTCGTCGGGATGGACTACGACGTACTTATCGCCGAATTTCGTTTCCGGACGGGCGGTACTGATCTGGAACGGCCCGTACTGGAACGTGTAGAACGGCACGGTCTCCTCCACGTACTCGATCTCGTCATCCGCAACGGTGGTCTGCATCTTGGGATCCCAGTTCACGATGCGGTGCCCGCGGTAGATGAGCCCGTCTTTGTACATCTTCACAAATACTTCGTTCACGCAGCGGTTGAGCGCCGGATCGAACGTGTACCGCTCGCGCGACCAGTCGCAGCTGGCGCCCATCTTCCTGATCTGGGAACGGATGGTATCCTGGCTTTTGCCCACGAAATCCGCGATGCGGCGGATGAGCTCCTCGCGACCGAGCTTGGCGCGCGGGTCCGGGATCTTCTCCTCCTGTTGGATCTTCTTGATCACCACGCTCTCCGTCGCGATCGCAGCGTGGTCCGTACCGGGCACCCAGAGGGCCTCCTTGCCCTGCATGCGCGCGAAGCGGATGAAGATGTCCTCCAGTGCAAGCATGACCGCATGGCCCAAATGCAGCTGCCCTGTAGCATTGGGCGGCGGCATACTGATGGTGAACGGTTCTTTCTTGCTCGCGGTATCCGCTTTGAATGCACCGCTCTGTTCCCACATCGCATAGATGCCATCCTCGACTGCCTTTGGATCGTATGCTTTGGGGAGCATGAATGTAGGCAGAGTGTACTACAAAAAGAAGGCGCGGTACGAACTTGACGGAAAAATCCAGGTGCGGAACAGCTTTCTCCGCTGCACTTGGATTTTTAACTCTCTCAGGAGAGAAACCATCTATTTAAAATAGCCAAGTCGCCAACCACTCCACGATCCTCCAACCAGCAAAGAGACTGAGAAACACTAAACCAATAATTACAAGAATGGGGAAATCTTTCATTGATTAGAATGTTATCGCAAATCAAAAAAATAAAAATATAGGCTCTCCCCTAGGAAACTAGAATTTTTTGAGGACTAACAGAAGAACAGTATACAGATTTTCGTTCCGATGATTAAACCGGAATTCACACTCCTTCAAATACAGAGAAAACTTGTGCGAAGGAAT
>JAQVVD010000023.1 GCA_028699155.1 Candidatus Peribacteraceae bacterium | reverse complement strand
AGGCCGAGATGCTCAAATGAGAATCCTCTCGATCTCGTCCAGGCTCACCTCGTCCCCCGTCCGGTCATAGAGGCTGGTGGTTCGCGGGCTCTCGTGGGCGGCGATGCGCTGGGCATTCTCCAGCGTGCCTCCGTTGGCCAGGTAAGCCGTGATGCCGGTAGCACGGAAGGTATGACAGCAGACAGCCGTGGAGAGGCCCGCTTGCCGCGCCCGCCTCTTGACCATGGCGAGCACCTCCTCGCGCTGCATGCGGCGGCCGGTCAACCGGCGGCGGCGGTCGAGCGTGCGGAAGAGCGGCGCCTTCCGTTCGGCTTCCAGACGGGCTGACCGCAAATAGGCGTCCACGTACTCCTCGGCGCTATGGTGCGCCGGCACCTCGTGATACTTGCCCCCCTTCTCATGGAGCCGGAACCACATCCTCCTTCCTCGCGGGGTAAAATCGTCCACGTTCATGGCAACGACGGCGCCAACGCGGGCGAAGCTGTAGATCATGACGGAGAGAATCGCCCGGTCCCGGAGCCCGGCAATGGCCGATGGGTCGATCGCGTCGAGCAGTTGGCGCGCCTCCTCGGCAATGAGCACGGGCGTCTTGCCTCGCTTGACAACGTGCTTGGGGCCGCGGACCGAGGCAGCAGGATTCATCGGCAGAATCTGGCCCGTGACGAGCCAGTCGAAGAGCATCCGAATGGCGGCCAAGTGTTGCTTGACCGTCGGCGCCGACACAACGCCGGCAAGTTCTTCGATATAAAGGGAAACGAGCATGGGCTCGACATGGGAGAGCGTGAGCCCTCGGTCGTCGCACCAAGTGAAGAAGCGCCAGACGGCCCGGGCATAGGCTTCACGCGTGTTGCGATTTCGGATGGTGACTGTGAAGAACTCCAAGAACCGGCACGTCGCGCGTTCGCCCGCCTTGGTAATAAGGGGTGGGAGGTTGTTGGACGCAGGGAGCGTACCTTGACGGGAAGGCGCGAAGATGGCGATGTGGCGATCGAACAACCGAAAACAGGAAAGGCGGGGATAACTATAGCATAAAGGACATTATGAGATACAACAAGCCTTTGCGCGCAGCCAAGCACACCAGACCATAAGAGGCTTGGCTCGGCAAGGAAGAGGCAGCGGATCAAGCACATTGCTCGACAGCCTTGCGGAGGATATCCTGGTAAATCATCGGCAGTGAGTCGCCGAGGGGGAGAGCGGTCAAAGGCGGGGAGAGGCCATCAGTTCGATTTCTTTTTTTGCGTAGGTAAACTTGACGGGCCAGTGGTCGAAGAATCCTCGCTGACCGAGAATGTTGACTGCGTTGTCGGGCATCTCGGCGGAGAAGGCGATTGGAATATCGGTGATGCGATTGCCGCCTATTTCGAGAGTGAAAGTGTGCTGATAGCCGACGAGGACGTGGCCGGAAACGCCTTCGAATTGCATGGTGGATCCGCTTTCGAGGTCAGGAATGCCCAGCGCATGGGCGAACTGCGCGTCAAAGATGTTACTCGCGGCACCGGAGTCTACGAGGGCCTCGGTAACCAGGCAATGGTCGCCGTAGACGAGTGTGACGGGAATGACCGGCATGTAGTAGCTGCCGAACCTAGCGTAGGGGAACTTCATACGCGCCGAAAAGGTGCCGGACCTACGAAACTGAGAATCCGTTTCGGCAGGCGGATGAGGATCGGCTGCTTGGCGCCTTTCCGTTCTGCATCACGGCGGACCACCGCGAGGGATGCGCCTGCGGCGATGACTGTCCGGCGGTCAGGCTTCAGGGCGACCCATTGGCTTTCCCCGTTCCTCATTGCCGCAATTTCTTTCCGAAGTAATGTTTCGGTACAATATTCGCACATTTGAGACCCGTGTCTCCGTTCTTTCTGCCCTCCTCACACGGAAAACCAACTCACTTCTGGTCTAGTCCCCCTTTTTTCTGGAGTTGTAAAAATTTAAATAAAATGATATAATACTACAGAAAAGAAACAAAAAACGATGGATATGACAGCCTTCCATACAGGCATTGAACGCCTCACGGGCTTGCCGCCCGAAGAGGTGAAGCGCGCCCTCGTCATCGCGCAGGATTTGGGCGAAGACGACCGCGAAGAACTCCTGCGGCAGCTGAAGGAGATGAATCGGGCGATAGAGGCGACGTACGAAGAGGAGGCGAAGGCGCTCCTCGAGCTCGACCATCTGGATGAGGATCTCGCCCGGGCGGTCAAAGAATTCGAAACCAGCGCCAAATGCCTGAGTGATCTACAAGCTTCTTCCGCCAACGCGCGCACGTAATTCTCCCACGCAGCTATGAAATTCATCCATTCCGCCACAGAGCACCGCCTTCTCTCCCGCACCAATCCGGAGAAGATGCCGCAGCAGCAGGAAGCGCCGACTGAGTCCCGCGCAGAGTTCTTCCATCGTTTCGAACAGACGGAGAAACGGGTGCAGGAGAAGCTCAGCGTCATGGAGCAGCAGATCGCTGCGCTCCCGGAAGGGAGCGAGGAGCGTGCGCAGCGGGAAATCGATCACAGTTTGCGCAGGCAGGAGCACCAGGTGATCGCTTCCAGGCTGGAGCGCCTGGAGGGACAGCGCCGGGATTTGGAGCAGGCAGTTTCCGATCGCCTGAATGAATGGGAGGATATGGAGCGGGGCAGCGGAGGTGCGATGTAGACTTCTCATGTGAATTTTGGTATAATTCTCATAGAAACAATACACATTCCACATCACTCCTATGGAAAACGCACAAAATGATCTCTTCCAGGAAGGCAGCAGCTCTGCCGTCGCCGACGCGCTCTACGCCGAGTACATGCTCGAGCATGAACCGGATTTGCTGGATGAGAATATCGATACGCTCGATGCGAAGTACGCGGGCGAGTCTCCTAAGGACAAAGCCGCCCGTGAGGCAAGGTACGAGAAAGCACTCGATGGATACGAGGCGATGGTCAGCGAGCTGGCGGAAGATTTAAACGAGCAGAACCGCCAGGCCCGCAGGAAGGCATTGAAGATTGAGGAGGCAACAGAAACTGTTGCAGAGAGCGAGAAGATACAACAGGTCGACGAAGAAATTTCCAACATGTAATCATTCCAATTCTTCTATCATGGAAAACACACACACAACTTCCCGGGTTTCCCCCCTCCATTCTAGTGGAGAGGCGCGGCTGATCCATATGGTGACGCGCGCGGGTGGTTGGAAGAAGGAAGTGAAGCAGCTCGGCAAGGAGTACGGTGAGCTCAATCAAGAGCGCGAGGGGAAGGCCCCCGAGCAGAAGAAAGCACTGCGCGAGCAGATGAACGCGCGGATCGAGAGAGCGAGAGAGGCACTGAGAGAGCCGATGAAGAGGGGAATGCGACTCGATGCCGTGAGGACTGGGGGGGAAGCAAGGGCGATGGTGCTGCGCGCATGGGCGCGCAATATTCAGGAGAGGGCAAAAGTGCTGCAACCTCCTTTTCATGTTGTCTTGGAGTACGTGGAAGGGGAGGGGGTTGTTATCACTCCGGAACAAGGATCAATTGATTGGGATAAGGGGAAAGGAGACAAACAGCGGATCATTGATTGCGCGAACCTGCCGGAGCACAACATTCAATGTGAGGACAGGGGCGCGAGCCTGGTCGTGCAGATCCGCGGGTACGATCCGGAGAGAGGGTACATCGGTATGGAGCAGGCAGAGCAACCTGCTGTCGCAGCATCCAAATCCGCGCCGGAAGTGGTGCCAGAGAAGTCCGTAGTAGGGGAAGCCCCCGAGGCAGCGCCGGCAGTATCACCGGCTGTAGAAGATGCTATCAAGAAGGGTGCGACAGTAGTCGGATCAGGAATCTCAGAAGCTTCCAAAGCGCCAGAAAAAATCGTTGGCACTGTTTCAGGTCTTATTGATAGTTTGAAAGGGGGCGACAAATCAGTGGAAGCTGCGCCGGAGCAAACGTACGAAATGTATAAGGAGGAAACAGAAGCTGCGTTACAGGCTGCAAAAGATCGTGATGCTGCTTGTGAGGTAAAGGGCTACCAAGGCGGGAACCTGCAAAGAGCAATCAATGCGTACAGGAAGTACATCACCGTTGCAGAAGCTGAAGGAGAAGCGATTCGTACGCGGTTTAACGATGAAACAGAAGGTCGTGTTCGTCTTGAAGAAGATTTGCCACAAGGTATTGCAGCTGCGAAGGCGCGTTTGGAGGAATTACGTGCGTTCAAAAAGGAAAACAGAGCAAGAGGAGCGTCTGCAGTTCCTGCCCCTGCCCCCGAGGCCGCGCCGAAACCCGAAGGACCGGTACTCATAGATCCGAACACAGGGAAGTCCGTAGAGGAGGTCGTACCCGCAGCGGCGCCGGAAGTACAGCTTTTACAGCCCACACTGGAGGGCGTGGAAGGTGTTGCGTATGCCGTGGCAGAGGATATCGAAACGAATCTGGACAACTACTCCCGTGAACAGCTCATCCGAACCAGAGAGTACATCCAGGAGGAGTACGATCGGTTCCTCCCCCTGGCGGATCAGGAGGGGATCGACAGGGGGAAACTGGATGATGCTCTCGCATCACTCGTACGCAGCAAGAATGCTGCGGACAAGAGAATTGCAGAATTGGCGCCTGCAGCGGCGCCGGCAGTATCACCGGCTGTAGAAGATGCTATCCAGAAGGGTGCGAAAGTAGTCGGATCAGGAATCTCAGAAGCTTCCAAAGCGCCAGAAAAAATCGTTGGCACTGTTTCAGGTCTTATTGATAGTTTGAAAGGGGGCGACAAATCAGTGGAAGCTGCGCCGGAGCAAACAAAAGGCAGTGTTGCACTTGCTCCGAAGATAGAAGGGACGGCAGCCACCCCATTAGAGGAAGTACCTGAACGCGATCGGAAGACTACTCCCAAGGCTGCAAAGAAGCCGAAAGCTGCTCCTGTTTCTGCTCCCAAGACTGCAAAGAAGCCGAAAGAATCCTCTGCTGCTCGAGCAGTTCAATCAATCATAGATACAGTAAAAGGTATGGAGAGAGTTTCTGTTGCTGGCGAATTTCTAGATACAATGCAGGATAGGGAAAATGCTACAGCGACATTACGTGCTCTGAAAGCAGTGACTATCCCTGAAGGATATACGGTAAGAGTAAGCATAGTTTCTGATGTAGATCATAATGGAAAAGAAATGACGATCGATATGGCAGATGTCAAGAATCATGATGCGCCAACGCTGCAGAAAAGCCTGGATGCCACTGCTGCCGCTGCTCCAGAAGTTCAATCAATCGTGGACACAGCAAAAGGCATAGAGAGAGTTTCTGTTGCTGTCTCACTTCTAGATACAATGCAGGATAGGGCAAATGCTACAGCGACATTACGTGCTCTGAAAGCCGTGACTATCCCTGAAGGATATACGGTAAGAGTAAGCGTAGTTTCTGATGTAGATCATGGTACAAAAGAAATGACGATCGATATGGAAGATGTCAAGAATCATAATGCGCCAACGCTACAGAAAAGGCTCAATAGGCTCTTAGAGGAATGAAAACATATGACCCTGCACCTGATGGTGCGGGGCTTTGGGTGGCAGGGTGGAATGCATGAATCTCCAAAAATTTTCTTGCAATCCGTTTCTACCTGCGTAAAATCCTCAAGAAACCACCGACGTCCTTGCTCCGGGTTAGACGACCGGGCGGCAGGGCGGCGGGCTTTGGTATGTGCAGTTTTGGCACTCTGATCCCTAATCCCTATCCCCTAATCCCTATCCCCATGTCCCCCTTCCACGATAAGAAGAAGACCTCCGCAACCGATAGCTTCGATGCGGTCGCTCTCGCAGTCGCAAGCCCCGAGGATGTCCTCGCGTGGTCCCGCGGCGAAGTGACCAAACCGGAGACGGTCAACTACCGCACGCAGCGCGCCGAGCCGGACGGGCTCTTCTGCGAGCGCATCTTCGGGCCGACCAAGAACTTCCAGTGTTTCTGCGGCAAGTACAAAGGAGTGCGCTACGCAGGTGTCGTCTGCGAGAAGTGCGGCGTGGAGGTGACGCGCAGCATCGTGCGCCGGGAACGCATGGGACACATCAACCTGGCGGTTCCCGTGACGCACATCTGGTTTTTGCGTTCTACACCTTCGCGTATCGGACTGCTGCTGGATCTGCCGATCAAGACGCTCGAGCAGATCGTCTACTTCGCTGCGTACATCGTGATCAGCGTGGATAAGGAGGCCAAGCAGGAGGCGGAGAAGGAGCTCAATGCATCCATGGACCAGCGCAAGAAGCAGATGAAGAAGGAGTACGAAGATGCCAAGAAGCAGCTTGCGGAGAGCAAGGCGACCAAAGCGCAGATGGATGCGCTCGATACTGAGTACGCAAACAAGCTCACGCTCATCAAGGACAACCACAAGGATGCCCTGGATGACCTGCAGAATCTGGGGATTGCGACTGTGCTCTCCGAACTCAAGTTCCGTGAGATGAACATGAAGTTCGGGCATGTGTTCCGTGCCGGAACGGGAGCGGAATCCCTCAAGGAGATCATCACGAACATCAATCTGGAGGAGATGATCGATCAGCTCCACAAGGATCGCGAGCAGTCTACTGGTCAGAAGCTCAAGAAGATCATGAAGCGCATCAAGCTGGTCAGCGGTCTCATCAAGGCCGGGATCAACCCCGAGTGGATGATCCTCACCCGCCTGCAGCTCATTCCGCCGGACCTGCGCCCGATGGTGCAGCTCGACGGAGGGCGGTTCGCCGCGTCGGACTTAAACGACCTGTACCGCCGCGTGATCAACCGCAACAACCGTTTGAAGAAGCTCATGAGCATCGGCGCGCCGGAGGTGATCTGCCGCAACGAGAAACGCATGCTGCAGGAGGCGGTCGATACGCTGCTCAACAACTCCGCCCGCGCCGGCAAGGCGCTCTTCACTGCGGGCGACCGCAGGAAGCTCCGGAGCCTCTCGGACATGCTCAAAGGCAAGCAGGGCCGGTTCCGCCAGAACCTCCTCGGAAAGCGCGTGGACTACTCCGGTCGCAGCGTGATCGTCGTGGGCCCGGACCTCAAATTGTTCCAGTGCGGTCTGCCCAAAGGAATGGCAATGAAGCTCTTCAAGCCGTTCGTCATCGGGCACCTGATCCGCGACGAGCTCGCGCACAACGTGAAGGGCGCGGAACGCCTCATTCAGGACGGCGGTCGCGAAGTATGGGACATTCTGGAGGAAGTCATCCAGGACAAGTACGTGCTCCTCAACCGCGCTCCGACGCTCCATCGTTTGGGTATCCAGGCGTTCAAGCCCAAGCTGATCGAAGGCCTTGCCATCCAGCTGCACCCGCTCGTGTGCGCCGCGTTCAACGCGGACTTCGACGGAGACCAGATGGCGGTGCACGTGCCGCTCTCCGAGCGTGCGCAGCGCGAAGCGCGCGAGCTCATGAGCGCAGCGACGAACGTGCTCAAACCCTCCGCGGGCGAACCGGTCATCAACCCGTCCCAGGACATGGTGCTCGGGTGCTACTACCTTACTCAGATCCACGCAGGCAAGAAGGGGGAGGGAATGGTCTTTGCTACGCCGGACGAAGCGATCCTCGCGCACGAGTACGGCATGGTGGACCTGCAGGCGAAGGTGAAAGTGCGTATCGAGAAGGAGAAGGGGGAGAAGGAGATCATCGAGACGTCGGTTGGGCGTCTCCTCTTCAATGAAATACTGCCCAAAGAACTCGGGTTCATGAATGAGACGATGCGCAAGAAGGCGCTCTCTGCTCTCATTTCACGCACGCTCAACGAGCTGGGAACCGCGCCCACGGTCGCGCTCGCGGACCGCATCAAAGACATCGGGTTCGAGTACGCGACGCGTTCCGGCGTCTCCATTGCGGCGGAGGATATCCTCATTCCTGTTGAACGCGAGAAGATCATCGAGGAGGCGAATGAGCAGGTGCGTTCCATCAACAACTACTACTGGAAGGGGCTCATGACGGCGGATGAGCGGTACATCCACAACATCCGCATCTGGTCCCAGGCGAAGAACGACGTGTCCCAGGCGATGATCGTAAACTTCAACAAGCAGGAGGAGAACGATATCGTGTACGTGATTGATTCCGGCGCACGAGGAAACTGGGGGCAGGTCACGCAGCTCGCCGGTATGAAAGGGCTCGTGGCCAACCCGTCGGGCCGCACCATCGAACTGCCGATCCAGTCCAACCTCAAGGGAGGGTTCTCTGTGCTCGAGTACTTCATCGCCACGCACGGAGGACGCAAAGGAAAGTCCGATACGGCGCTCAAGACGGCGGAAGCAGGCTACCTGACACGCCGCCTGGTTGATGCGGTGCAGGACATCCTCGTCCGCGAGGAAGATTGCGGTTCCGACGAGGTGCACCTGGTGACCAGAGCCGATTCTGCCGAGATTGGAGAGCGGTTCGAACACCGTATCTTCGGGCGGACGCTCGCTGCGGATCTCAAGGTGAACGGCAAGACGATTGCGAAGCGCAACGATGAGATCGGTCCGGAGCTCCTGCAGAAGATCGAAGAACTGAAGGTGGAGGAAGTGCCGGTTCGTTCCATCATGACGTGTCGCACGCGCCGCGGAGTCTGCGTGCGCTGCTACGGCCGCGACCTGGGGGACAACAGGACGGTGCAGGTCGGCACGCCGGTCGGCATCATTGCTGCCCAGTCCATCGGCGAACCGGGAACGCAGCTCACAATGCGTACGTTCCACATGGGAGGAGTCGCGGAAGGATCCGATATCACGCAGGGTCTCACCCGTGTGGAAGAACTCTTCGAAGCGCGCTCACCCCGCACGCCTGCCGTTCTCTCGGATATCAAGGGGAAGGTGAAGGTGTCGCACAAGGAGGGCAAGGCATTCGTGCATGTGCTCGCGCAGGAATTAGGAGAGGATACCTACCGTCTCCCCGCTGGATTCGAGATCGTGGTCAAGAAGGGGGACAAGGTGAAGGAGCGCGCGATCCTGGCGAAGTCGGTGCTCGACAAATCCACGCTCAAGGCCAAGCTTTCGGGAAAGGTTGCTTCTACGGAAGACGGCGTCATTGTCGTCAAACATGCGGAGATTCAGGAGCGCATGTACGAGTTCGCCGGACGCGAAACGCTGCTGGTGCGCACGGGGCAGATGGTGGAGGTGGGGCAGGCGATCAATGCGGGCCACTACAATCTGCAGGATTTCCTGGAGAAGAAAGGCGCCTATGACGTGCAGCGGTACGTCTGTTCCGAAGTGACGAGCATCTACGCTTCACAGGGGCAGACTATCAATGATAAGCACCTGGAAATCATTGTTCGCAAGATGTTCTCCAAAGTGCGCATCATCGATGCGGGCAGTACGGATCTGATTCCGGGAGAGACAGTGGATGTTGGCGAGGTGCTGTACCAGAACAGGCTGCTTACCAAGAAGAAGAACAAGAAGCCCGCGACGTACGAACAGTTGCTCCTCGGCATCACGCGCGCGGCATTGGCGACTGATTCCTGGCTCGCGGGAGCCTCCTTCCAGGAGACGATCCGCGTGCTGGTGGAAGCATCGGTCACCCGCCGCGTCGATACGTTGCAGGGGCTCAAGGAGAACGTCATCATCGGACGCCTCATTCCCACGGGATCCGTGTACCGCGAGCGATTCCTGGGGGAGAAGGGGGAGAAAGAGAAGGAGAAGGAGAGGGAGTAGAGAGAGGTGCCAGTGACACTGCGAGAGACCAAGGAATTGTTGCACTCCTTGGTCTCTTTGGTCTCTCCGGTCTTCGTTCGCCTCATCTTCACAGATGTATTCAAGAGTAAAAAAATATGGTATAATATATTCAAATGATACAGAAATCAGCAGCGCAGGATGCAGCGGGGAGCCGACTGGATGCCGCATGGCTCTACGATGCGATCATGAGCAAGATTGAACCAGATCTCATGACCGAGGCGCTCCGCGGATTGTCGGAGAAGTATGTCGGTGAGGAGGAAGGTGCGCGCACGGCGAGACTGCAGAGGTACGAAGAAGCCTTTGCGGCCTTCGATGCGGCACTCGCCGCATTTGACGCGCACCTCTTCGAGGAGGCGCGCGAGGTCAAGCAGCAGCGGAGGAGCAAGGCGGCGCAACGCGAGCGTACCGAGCAGACGAAGGATGTGGAGGCGGTTGAGCGGTTATTACAGCATCCCACGGAACATCCATGAGCATGGGCGACCTATTCCATGGGCCGGGATTTCCCGAGGCGCAGCCGGAGCGGGCGGAAACGCCCGACAACGTCGTCGACGGCGCGTCGCGGCGGCGGGAGCGCGCATCCGTATCCGAGGACCGTGCGCGGCAGGTGCACGAGGAGCACGTTGCGCAGGAAATGGATGACTGGAGCGACAGGTTCCGACAGTTCGACCTTGACCGCTACCTCGCTCTCATCAGGGAGGTGAAGGGCAAGCGGGGGAACATCCGGGCGGCGGGTCACCTGACGCGCAGGGAGCTCGCGGAGATACCGGCATCCAACTTCACCATCGAGCCCGGTGCAGAGAGCGAGCTGGAGCAGATGCGCGATCTCGCACGATCGGTCGGGATTCCCGACATCGACGCATTCCGGACGCGCTACTCCAGGGAATCGAAGTCCATGTACTGGGAGGTGCGCGACGGGAGCGGCGGGTACGCGGCACTGAACGGTCTCGGCTCACTGGAACCGATTGCGCGGGTCGCGATGGAGCAACGGAAGTGGGAGGCGAAGAAGCAGGCGCTCGCGGCGCTCGTTGGCGGGGAGCCCGAATCCGAACCGGAGATGGTTGCCATGGCGAGGGAGCCGCAAGAGGCGGAGGCGAAAGTCACGGTACCGGAATCGTCCTTCATTGAAGATGTGACGCTCTCGGCAGGTTCGCGGGCAAACAGCCTGGCTATCACGCTTCCGTCCGGTCGCGTCATCGTCCGCCCCGCCAACCAGCAGTACTACTCCACGCAGCGCTACGGACGTTTGGAACAGGCACGCAGCGCATCCGCGAATACAGCGGAAGATGCATCATTGGAGGCGAGCGGGATTCGCATCGAGCGGGGAAGGGGAGTGGTGCATGTCTATGTCGACAGGAAGAAGATTCCCGCAGGGAAGAAGGTTGTGGTGGACGGGCAGGAGATTCGCAGCGTAACGCCGGTGGAGGAGAGGCGGATGCGGGCGGGGGTGCAGCGGCCCGGGGTGCAGAAGGAATGGCAGAGGTACGTTCCTGGGTATCAGGTGGTGGATATTCCTGCAGTGGAGGAGGAGGCATCGGCAGCAGAGGATATACCCGTGACAGCGTCGACTCCTGCGTCGCAGCGGGCTACTGCAACCACGGCAGCATCGGTTGCAGATGCACCCCCTCCCGCACCGGCACGTACGCGGGGTGGTGCTGCAATAGATGGCGACACGACGATTTCCAGTTCTGATGCCGGGGAGAGGGCAGAGGGCACAGCCGCAGCACCGGCGAGCACACCAAGCTCCAGAGCAGTGGCACCAAGGCCTGAGGCAGCTCCTGCAGCGCCAACGCCAGAAGCTCCTCCGCCAGACGTCTGGTCGGCAGAACGAGTGCCGAAGGAACATCCTCTACGGATTATTTCCAGCCCAGATGCAGGCAGGACAATTCACGTAGCACTGAGGAAAAGCGCTGTTGCGGGGCGAGTAGGCTCTCGTAACAATGAAACAATCGCCAAAATGCATGCGGAAAAATACGTACGCAAACAAAAGGGTATTGGTTCCACTGCCAGAGTAGAAACTACGACAGGATTCGCAGAGAGGCATACGAGCGCTGCTCCGCAGCAGGTATCAAGGCTTAGGAGCGTGAGAGAAGTCGCAATACCCGTGGAAGGGAGTTTCATTCTTTATGAATTTGAAACCCGCTCTGGCGAAGCGCTTCCTCCAGCAGAGAGGCCAGTGGAAGAGTCGGTCGCGCCAATAGATACGCATCGTGCAGCGCCAATGCCAGAAGTTCCTGCAGGCGAGCCGCCGGCGGCAAAGCCAGAAACAGAAAAATTCACAGAAGAGGAAAAGAGAATGATTGCGGATGTCGTCGGAAAGATTCGTGCTGCTCTGGCAGGGCAAAATCTCCATGTAAGTGAAACAAGGGGAGTAATACTGATCAAACGAGAAGAGGATCTGACAGAGCTGGGGGGGCTGGGTATGCTCGTAAGTCTTGGGAAGGATGCAGGAAAATGGAACATTGGTTTCGTGTCGCTTGTAGGTGCAGATGTGCCTGGGAAAGTTGAGCGCAAACGGAAATTTGACGGGAAGCCGGTGACGGCGGACGCATCGGATTTGATACGTGAACTCGCGCAGATCGCAAAGGAGTTTCTGCGGGGAAAACGTCGTAGTCCCCAGCCGTCGGAAGAGGAAGCCAGAGAAATGACTGATCCTTCTGTCCGAGTATTCCTGGGGAAAATAGAGCATCTACGGGCAAAGGAGCCCGGGCTCGTAGAGACGATTGAACGGAATCTCCGTGCAGGAAATCTGGTCGGTGCGGTGGAACGGATGCTGCAGAGAGAGAACCCGGAATTTCTCATCTATGAGCTCACGAAGGCGTATGAGTTCAGTGAAGAACGTTTGCAAGAGCTCTATAGCGGATTGTCGGATGACGCAGTACGCTACAAGTTATTCAACTATGTGTCGCGCGAAGATAGCGTCGCCTTCTTCAGGCGACATCCAGAATGTATCGTTCCGATGCTCGAGCAGGCGAAAGTGCAGGAACATGTGGGCTACGCACGCATGGTGATGCGTGCCGAATTACTCAAGGAAGAACGTCCTGCTGAGTGCAATGCGTACCTCAATTGGGTGCTGGAGCATGACAGGGGTCCTGACAGGATATATACGCTCCTCAGCATCATTCCAATACGGCGAGAGCTCGGTCGGGATGTGCAGCCGTTGCTCGATGAGGCGTATGCATTTGCGCAAGACCATCATGATACTTCATTGCTGCTCCGGACGATCACAGTACATCCAGAGGATCAGCAGCAAAAAGCATTGTCTCAGGCGATAGAGAGAGCTGAAACCGCAAAGGACAGGAGACGACTGATTGCGATTGCCGATCATGCGGATTTGCCGCGCGCATCGCAGACATTCGCACAGCAAGCAATAGATCGGCTGAATACCGAAGAATTCCACAAAGAGTGGAGGGAGAAATTTGGTGTGCGCATTACGGATGGGGTGATGACCATAGACAAGCCATCCGCCAAGTTGTCGAGTCCGCTATTCCCAGAAGGTATTCGTGAGATACGTGGCAATCTGTACGTCTACAATTTCATGTCTTTCTCCTTCCCGGAGACTCTGAAGAAGGTAGACGGCAGCATATACATTGCTCAGGGGAGGGGGGGAGGGTACAGACCGAAGCCGGGATTCAGTTTCCCCAGAGGCCTGGAGATCACGGGAGATGTGTTCATTGACCATAAGCCGGAAGGGATGACCATGGGAGAAGTGGACAATGCGTATTACTTTGAGAGCCTCAATCAAGCATTACAACAAGTGACAGTCGATGGCAAGGTCGTAGTCTATCCTCCCAGGTACGGTAGGTATTTCGAAGGAGCAGTTGAAACAAGCAACACATCTCCCTTGCCAAGCTGGGGAAGATAAGTGGAAGAAAACTTCTTCAATTCGCTTTACTCCTCTTTGCAAACCCTTTACGATTCTTTCGAAATGAGCCTGCGTGAGGGGACGAATGTGCCCCCAGCGGATGCATTTCTATACGCACGAGCATCATGCCAACAGTCAGCCAACTCATCCGCAAAGGCCGCACGCAGAAGCGCAGGAAGTCCAAGGCGCCCGCGCTCCAGTACACTTGGAATGCGCTCAAGATGCGCAACGTGCCGCTGTCGAAAGGCGCGCCGTTCAAGCGCGGCGTGTGCATAAAGGTGACGACCATGACGCCCAAGAAACCGAACTCCGCTCTGCGAAAGATCGCCCGCGTGCGCCTCACGAACGGCCACGAGGTCAAGGCGTACATCATGGGAGAGGGGCACAACCTGCAGGAGCACAGCGTCGTGCTCGTGCGCGGAGGCCGCGTGAAAGACCTTCCCGGCGTGCGCTACCACATTGTCCGCGGCATCCTGGACACGGAGGGTGTGCAGGGTCGCAAGCAGGGCCGCAGCCGCTACGGTGCCAAGAAGCCGAAAGCCTAACCTTATTTTCCTAGTACTCAAATCCTTTTTTCCGCATGGCAAAGCCTATCAAGCAGTACATTCCACAGGGGTCCGATCCGACGATTGAGAAGTTCATCAACTGCATGATGGTCGGCGGCAAGAAATCTACGGCGCGCAGGATTTTCTGGGATGCCATGGAGGTCATCAAGACGCGGACGAAAGACCAGCCTCTGGAAGTCTTCAGCAAGGCGCTCCTCAATGTGACACCGCTGATAGAAGTGCGCCCCAAACGCGTCGGAGGTTCTGTGTACCAGGTTCCCGTGGAAGTCGGTCCCAAACGCCAACAGTCGCTCTCCGTCCGGTGGGTGCTGGATGCCGCCCGCGCCCGCAAGGGCATGCCCATGGCCCAGCGTCTCGCGATGGAGCTCCTGGATGCCAGCACCGACCAGGGTGCGGCATTCAAGAAGAAGCAGGATGTGCTGCGTATGGCGCAGGCGAATAAGGCGTTCGCGCATTTGGCGAACCGGTAACTCGTTCTCGATCCGTAGAGAACGCAAGAGTCGGTTTTTATAAGCCATGTTCTCCTTGTGTGCACGCATGATCTCTGTCTGGTTGTAGCCCCCAATCTTCTTCTGTAAGATCATTGGCCCATGACTGATGAGGAGATAACACCAAAGGTGCTGCTGCTGCATATGCAGGGGATGCAGCATGCATTAGTGCAGAAGATGCAGGACATGCACGCTACTTTGGAGAGGCGGATGGATGGCTTGGACGAAAAATTCACAGTACTCGCGTACCGCATGGATCGTGTCGAAGGCGATATTGCACTCATGAAGGTGCAGGTAGGCAACATTGGCGATACAGTGGATCGCATGGAAATCATCCTCATTGGGCAGAGGCATGAGGAGCGTATCTGCGAGTTGGAACGCAGATGCAGCGTGCACGCATAGAATAATGAAAGCATTTTTCAGAGAAACATTACTATCTGCATTGCATTCAAATGCCCGTTTCCGTATAGTTTTTCGGAAATTTCGGCGTTTTTTTGCGCCGGTCGATTTCCTTGGGGATGAGGAGTCTTCCCGTTCCCCGGGCGCTCGTATTCTTCCCTCTCTTCCCCCATGGATCTCAGTACACTACGCAATATCGGCATTATCGCCCACATCGATGCCGGCAAGACTACGACGACCGAGCGCGTGCTCTTCTACACGGGTCGTACCTACAAGGTAGGGGAGGTGCACGAGGGGGAAGCGACGATGGACTGGATGGAGCAGGAGCGTGAGCGCGGCATCACGATTACATCCGCGGCGACGCAGTGCCACTGGAAGACGCCGTTCATTGACGGCAAGGAGATGGATGCCACGATTAATATCATCGACACGCCCGGCCACGTAGATTTCACTGCGGAGGTGGAGCGCAGCCTGCGCGTCCTGGACGGGGGAGTGGTGGTGTTCGATGGCAGCCAGGGCGTCGAGCCGCAGAGCGAAACCGTGTGGCGGCAGGCGGACAAGTACGATGTGCCGCGCATCGCTTTCGTGAACAAAATGGACAAGACGGGCGGAGATTTCTACATGTCTCTCGCCAGCATCCACGACCGCCTGAGCAAGAGCGGCGTGGCAATTCAGTTACCGATCGGCGCGGACCAGAGTTTTGAAGGGGTGATCGACCTGGTAGAGAAGAAAGCGTACAAATTCGACGGTTCCCATGGCGAGAACAGGATGGAAATCCCTATTCCGGCGGATATGGAGAGCCAGGTGAACGAGTATCGCGCCATCCTGATGGAGAAAGTGGCAGAGTGCGACGATGATTTGCTTGGTGCGTACCTGGAGAACAATGCCCTCACGGATGAGCAGATCAAGAAGGGGCTGCGCATCGGGACGGTGCACAACAAAATCTACCCCGTGCTCTGCGGCTCCTCGCTCAAGAACGTCGGAGTGCAGCTCATGCTGGACGCCGTTGTGCGCTACCTGCCGTCGCCGTTGGACGTCCCCCCAGCGAAAGGGATCAACCTGAAGACGGAACAGGAGGAGGAGCGCAAGTCTTCTGATGACGAGCCGCTCGCAGCGCTCTCCTTCAAAATTGCAACGGACCCCTTCGTCGGGAAGCTCGCGTTCATCCGCGTGTATTCCGGCGTGCTCAAGACGGGCGTTGCCGTCGTCAACTCGCGCACGGGATCCAGGGAGCGCATCGGCCGTCTGGTCAAGATGCACGCCAATTCCCGCCAGGAAGTGGAGGAGGTCCGTGCAGGAGATATCGCCGCAGTGATCGGGATGAAGGATATTCGCACAGGCGATACCCTCTGCGACGAATCCAAGCCGATTAAGTTGGAATCCATCACGTTCGCAGATCCTGTGATCCACGTCGCACTCGAGCCGAAGACCAAGGCAGACCAGGAGAAGATGGGCATCGCCTTAAGCAAGCTCTCGGAGGAGGATCCGACGTTCCGCGTGCATACCGATGACGAGACGGGGCAGACGATCATCTCCGGCATGGGCGAGCTGCACCTGGAGATCATCGTCGATCGCATGAGACGCGAGTTCAAAGTGGAGACGAACCAGGGCAAGCCGCAGGTTGCCTACCGCGAGACGATTCAGAAGGAAGTGGATCACGAGGAGAAGTACATCAAGCAGACGGGCGGTCGCGGGCAGTACGGTCACGTCGTCTTCAAGCTCATCCCCCAGGAGCCGGGCAAGGGGTACGAGTTCGTCAACAGCATCGTGGGCGGCAAGATCCCGCGCGAGTTCATCTCCCCGTGCGACAAGGGATTCCAGGAGGGCATGAGCCGCGGCGTGCTGGCCGGGTACTCGATGGTGGACATCAAAGTCGACCTCTACGAAGGGTCGTACCACGATGTGGACTCCTCGGAAATGGCATTCAAAATCTGCGCGAGCATCGGGTTCCAGAATGCGGCGAGAAAGGCGGAACCCGTCATTCTCGAACCGATTATGAAGGTCGAGGTCGTTACTCCCGAACAGTTCATGGGGGATATTATGGGGGACCTGAATTCCCGACGCGGCATGATCCTGGGCCAATCGGAACGTGGGATGGCTAAGGTGATCGAGTCGCGCGTGCCGCTCGCGAACATGTTCGGGTACGCAACAGATATTCGTTCCATGACGCAGGGGCGTGCGAGCTACTCCATGGAGTTCGCGCACTACGACAAGGTGCCGCGCAACGTTGCTGAGGAGATCATCAAACAGCGCGGAGGAGGGAGCTCGCGCTAGGAGCAATTCCGGTCAAAATGGAAAAAGCCCCTCGAGTGAGGGGCTTTTTAACAGGGGAATGTAAAGTGTATTGTACTAACGTGTTACAACGTTGACACACCTGTACGTGCGGTGTATATTCCGCAGGTACCCAGCTTCGCACGCTCCGGCGCGCAGGCAGGAACCCCCCCCCCTTTATGACGAGACGATTCACCCAAGACGGCTGGAAACCTGACCCCCCCTTCCGGGCCCTCTGCAGTGCAATGAAAACTTGCAGAACAGAGGAGGAGATTCCCCGCTTCCTCCC
>JAQVVD010000035.1:2240-4535 GCA_028699155.1 Candidatus Peribacteraceae bacterium | reverse complement strand
CCCCACAGAAGCGTCGCCATCCATTGATCAGCCGCACGTTCGGAGACGTGCGGCTGGGTATCTTTTCCATTCCCTATCCCTACTCCCAATTCCCTATTCCCTGTTTGCGGAGCAAACACAACTCCCCTCCCCTTCTTCACCTGCCCGTACTCCCCCATCACTCCCACCAGACCGTCCGGCGACACAAGCCACACTTCGTCACCGTCGTTGTTCATGGCCAGGCCCGTCTGCTCCTCGGTCAAAATAATTGATCCCGAGGCAGGCACCACGATGTCGCCAGGGATGACCCACGGCCGACTGCCTCTCCCGCGGGCATCGTCGAGCATCCAGCCGCCGAGCTGCACATCGTGTGGCGTGAGATTTGAAAGTTCAATCCACTCCACCTCTCCCGAATTGGGCGACGGATAGACTTCGTCAATAGTAACTTCAAGATCATACGATGCGCGTTCGAGGAGGTACGTAACGCAGACTGTTTCCGTCACAAGCGTGCTACCAGATGACTCGCGCGTTGCGAACGCCGCGATGGAGACATCCTCCGTCACAATGAACGTGCCGGAGAACGCAGCGAATGCTCCAGAGTTTGTTGAGAGATAGAGATCAGCCGTCACTGAGGGCGTGAAGGTGACAAGCGTGCCCGAGGCAACACGACCCGATGATGGGTCGACTGTCAGTGTGAGCCCTTCCTCTTCAAGGACGATCTCCTCCTCCACTTCTTCAGTAATCATTGTGATCTCCCGCGCTGCCTCGTCGTCGCTCCACAGACCGAGCCTGGCAGCACGTGCTTCTTCCTCCAGCGCGGCAAATTCATCCGCGCGGAGGAAGGGGAAACGCAGGTACGCATACGCGAGGCCGTGACGAAGGAGCTGGCGCTGTACCATGTCACCGCCAACCAGATAGATGTACGCGAGCAGACGGTCGTACTTATCCCATGTTTCGGCATCGAACTCCAACTCTACGTTCTGATCCTGAAGAAGGGCTTTTGTGAAATCTGATGCTTCGGTGCCGTACCGCTGCACCGCGACAGCCGGATGCACTGTCTCCGGTGTGTCGATACCGATCATGCGGACACGGATAGTTGGATCACCCCGCGTCGCCGCGAGCCCCAGCCATCTACGCTTGAGCGACGGTGGTAACCGGTCAAGCTGATCCGGATTTATGAGTACAATGTCCACCGTGTCACCATCTACGACATTGACGATGCGTGCACTCGCGCGCTCCGTCGTAATGACCGGCTGGCGGTACACGCGCTCCTCTACCGCTTCGGTCCAACCGAAGCCGGAGACGACGTACCGGTCCGGATCGAGGAGACGCACGACATCGCTCGAGTTGACGAGCATGATGCCGGTCTCCCGCATCGTGAGGCGGCGCACTGCGCTGGGCTCGAGCCGAATGCCGTCGAGCGGGAACGGCGCGCTGCCGCCATCCTTGTTGTCGAGTAACCAGCCAGTAAGATCGAACGACTGGTTGGAGACATTCGCGATCTCGATCCACTCACCATCACCATCTTTCCCCGCCGGGTTCGGGAGCGCCGCTGCGACTACGACTGTGTCGGTCGCGAATCGGCGCTCCGCTGAACGGAAGCGATTTGGTTCCCCTGGCGTGAGGTACGGTGTCCAGACAATGTGCCCGTCGTCGCGGAGCGCGAGTGATTCGCCCTCCGTCGAACGTTCGAACGGCACATCGTCAACGAGGATGCCGTCATCAGAAGATGCAGACGGCGCGAAGAGACGGACGTGGTCGCCGTCGTTATTGAGCGCAATCTTCGTCTGCTCACGCGGCAGGAGAAGGAACCCGTGAGGCTGAATGGACTCCCCGTCGAGCACATACGGTTTGCTGCCGCTCGCATCGTCATCAACCGACCAGCCACAGAGGTCTGCAGCCTGCTCGGAGGAGTTGACAAGTTCGATCCACTCCCCCGTCTCCTCATTCTCGTATGGATTCGGCAAAAACTCGCTTATGCGAATACCAGAGAATGTCAAAGGAACGCACGATGGAGATTCCGGCACCTCCCCACTCCCCCCTCCTGTCCCTGCACTCTGTTCCCCTTGTCCTTTTTTCTCCTCCACTTCCACTTTGAGCGACTGTTCCACCGTCTCACCACACAACGTGTCGACCCGAAGCTGCACCATAAATACCCCTGCTCCTTCGAACGCATGCGATGGCGGATTACAGCTGTCGCTCGTAAACCCATCTCCAAAGTCCCAGTTACAAGTTGCGGATGCGAGAGAACCAGACGCACTCCTCGCTTCGAGATTCAGACTGACTTTTCTCTCTCCCACGACGGCACCGGATGCG
>JAQVVD010000035.1:0-2230 GCA_028699155.1 Candidatus Peribacteraceae bacterium | reverse complement strand
TCAACCGTGCCGTTCGTGGACTGGATGCCGATCACGATAGTAAAGGGCAAGACAGCATTCGGCGCATTCTCCGTCGGAATGCAAAAAACACGGAACGCTCCTGACCCCGTCGCATCCCATCCGTAACTCACATGCTCCGCTGTCTCAGGGTACGACCAGCGATCGATGAGGACGCTGCCACTCCAAAACGAGAGCTCCTCGCCGCCATTGTCGAGCGGAAGACCGGAGACAGACTTGCGGAAAGCGATGTGTTCACCCGGCGCGAGCATGAATCCCGCTGCACCGCTCGCGGTGCGCACCGCCGGAATCGCGAAGTGATCCGGCGAATTCCCTTCGTCGAGAATCCAGCCAGCGATGTCCATAGAGCTCATGCCAATATTGCCGACTTCGATCCACTCGTCGTCATCCCGGCCAATGGGATTGGCGAGGACTTCGGTGATGCGGACGGGGATAAGATTGGGATTGGGATTTGGAAGAGAAGAAGATTGCGAGGAGTACGAAGAATCCGATGAGCCCGCAAACCCCCAGCTGCACGCCTCCGAGCATCCGGATGAGGATCGGGCGGATGAACAAAAGGAAACATTTTCCTCCGACGAGGATTCGGAGGGCAAGAAAGAGGCGAGAGACGAAAAAGGGGACTGCGAAAAATACGAGGATTGCGAGGATGAGGCATCGGTATCCGAACCATGCGGAAAACCGGGTGTTCCGAGCACCGGCGCGCCGTCGTCGAGGCCTCTCGACGTGCGCGCCGTCTGCCATGCCGATGGATCATCGCCGGAGAGACCGAACGAGATGCGCTCCATGCTCGCCCAAAAGCCCGTCCCGCTCGCATTCGTCCCCGCCACAGGCGCGCCAATACCGTCACCTGCAACGTCGATGAGCGCGCCACTGTCATCGTAGAGCTTCAGCTGCAACTTGGTATTCGGCAGCGAGACTGCCGTTGAAACAACTTGCGGATCGACTGCGAGCCGCGAGTGCTGCGCATCGTAGTTGCTTATGAGGAGGAAAAATTCCGGTGCCAGTGTCGTGCCACTCGCAAAACGGATAATTGGAACTTCCTCGCCACTACTGTTCCGTGTCGTTAACACCCACCCTGAGAGGTCATCTGCAACAACTTCAGCTCCACTCCCGAATCCCAATCCGAATCCCATCCCTATCAACTCCACCCATTCGTCCGCCGTACTCAGATCCGAACCCGCCCACATCACTTCGCTGATTGCAACACGCGCCGATGCGCGCTGGAGCCAGAACGCCGCAATGACAACCACAACGAGGAAGAGGAATCTTCGGAACTGCACACCGCTATCTAAGAATCCGTTTCCGCCCCGCGGCAGCTCCTCTCACCACAAAAATCCACCCTGCATCGGCATTCCCCTCCAGAAAGCCATACATCCCGTTCTGCGCTCGGATAGAACAGATGTGCTGCCACCAGCATCTGCCGCCACGTCAACACGTCTTTTGCCGATTACATCCGTCACACCGCACCAAAAAGCCACGAATCTCTGCTCGCTTCCGGGCAGGTTCCATGGTAAGTTACACACGAATTCTTCTTACTCTGCAATGAACGGGGACACCCCGTTTCCTAACATTGATCCAATGCTTTGATGCCAAGCCAACACATCGGTACGCGGCATACATGACAGTCATGCAGAGTGAGACGAAATCACCTGATTTCGTCTTCCCCATTTGCATATGAATGAATACACCATCGTCTTCCTGACACTCCTCGCCGGAACGGGAGTCGGTATCCTGGCCGGTTACTTCTGGTTCTCCAAAGGTAAGAAGATCAGCATGAAACTGCAGACAGAGATTCGTGAACAGGAAATTGAACTCAAGAATCTCGAAAGCACGCTGCGCGAGAGGCAGCACGAGATCAAAACAACCGAGAGCGAGGCACGCGCGCTCGCCAAGGAAATCACAACCGACGCCAAGCTGAAAGCTCAGGAGATGGAATCCAAGCTCGAAGCGGAGCAAGCGCGACTGGAAGAGAAGGAAAAGGGGCTCGACCAGAAAGTGAAGGAGGTGGAACGGCAACGGGATGCCGTGCACAAGCAGCAGGAAGAAGCGAGTGAGCTGAAAGCACAACTCGCCGATGCCGCGCAGCAGCACCGCACTGCGCTGGAGACCGTCGCGAAACTCAGCCAGGAAGAAGCGATGAAGAAACTCACAGAAGAGCTGGAGCACGAGTTTGCCGAGCACTTCGCGCAGCAGATCCGCCTCCAGAAGGAGC
>JAQVVD010000034.1:1282-4641 GCA_028699155.1 Candidatus Peribacteraceae bacterium | reverse complement strand
GCGGGGCAACTTTTCGCCAGATGCAATTGGGCACCATGGCAGTAGCAACAACAATGCGTTGTAGCCGATGCGGAAACGAGTATCCATCCACATCAGAGTTCTTCGGCCCGGACAGGCGTGCTTCGTCAGGCTTGCAGTCGGCGTGCCGTGAATGCACCCGGGCATACGACAGGGTCCGCCGGTCTAGCCCCAGTCATTTGGAGGCGGTGGCGGCATACCGGGCAGCGCACAAGAAAGAGATCGCCGCGCGTCGGAGGGCGTATGTGGCCGCAAATAAGGAACGTGTAGCCGAACAGAAGAAGCGGTTCTACCTTGAACATCGTGGGGAAATCTTGGAGTACGGTAGGCAGTATCGTGAAGCAAACCGCGATAGGATTAAGGCTCAACAGAAGCAGTGGCGTACCGATCATGCGGACGAGTTGAGCGCTATTGCCAAGGAGCGGTACCTAGCGAATCCGGATGCGGCAAAGCGACGGTCGGCAAGATGGTATAAGGAGAATCGTGAGCGTGCCAGGGAAATGTGCAGATTATGGCGAAAAGAAAATGCAGATAGTGTGCGTTGCTACAGTAGATCAAGGAAGGCAAGGAAGCGCGGGGCGGAAGGCTATCACACAGCGGGAGATATCTCTGCTCAACTTCTGCGTCAGCGAGGACGCTGCTACTGGTGCAAAGTGAAACTTGGCGATGTGTATCACGCTGACCACGTAGTCCCGCTGATAATGGGCGGGTCGAATTGGCCCGAGAACATCGTGGTGTCGTGTCCAACGTGCAACCTGTCGAAGGGCGGGAAGCACCCAACGGAATGGGCTGGTGTGCTATGCTAAACGGACCAACCATGTTCGCACGAAAGGGGTTCACAGATTGGGCGCTGTAGATTGGGTGTGTTGGGAGTGTGGCATGAAGTACGGGAGTAAGAAGCCTGTACTCTGTACCATGCACGACGATGAGTGTGACATCTGCGGGGAGAAGAGGGGAGTCACTGAAGGTGAGAGCTTCGGACTGTACGAGTGGGAAGTGAAGTAAGCCTTATTCACACCTGCTATGAATAACGGGTAGGTAGTGAATAAAGGGGAGGCGCAGACTAGTGATCCTAGCTGCGGCCTCCCCGTTTCTTTTGCCTACCCGAAGTGCAGTTTAGTGTGGCAGTTCATACACATAACGACACACTTCTCCGCCTCGTCCTTCGCTCTCGATAGCGATGTGACCCCAAGAGCGAGGATTCCACCGCCGTTCTTCTTCAGAAGTGGATGCTTTGTGCTTGGGTCCGTGTGGTGCAGCGCCAAGACAACGGGGTCTTTCTCTCCGCACACGCAGCACCCCCGCTCGGCCTTGTACTGCATCAGCCATTGCTTACTCTTTGCGTAGTTCTCTTTGTTGCGAATTCTCGACTTCTCGATAGTGCTCTGCGGCAGCACGTAGTCTTTTGCCTTGCGAAGAATCTCATCGCGGTTTCGCCAGTAGTACGCCCGACTCTTCTTGTTGACTACCTCTCGGTTACGCTCTCTGTAGCTCTTTGCCTTCTCCAGGACACACACCTTACACGCCCCGAGTAGTCGCGCTGATTCCCCGGTGTCAGCATCTACTCCGATGCGTCCGACCTTGTTTCGGTGGAAGTATTCGGTGGTGTTCGGTAGTTGCCGACCACACCGCGTGCAAGTCTTTGATTCGTCAGTCAAATGACCCCCTGTGGTAGTTGCCATAACCATCTTATTATATCACTTGACTGCGCTTCTTACAATGGCTACTCGTCATAAGACGAGAACCAAGTGTAGGCAGGTTCCCATCTTAGGTCTACCTTCCCGGTTGGTCCGGCGCGATGCTTTGCGACGATGGCCTTCTTCTTGAATGGGTTATTCATGTCTGCTTGGTGCAAGAACACTACCACATCGGCGTCCTGCTCGATAGACCCTGACTGCCTCAGGTCTGACAGCTGTGGCTCCCTGTCATGCGCTGCATCCTTGGGGGCACGGTTAAGCTGTGAGAGGGCAACCACGCAGGCTTGGTGCTCCTTCGCCATCAGCTTGAGGCGACGGGTTATCTCCGTAACTTCAGCAGTACCTGGGGCGATTCCTCCACCAGCACTGACAAGTTGCAAGTAATCGACCGCGATGATCGCCAGTGGTTCCCTAGCCGCCAGACGGCGGACTCTCCGTTCGATCCCCCCCATAGACGCAGTTGTATCGTCGATGACGAGCCTGCGCTTAGCGACTTCGGGCACAGCATGGTATAGCTCCTGTTCCTGGTCGGTAGTGATGCTGCCTGTACGTAGGGCAGCTAGTGGTACTCTCGCTTCAGCGCACAGCATCCGGTCTAGTATCTCTGCCTTGGTCATCTCCAACGTGAACAACGCAGCGCGTGCCTCCGTGCACACACGTTGCAGGATATTCACAAGCAAGGCAGACTTCCCAACTGAAGTACGCGCAGCAATCACGAAGAGGGCTCCTGGTTCCAACCCGCCTATCAGGTCGTCCAGTCCTGTTATCGTCGTGTGTATACCGCACTTAGACACCCCCTTTGCACTATCCTCGATCCTCTTATAGGCCACTGAGCATAGCTCATCAAGCACCTGCGGGGCATCGTTCATAGCCCCACCAGTAGCAGTAGCGAGGGCTATGTCAGCCTGTGTAGCGGCCTCTTCAGCATCCTCAATGGTGTTCGCCAAGTCCTCGATCTGTCGGGCAGCACGCAGCAGCTTACGCCGCTTCGACATGGACACGATGATGTCTATGTACTGCCTGACCCCGGATGCCGTAGGGCAGGAATCAGCAAGGTGAACAATCCAGTCGCGGGTATCGTTGGTTGCGACAGTCACCGTGTCTACATGCTGACCCTGCCCATACATGCCGGTCATGCGCTTAAACAGGTTGCCATGCTTCGCCATCCAGAAGTCGGCTTCAGTCAGCGTATCACTGGCGATATCCAGCGCACCTTGACTGATGAGCATGGCCCCAAGTACAGCTTCCTCAGCAGCCTCCGGGTATAGCTTGTCAGTCAACTGTGCATCACTTCGTCACCGTCACTTCCACCCTAGGGTTATCCTTGTCCACGTACCTGGTCGTTGTATGCTGACACACGTATCGGTCGTTATCGTAGATCAACTTCTGCATAGCATCAAACAGTACCTCTTCGTAGTTGTGTGCGTCTGAGCGTAGGTCACGCAGGTATACGTCAATAGTCACCTTCACGTCCGACTTCTGGGTGGTTGTCCATCCTGTCTTGTTTACCTCACACTGCATGATGATACGAGCATCCCGTATCCATCGTTCTGTCTTTGATGTCTTGACCTGTCGCTGTTGGTAGACCTCTCTCCCATCCTGCCGTCTCACCATCAGCTTCCTACTGTTTCGGTGTGAATGGTT
>JAQVVD010000034.1:0-1182 GCA_028699155.1 Candidatus Peribacteraceae bacterium | reverse complement strand
GGTAGGCAGCGGGAGTGTGAAGCTAATCTCCAAGCTGCCTCCTCAGTTCATCCCGCTCCGTCTCCAGTTGCAGGATGTGGGCGTGGGCTAGGTCGCGCTCTGCGATGGCGGCGTCCCGCTCGTCACGCAGTTCGCCTGCAATCTGAGCACCAATGCCACGGGTGAGATCGCGCTGGGACTTGTACCCGATAGCGAGGAGGGCGAGGGCGTCGAATGCATCGCTCCAGTAGCCGGGGGCCGCGAGACCGTAGACCGCTGCGTCAATGCGACCGCGTAGCGTGTCAAACTCCGGTGCCTCAATCCCCGCCGCCTTCAGGTCGTCGATGATGCTCATGCGTCCACCTCCAGCACCGGGTACTTCTTCACGTCGGCCAGCATCAACTCCAGGCACTCGATCAGCTCTTCCTTGGTGTTGCCGAATGGGGCGATGGCGTCCATGGTCCATGACACGTCGTCGTCGCCCTCGATGCCGACGTACACCTCGCGGACCTCGTACACGTCGTGACCGTCGACGACGCGGTGGGTGGCTTGGTAGTGCCAGGTCATGCGTCCTCAAGCATCTCGCCACAGTCAGCGCATACTCGCGTTCCGCCGTGGTTGCGGTAGGTGTGGTTGAGGTGGGGGCATGGCTTGGCCTCGCCAATCATCACCTTGATGTCGGCCTCGGCCAGTTTCAGCATCTCCAAGAGCCGCGCGTTCTCCGCCTCCAACTCCCGCCCCTTCTCCGCCGCCTGCCGCAACGTCTCCTCGCACGCCGCCTTCGTCTCGTCCACGATCTCGGACTGGCGAGTGATGAACTGCTCAAGCTCGCTGATGCGGGCGTCACGCTCGGCTACCGTCATCTTCAGCACCGCGCAGATAACATCCGGCGAGGAATCGCACATGCCCAGAGCCTTCATCATTTCGACGCGCCAGCCATGGAAGCTGCGCTCACTCTCCCGCAGCTGCTCGCACAGGGCGTTGAGGGCGGGCGGCACCTCGCTCACGTCCCAACCGGGAATCGTCAGCCGATTGACCTCCTCCCGGCACTCAGCCGAGGCGAGGTAGTCGGTGAGGGCGGTCATCCCTGCTCCTTCCGCGCCGGGTGCTCGCTGCACGACTCGCTCTCGTGCCTGTCCTCGCCCCAATGTGGGCTGTGGTAACAGGTGCACTGCGCGGCGGATTGGCGGACGATCCAGTTGC
>JAQVVD010000033.1 GCA_028699155.1 Candidatus Peribacteraceae bacterium | reverse complement strand
TGTTTTGCTTGCTGGAAGGTCTTCAGAAAAGCACTTCAGAATATTTCTGATTTTGAATGTCGAGATTTTGGCGTACCGGACGTGCATAGGAGAAGTGTAGAGGAACTTCTCCTAGGGGAGAGCCTACCTTTTATGTGTTGTCTCAAAATGTCTCATTTCTCCCGAAAATGACCCGACCCATCTGTCTTCACCCTTCTCATAAAAAGATTTTCAAAGAACTCCAAAGCACCGCTACAATTTGGTTCCGGATGTCACATGCTCAACCATTCGTCACTGTGTTCCTCATGGCGAGCCAATGAGTTCGAACTTTTCCTGAGACGTAGCCGAAGGATCCCCCCGCCCCCATCATGGACGCAGCTACTCCGCCCGAATATCCGCCTGCATCTCCTGGCGCAGTTCCTCCAGCTGTTTTCGTATGTCTTCGTTGGATAGGGGATCGGATTCTTCCTCTTCCGGAACGAATCGCCTCTCATCGAATTCCGTGGCGGGGAGCGGGGTTCCTGTATCCAATTTTTCCCGGGCGCTGGCGCCTTCCACCTCCGGGTTCTCTTCCCTCTCCGGTTCGGAGATTTCAGCGTCTTTGGTGTTCTGCAGTTCCTCCTTTGTCCTGTAGTCTTCCAGGAGTTCCATGGCTTTCCGGTAGTCAACGACACTGCAGGCATAGGAGAACGTGCCGTCGTATGAACCGCTGATATCGGCGGTCGAACACGCGCGGTCGATCGCGATCATCTGGTTCCCTGCGACCACATCTTTTCCGGGGGCACTATCCAGCATGAAGACGCCTTCGCAGCCGGTCCGGGGTGGGCCCAATTCCCATTCTTCTCCGATCTTGGCTGCGACCCAGTTGTTCTCCTTGTAATCCGGATCCGTCGCAATGTATCCGCCGGCGATATCAATGCGGACAGGCATTGTCCTGCGGTCGTACACTTCAGCCGATGTTCCGCGTTCTTCCACCGGGACGTCGATTGCCAGCTCTCCCATGACTGTCTGCAGGCGGCCGGAGTATGCAAACTCGGCTTCCCGGGCGACGATGAACAGCTTCTGTGCTTCCTTATTGAAGAGCAGCAGCTCGCTGGAGGAGTACTCTATCGTGCCGGTATTCTTGAGTATGGGATCGGAGTAGTGCGTGTTCACATTCATCGTGCCTGCGCAGAAGCCGTACTTCTCCTCATCTTGTAGTTCCTCCCAGTAGAGCTGTTCTATCTTCTGCCGGTCCTCCTCGCTCGTTTCTTCGGATTCTCCTATGCCAAGCGGGTCACGATCGCCGCGCTGCATTCTCAGTCCGCCCATGATGAGCGCGGCGCCTGTTCCCGCCGCAGCAATGCCGATGAACCACTTCTTCTCCATGGCTCTAGAGTCCGCAGATATTGGTCATGGATTCACAGTCTGCCGCCGATGCCATGCAGGCAGTTTTTTGCTCATCCCATCCGGCGCATTCCTCCATGCAGGAGGTCAGGCCTTCCTGGAACAGCGCCTGTCCGGCGCCGGGCACCAGCGTCAGGCACGTATTCACGTAGTTCCCGCAGGCGGCCTCACAGTCATTTTTGGCAGGAGCCAGATTCGGATCCTCCATTTCCGGAACCAATCCCGCAGCGAATTCCGGTATGGCCGACAGTGCGGCGCAGTCCGCTGCGCTCCGCACGCTCTCCCTCGTTTCCGCGCTCCAGCTGTCGCATTGTTCCACGCAGTTGCCCGCCAGCGCGAGCGAGGGGCAGACGACGTCTGCGTTCGCGCACGCCTCTACGCAGGCCGTTTCCTCTCCGGGTACGTCGTCCACTTCCGCATCGGGCGTTGCGTCTCCGGAGCAGCCCTGTAGCAGGGGCAGGACCAGGAGGAGCGTCAGCAGCGGGGAACACTTCTTCATGGGGATGGTTGGGAACGCATGTATGGAGCCTACGGTAGCAGAAACGCGACCTCAGGCAAGGGAGGCCGGTTGCCCCTTACAGCCCGGCAAAGAACTCCACCATCGCCTGCGCGGTTCCCTGCGGCCAGGTGTGCGGGTAGTAGTTTCCCCTGTAGTCGCGGTCAACCGTGTGCGGGCAGAAGACGACGGGATTCTGCGTACAATCGGCGTACTGCACGCATGAGAGCGAGGAGGGTTCCACTGCTTTCGTCGCAGAGGAACAGGTATTTTCCCGGATGCGGATATCGCGCATGGTCTCCGCGGCCGCATGCGGCGAGAGCGCGTCGCCCGGATTATTGATGATCATGGCGGCGGAGGGACCGGCGCAGTGTTCCATCGTGGTGGAACCGCCGACGGTCGCCGATCCGCGCACCACGCCTCCGCGCGCGCACGCGACGGAATTGGCGAACCATGCGCCCAGCGAATGGCCTGCGACGTACACGCGGTCCATGTCGATGCAGTAGCTGTCTCCCAGCTCCCGCACGATGGCATCGAAGAATTCTATGTCGCGCAGTTCGTGCGCCCTGTCGCCCGGGTTCGACCAGGAGTAGCTGCCGTTCCCGTTGGAGATACCCGCAGGGTAGGCGACGAAGTACCCGGATGCCGCCTTGTCGAAACCGAAGTACTCGCGTACCTGCTCGTTGCTATTCGTGCGCCCGTGGAATGCGACGATGAGTGGCGCGGGAGAACCGGGACCCGCGGTGTGCGCTTTGTTCAGCAGGTACGAACGCTGCTGCCCGCCGATTGTGAGCGTGAGCGACGGGCTGCGCTCGGTCCTGCCGCAGCCGGGCGAGAGGTTGGGGAGCTTGCGCTCCTCATCGTGCCGCACGAATCGGGCGATCAGTGCGGCGGCGCGCTCCCGCGTGATAGGCTCCCACGGAACATACGACCAGCTTGCCAGAATCTTCTTTTCATTCAGATCATCGACGTACGGCTTGTACCACTGTTCTCCGCGGCCTTCCGCCACGTTGCTGCCGTAGGCGAGGACTGCCATCTTTATGGCTTCCGCGAACACAATCGGCTGCTCAGGTTTGAAGATTTGGCGGGAACCGATCTCGTATCCTTTTACGATTCCGCGCCGCTTGGCCGCGCACACGTATGGCGCGAACCACGCGTCCGCCGGCACATCGGAGAAGCACGCAGCTGCCACCGGTTCCACCTCGCCCTTGGAACGGAAGACGAGCTTGAGGAACTCCGCGCGGTTGACCGTTTCCTGCGGGTGGAAGAGCCCGTCGGGGTAGCCGCTGATCGAGCCTTTCCCCATGAGGTAGGTGACGTCCTCCTGATAGCCGAACCAGGATTTCGCCATATCCGGGAATGGCGCAACCGTTCCTGCTGCCATAGAAGTTGCAGGCAGGAGCAAGCTGCACAGGAGCGCGATGCAGCGATGAATTCCATGCGTTCCACTCTTCATGTTTCGTCAGTATAGCGCAGATCGGTTCCCGTGGTTCTTGCGGCAGGGGAGCGGTAGAATTTCTACGCATGCCTTCCTTCTACCTCGCGCGGTGCAGCGACAATTCCCTCTACAGCGGCAGCTGCAAGGATCTGGCGCAGCGCGAAGCTGCGCACAATGCCGGCAAAGGCGCGAAGTACACACGTTCGCGCCTGCCGGTCCGCATTGTGTACCATGAGGAATTCCCGACGCTCGCAGATGCGATGAAGCGCGAAGCGCAGGTGAAGAAAATGAAGAAGGAGGAGAAGGAGATGTTGGTGGGAGGTGGGTGTTTGACGAAGAATAGGTATTGCAGACAATTGTCCAATTCTTGTTTAGAGTGTACTAATGTGAGGTCGTTTTAATCTTGATCAGGGGATTGTCTTAAAATTGCATGTATACGTTACTTCTTCTTAGCTTATGCTGTCTGACATAATAAATTTGCTCTCAACTGCACCAAATACAGTCACAGTATTGTTAACCGCCATTTCTCTAATTTCTGCTGCATTTTGGGCTTTGTTCCAGTATGGGCAAAAAAATAAAGATAAAAGATTTTCCACATATCATGATTTGGTAGATCAATTAGTGAATGAACAAAGGAACCCGGATAGAATAATTAAGTTAGATCGGCAGATTGCAGTAGTTTACGAACTCAGAAATTTCAAAAATTATTTTCCGGTGTCTATACGAATATTGAATGGTTTTAAAGGTGTATGTACTGACAAACGAATAATCGAAGAGATAGATTTAACAGTGCAATATATGGAAAGTAGTCTCTGGAAAAGATTTTTTTGGAAGTATCTTGTTGGAAAATAGATTTAAATATCCTTAATTGTTTAGCTCCTTTATCATTCGGTGCTTGTATTAATAGACCTGTGTATTATTTGTTGTCATGATGTTGGATATGCTCAAAATAATTTCAATTTTTTTCACTGTTATCGTTGTTGGGGTAATTGTAGTTATTGGTGTTCCAGCACTCTATGATTTATTGAAAGTATCCTTTTTAGATTATATTGCGCCACCAAGTCCAGTACTTAACGTACTAAAAGTACGAAAACTAGATTTCTCAAAAGAATATGAAGGAGGGGGATTTTTTTTCCATACAGTAGATGGGAAAGGTCGAATAATTCACCTTTCTCCAGATTTTAATACAGAACTAGCACTTAAAAATCTGACTACGGGATTTTTTGATATACCAGATGATTGTAATGAATGTTCCCTCTTTATGTTTCATCTTAAGAATACGAATAAAAAAAAATTAGGCTCTCCCCTAGGAAACTAGAATTTTTTGAGGACTAACAGAAGAACAGTATACAGATTTTCGTTCCGATGATTAAACCGGAATTCACACTCCTTCAAATACAGAGAAAACTTGTGCGAAGGAA
>JAQVVD010000004.1 GCA_028699155.1 Candidatus Peribacteraceae bacterium | reverse complement strand
CTTCGCATTCCCGAATGGCAGCGCATAGATCCACTTATAGATGAGCCACGGGAGCGTCACCGAGCCGGTAAAAGTCACGTAGGCGAGTAGAGGTCGGAGCAGGCCGTTCTTCCGCCGCATCTGCCACAGAGCCGCGGCGAAGAGGAGCGTGAGCGCGGGGAGGTAGAGGGCGAATCCCTCATTCTTGGTGAAGACCGTGAGGCCTACGGCAAACGAGAACAACGTGAGGAGCGCAGTGCGCCGCGGCGCATCTGTTTCCTTCACTGCGCGCAGGAGGAAGGAGAGCGCGAGCAGCACGTGGATGGAGAGCCACAGATCTGCGTATGCCACCGATCCGTGGATCAGGTAGAGCGGGAGCGAGGCGAGAACGTACGTTCCAAGCAGCGCCCATCCTCTGGTCGTGTGCCACCGCAACGCGCAGTAGAGCAGGAGGAGCGCGCAGGCGTACCACAGCATGTGCATACCATTGACCAGCGGCTCGCTCCACCTGCCCGCAACCGCCGCGTAGTTCGCCTTGAGCAGCGGGATGGACGGCGGGTAGGAGCTGACCGCTTTGTCTTCCACAATGCCGTAGCCGCGTTCCAGCGTGAGTGTGAGTTCCTGCGCGTAGTACAGCGCCTTGCCGCGGAAGTTCCAGTTGTTGATCACGTCGTCATGGAACGGCGGAAGAGCCGTGAGCAGGAATGTTCCTGCGGCGATCTTCATCATGATCCATAGCCCGAGTACCACAGTGGCAGCTATAGCCCAGCGCGGGAGCGGAGGGGAGGGGGCAGGCGCCGGCGCATATGCCTGCAAGGATGCTCTGCGCAGGAAGAGCGCGATGCCGAGCGCGGTCATGATCCCGATCTGGCAGAGCAGCACACCGCCCCGCGTGATGGCAACGATGCCGGCATTCAGGAGCAGGAACTGTACGAATGCCGTCAGGGTGCCGCCCAGGACGAATCCGGCACAGATCCGCTCAGTGCTGCGCAGCACTGGGGCTTTGCCTTCCAGCAGCCGCAGCGCCAGCCAGCCGATTGCTGTGACGAGGAGCGTGCCGATGAGGAACGCGGCAATACTCATTCGTTGATACGGAAGAGGAAGCTGTCATTATCCAGCATGGTCACCACGGTTCCCGGAGGTGTGAGTACCGTTTCCCCCTGCATCAGCCGCCCTTCCGCATCCATCAGGATGTCGGGCCGCTGGTAGATCGCCCAGTAGCGCACGCCCTCGCCCGCTTGTTCCGGTTTCAAGGGCAGTGCGGGATACGTGTCGTACCGGAGGAAGGCCGCGTACTGTTCCATGTGCGGCAGGAAGACGTACTCCTTCTCCTCCTGGAGGGAGGGGCGCACCAGCTCGGCGAACGCGTTGAAGTTCCCGCGCACGCGGAACGTGCGCTCATAGAGCGTCTTGCTCACGTACGTTTGGTAGTCGCGGACGGCGTATCCGATGAACTCTGCACCCATGCGCACGTCGTAGAGCAACCAAAGCGCGCCAGTCAGAGATGCCATCAGGAGGATCGCTTTGTGCTTTTCTGTTTTCCTGGTCCATACGCGGAAGACCAGCGCGATTGCCGTTCCGAGCAACAGGATGTAGAAGAGCCAGTTCACAGAGGGGGTGTGCGGAGGGGAATATGCATACATGAGCCCGAGTTCCCCCGGATTGAGCGCGATGCGCGGTCCCCAGAGGAAGTTGATCGTGCGGGGCGTGTACTGATCGAACTGCCAGAAAGAGCGCAGAGCCATGATCGCTTTTTCCTGCAGCGTGGAAGAAGAGAAGCTGATTGTGCGGATGAGCAGCTGTGTGTTCTCCGGGAAGACCAGCCCGATCTCCGCAGTGGTTGGATTCCAGTTTCTGTACGTCGAAACATCCAGCAGCACGGTACCCGGCTCTATCGCCTGCTCAAAGAGAAATGGCAATTCCGTGAATTCGCCTGTTTCGCTGCGGGAGATGAGGAGCGCTTCCGTCGGGGCTGGGCTCACATAGTCGATCGCGATCCATTCAATCGGGTGCGGCAGCTTGAGTGTGCGCTGCATCCGGCCGAGTTGATTCGTCTGGATGAGCAGGCCCTCGGGCGTGGGGGAGGGGACAGGATCCAGCCCTTTCACTTCCCACTGCCCCGGCACATTTTCTCCCAGAAAACTCCAGACGGTCTCCTCCTTCGCCTGCGCGCCCAGGGGCGCTGCAAGCAGGAGGAATGCCACTGCGAGGAAGTGAGCCGCTCTGCTCATGGGGAAGAGTGTAGAACAAAATGGAAAATTGATAATTGAAAATGGAAAATTCTTGGAAACAAATCCATTTTCAATTTTTCATTTACCATTTTCCATTTCTGTTGCTACCTCGATTTCCGCAGGTCCTCCCGCAACCACCGCTTTGATGCGCCGCACTCCCGCGGAGGAGCTCTCTTCCTTCTGGATCTTGAGCGAGCCGAGCATGCCGGTGCGCGCCACATGCGGGCCGCCGCAGATTTCCCGGCTGAAGACGTTCTTCCCTTCCCCGACGACGTAGACCTTCACTTCGCTGCCGTACCGTTCGTCGAAGACGCCGATCGCTCCTTCCTTCTTGGCGCCTTCCACCGTCGTGACGTGGTACGCAATCGGCAGGTCCGCCCTGATTGCTTCATTTACCAACCGCTCTACCTCCGCAATCTGCTCGGGCGTCATCTTCTCCTCGTGGGAGAAATCGAACCGCAAACGTTCCGCAGTGATGTTTGAGCCCTTCTGGTACACATGATCGCCCAGCACCTCGCGCAGAGCGGCATCCAGTAGGTGCGTTGCGGTGTGCAGCTTGGTCGTCTCTGCGCTGTTATCCGCCAATCCTCCTTTGAATCTGGCTTCCGCGCCCGCGCGGGAGAGCTTCTGGTGTTCCTCGAATGCCTTCCTGAAGGCAGGTTCATCCACAGTCATGCCCTGTTCCGCTGCCATTTCCCGGGTGAGTTCCAGCGGGAATCCGTAGGTATCGTAGAGGTGGAATGCCGTCGTGCCGTCGATCTGTGATCCGGCTCCTGCAGTGGCTCTCTCGAACTGTTTCATTCCTTCCTGCAGCGCTTTGACGAACTGTTGCTCCTCGGTCTGGAGCGCGCTTAAGATCTCCTGTTCCCGCGCCTTCAAATGCGGGTACGCGTGGGCGTACTGCGCAATCACCGCGCGCGCGATGCCCGGCGAGAATGTTCCGTCGTGTTCAATGCGAAGCTGCCTGGCCGAACGGATTGCGCGGCGAATCAGGCGGCGCAGCACGTATCCCTGATCCACATTCGAAGGTTTGACGCCATCGGCGATGATGAACACCGACGCTTTGATGTGGTCCACGATGATGCGCGGATGGCGCATTGCCACATCCTTCTGGTCGGCGATGGAGCTCACTGCATCCAGAATCGGCTTCATCCTGTCGGTTTCGTAGACTGTGATACGCCCTGCCCCGTCGGTCGTGACCGACGGGGCCTGCATCACGGCGGCTACGCGCTCGAGGCCCATGCCGGTATCCACGTTCTGCTGCGCGAGCGGCTCGAACGTCCCATCCTCCTTCTTGCCGTACTGCATGAAGACGTCGTTCCAGATCTCCAGCCAGTTCGCCTCATCGTTCGCAGGATTGCTGCCCGCCGGGGGGAGTTTCGATTTGCCCATCCAGTAGAACATCTCCGTATCCGGGCCGCAGGGGCCGGTCTGCCCCGCGGGACCCCACCAGTTCTTGGCTTTCGGCAGGAATCCGATGCGTTCCTCCGGAATCCCGGCCGCTTTCCATATGCCTGCGGAATCCTCATCCTTCGGCGCGTCCGTATCACCTTCGAAACAGGTCACAGCCAGTTTCTCCACTGGCAATTCCAGCACCTTGGTAAGGAATTCAAAGCTCATCTGGATCGCCCCCTCCTTAAAGTAATCGCCCAGCGACCAGTTCCCCAGCATCTCGAACATCGTGAGGTGGGATGCATCGCCCACTTCATCAATATCCTGCGTGCGCACGCACCGTTGGACGTTCGCAAGCCGCGTGCCTGCAGGATGTTTCTCTCCCATCAGGTACGGCACGAGCGGGTGCATGCCCGCTGTCGTGAAGAGCACAGTCGGGTCGTTCTCCGGCACGAGCGGCGCGCCGGGGATGATGGCGTGGCCTTTCGACCGGAAGAAGTCGAGGTACGCCTGGCGGATATCGTCTGTGAGGATAGGCGGCATAGGAGAGTGAACGCGGCTGAGTATAGCAATCTTTTCCGTGCCTCCAGTAGTTTCGCTGCCACTTTTCGTTCGACTCCGTAGAGCCGTTCCCGTTCCCATGGGAATATTCCCGCTCCTCATGCTTGCAGGGAGCCCTCATGTAAGCCATTCTAAGTTACTGCATTACCGTATGAACCCGAATACGCCGATCCAGCCGGATGACCACGAAGTGCGCACCTGTCGCATCGGTCCCATGAGCGAGAGCGAGTACGCGCTGCAGACGCAGGAGGTGCAGCAGGCTGTGCAGCAGGTGGCGGCGGGCGAAGCGCACGAGAATGAGGTGGAGATTCTCGCACAGAGCGTGTCGGCATCCATTCACGCCGTACAGGATGAAGTACTGGCGTGCGCCCGGCGTTTTCTCCTGAATGGAGGGCTGCCGCTCGAGCAGGTGTCGCGTTCACTCGACCGGTTGCATGAGGGCAACGGACAGGAGTCGCTGGAGAGGACTGCGCAGCATGTCGAATCGGTGCGTCGGGCAACGATCCACAAAATTCTCTTCGGGCTCAATCTTGCGATGGAGGAGACGCTCATCAACCATGCCAGGCACGGCAACCGCGATCCCCGCAGGATGATCGGCGTCCGGTACTGGATAGACGAAGAGGGGAAGATGCATGTTGTGAGCTGGGATGAAGGGCAGGGTTTCGACCCGACCGATGTGCCGGATCCGCGCAGCGATGAGGCATTGGAGAAAGTGAATGGACGCGGTAGATTGCTCTCCGCAAGGTTCACCGATGTGTTTGAAGACGGAGCAGAAGGGCCTTCCGGAAAATTCGGAACGAGCGTGCATATGGCGGTGCAGCTCTCCGGTCTCGATGCGCGGCCCGAGGAACCAGGCGATCCTGCGGGACCCTCGATGCTTGATACGTACGTCAGGAAGGCGGTACAGAATCTTGCGGCTGAAACTCCCACGAACGCGTAAGCGGCGCCACGAGCGTCACTGCTTCTTCGCTTTGAGCTCCTGATACTTTTTGTAGAAGGAGTCGCCGGCTTCTCCCAGGAATGTGAGAACGTTCCTGCTCACTTTCTTGGTCGTGCGGAGGTACTGGTTCTCATCCTTCTGCGGCACGAACTTCTCCTTGCCGACTTTCTTGAGCGCCTTGAATCCCCAGTCGATGAAGAAGTCCACGCCGTCCTGCACATGAGCGAGCGTGTGCCCGATTGCCTCTGCCACTTTCTTGCTGGAATCTGCCATACGGGCAGATAGTACCAGAATTTTAATAACATGAGAATACTAAAATTGCCGGAAACCTGGTAGGCTTCCGGCGACGCATTTTCTCGCTGCAAGCGATGGAAATCGGTTGCTCAAGAAAGCAGCGTCGCGCGAATTGTATGCACATCAGTCCCGCACGCAAGTGCCGTTTCAGAAATAGAAATTGACAGAAGAGCGTCGCATTTCCATGTGGAATATGCTAGGATACGGAGCCTTCGTTTCGATCGTTCACAGCACAGATTTCCTTTGTAGAAACCTTTTCCAGTGGGGATGACCCGACTTCGTTCCTTCGGAACTTCGCCGGGCAGGACTCAGCTGTTTCTTGTTTTTCTAACTTTGTAGAAACCTTTTCCAGTGGGGATGACCCGACTTCGTTCCTTCGGAACTTCGCCGGGCAGGACTCAGCTATTTCTGGTATACTTCGGTGCTCGGTCGTTTACATCTTCGGGGATGACAGGCTTCGACAGCGTGACACTCGTCATTGTTTGCTTCTGATCGGGATGGCAGCGGTTCCCGTTACCCACATGCTGCACACTATAGATGCCGAAAACGGTATCCTTGCAAAGGCACGCGAGATTGCTGGTAAGGTTCGCCTTCCGCAGCTCGTCCCTGTCCTTGCATAAGTTCCCCATTACCGGGAACACGTCTCTCCGCCCATTCTCGCGTAAGCGGAAGAGACGTCATCAGCGAGACGTAGCACTGCCTGATGCGACAGTGCTCCGTATACAGCATCAACCCTCTCCCGCCCATCTTTGCCCTTCTCTTAGGGCAGGAGAGAATTGAGAAGGGCATATCAGTACTGGCACGGTGCACGACACGTTGGACCCGGGTTCAATTCCCGGCATCTCCACCACCCTCACAAACACTTCTCGCCTTAGGCCTTCCCTCCCGCAATGTACCGCCTATTGATCGTGATGGAGGCATACCCCAGGCCGACGAAGAAGAATCCCAGCAGCACGAGCGAGATCGGCCAGCCGATTGAATCCGCGAAGTACTCGCTCGTGATGTACGACACATGCGCGATCAGGAAGACCGTGCTCATCACCAGGATGCTGCGATTCCTGGAGTACACGGCCAGAGCGAAACCTCCCCCCACGAGGAGGAAGTAGAGCAGCTGCCACGGGACGGAATCGAACACCTGTGAGTAGCCCGCCCCCAGGAATCCCGTGATGCCGAAGAAGGAGAGCACGCCCAGGAGCACGCTGTTCCAGCCGTCCCGGAAGGCGTGCGCAAGCAGCAGGTAACTGATGCCGATCACCATCGTGAGGTACGCGTACAGATCCTCGTGCTGATTGAAGGAGCCGGAGACAATCGCTTCCACCAGCAGATACGTGAATGCCGTTCCGTTCGCGATGGCGAAGAAGGTGAGGACGGGGCTCTTATGGATTGCGTTGAGCGCGAGGTAGAACCCGAAGATCACGCCGAACGTGATCGCCACCGGCCAGACGGAGAACGTTTCCACGCTCAGTTCCGAGAGCGTCACCAGAGCGCCACCCGGAATCAGCATGCCCCCGATGGCATGGAATACGGTTCCGATGGTGTCCTGCGGTTTCTTGGTAAGGAGCATGGATCCCAGCGCCGTGAGGAGGAGCCCCAGGCCCAGCGTCACGATGATGCGTCCGAATGCGCCGATATCGCTCCAGATCTGCGACACGAAGAAGAGGATGCCGATGACCACGATGGTCGCACCGATGATGTAGAGCATCTTCGCAACGGAGAACCGCGTGACGGCCTCTGTTTTCTCCTTCCGTGCCGGGGAGAGTTTCAGGCGGTGCAGCACCTCATCCGGACGGAGTTCCCCCGAGCGTACCTTGGCAGCGAGTTCCTGGAGCAGCGCTTCTTTTTCCATAGGAAGTTGGGGAATGTTGTTACGAATTCCTGCCGGGGGTCACCCACCCGAGGAAGTGAAAATTATTCTGGTAGTAGTACTGGTCATCGTTGTTGATGAGGTTGAGCTTGCTTCTGGCTCTCCCTTTCGTGAGGGAGTATCCGTAGGAGGACCTCCCGCCGAAGAAGAGGAAGAAATCGCCCCCTCCCCGGTCATAGTGGCTCGAAACCGTCACGCCGTCGGGCGATGTGAGCAGAGTGTTCAGCGTCATTGCCTGCGCTTCCGCGAGCGTGATCTCCCTGCTCTCGTTCTTTGCCGTGTCATGGAAGAAAATGCGTTCGGTGTACTGATCGTTGGAATCGGGGACTCCGTCTTTGTCTGTATCCACCGTTCCGTCGACCGTGTGCACGGACAACCTTCCATCCGTAACGGTGAAGCGCCTCTGGAGGTAGTCATCGCACCGGTAGGGGTAGGGGTCCCTCCCGTTCGTACAGGATGCGTAGAGGAAATTGTAATCGGTGGAGAGGAAGAGCGACGGCAGATACGTACTCAGGGCAACCAGCACGATGAGCAGCATCGGCAGAACAAACGCGAGTACCAGGGCGAAGTTCTTCTGAAGAAAATCAGGCATAGATGCATCATACGCTCTTGGGAGCGGAAAGGAAGGTATCCGGCACCGCCGGAGGCACGCGGTCCGTCCGCATCTCTGTCTGCGGGGATGAACGAGATGAGTGTGAGCCGCATCACCGTCTTCTTCCGCAATCCTATAAAAGGAGTACTCTTCTCGGCTCTCTACGATTCCATCGGCTTCTGTAAACGATTCTACAATCATTGCATATTACTTGATATATTTTGTAATAAAAATACAATCGCAGAGATGTCCAAGAGAGAATCCCTGCTGCTTCTGGTGCAGGACAACGACGGATCGTACGTCGCATCGAAAGCGAAGGAAGCACTCCGGCGGAATGGCATCGCATTCGATCGTGCGTTCTCCGGACAGAAATCCGAGTTTTCCTGCGTGCTCTATGTTGATGAGATTGTCGTCGACCAGAGGGCGAGGGCGTTGCAGGTGCTCCAGGATGCATTCATTGTGCTGGAGGAGAATTTCGAAGATGAGCGGGGAGAGGAAACCACGGAGGAGAGGATGCGTCGGCAGCAGGAGGGAGCAGCGCGGGCTCAACCCAAGAGTAGGTTCTCACGCATGCTGTGGGAACATCGATCCTCATTCCTGTCTGATCCTCTGTCAGGAGGAGATGCGCCTTTCATGAATAACTGATGACCGTGGCTCAGGAAGGCTGCTGCTAGATGCGCCTTCAGGATTTTTACTACGCGTATTCCTGCTTCGTTTGGAGGGCAGGAGCGTCTGGCACGTTCTCTGCGGGGACCTGCATGGCAGCAGGTTCTTGCTTCTGTAATTCTGCGATTCTTGCCTGCAGCGTGCCCAGATTCTTTTCCAGAATAGCGGCCGCTGCCTGCAGGGCGTTTGCATGACTCTGGAGCATCTGTTCCAGTGCTTTCCGCGCGATGAGCGAAGGGTTGATGCGCGGTTCCAGAGAAGCATCGATCGTCGGCGCGCCTCCCTTTTTCGGATGCAGCGTTTTCTGGCCCATGATGCGACCGAAACCCGGGATCGGGATGGCGGAAGCGAACTCCTGTTTCATCTGTTCCATGAGTGTCTGCACAGGGTGTATGTTTGCATATATGGCTGCAGCCTCCTGTTCCAGAAGCGCGCGCTGCTGCCTGCGGTACGCGTGGAGTTTGCCCCACTGCACCGCTTCTGCGTCACCGCTTTCATCAGTGAAGTCGATGGCAAGCCCGGCACACTGTTCGAGTGTGATGCCTGATTTGAATACGTGCGTTCTTTCCGTGCCAGCTTCATCCCCGCAACGCGTGCATCCTCTCTCTACGCTGCAGAGGAAAGCGCTTTCTTCTTTCTGCATGACGAGTTTCAGTGACACACCTTCGTGTGCGTCCTCCGCAGGAGGCTCATATGCGGTGAGCGTAGAATGATTCTCCGTCAAACCCTCGTGAGGGAAGGCTGCCGCAAGTCTCGGCCAGTCAACGCCGAATTGCGAGACAACGCTGCGGAGTGCCCCGGAGGCCTGGGTAAGCAGTTCCTTTGATGCCCGGAGCGGATCTTTCGCCGCTTCCGGGTGTGAGAGTTGGGAGGGGGACTCTGGCATAGCGACGCAGTATACTAGGCTGTTCCATGCAACGCCCGTTTTTTCTTTACGAGATATGCAGCCAGTTCCCACCTGTATTTTTCCCGAAAGATGTGCGGGGTATTTGCATACAGAGCGACAGTCTCATCCGTCGGTTCGTAGAGCACGCGTCCGTTGTATGGCAATTCCTACAGCCCTACCGCGCCGCGTAGCCTCCCAAAGGGTCCTCTGCGCACCTGTTCCCGGAGCATTCCCGAGATGCGCAGCACCCGCTCGGCAGCCTGCTGCTGCTCTTTTGCGGAGACGTCCTCTGCCTTCGCTCGTGCCATGAGTGCCTGAATCTCCTCATACCGCCTGGGATCTTCATGCTTCACCTGCATCAGTTGTTGCCAGGCGGCATCGTTGCCTTCCAATATGCGGATGAGTACGGTGGTCTCTTCGGGCGTTTCCGGCGCTTCGAACCGGGGAATTGTTTCCTGCGGTGTTTCGATGGCTGACATAGAAGGGGTTGGGGAAAGAATTACGCGGCGGTGCATGCCGCCTCAAATGTTTGTCTGGCAGAAACAGGTTCTATTGCTGCTTCGTTCGAGAACGCCTTCTCATGTTCTGTTGTTGTGCAGAGAACGCCGCGCACGGAGCAGAGAACAGGTTCTGTGTAGAACCGGGGTTCCGGGCACGCATCCTCTATGCCGGTGAATGTATTGCGGAAGATGACGTGCCGCAGTTCCTCGCGAATAGCTGCGCGTGCGCGATCGGCATCACTATCTCTGCGTTCGGGTGCGATGCCGCTCGCCTCGCCGATCAGGTGTACAGCATCTTCCAAGGAGCAGCGGCGTTGCAGGCCGGCAAGGCGGATCGTGAAGACAGAATGTTCTGTGGCGGGGGATTCAGGCATGGCAGCATTCTTCTTATTTCGCTGTGCAAGTCAACAGGCATGGCTGTCGCTCATCTGTAACAGTTAAGAAAACTAACGACAAGTTATTGTTTTCTCTAGAGTCTCTTTTCGAGAGAATGACATGGAGCAAATTACTGTTACAAAAAATAACTACTTGCAGAATTCATGAATATGCAGGCAGAATTTTCTGCGTCACTTCCTCTTAAGAGCGTATGAAGCATGATCTCCAGCACATCCTGCAGTCCGTCGGATTCAATCCCAAGGAAGCGGCGCTCTACCTCTCCGGCTTGGCACTTGGGTCCGCACCGGCTTCCGAGTATGCGCGCAGGGCGCAGATGAACCGCGTCACTGCGTACACCGTGCTGGAAGATCTGGTGCAGCGCGGACTTTTTACAGTGGTGAAGAAGCGCAGGGCGAAGTGGTACGCGCCGGTCGCGCCGGAGTACCTGAGCCTGGAGGCGCGCAAGCATGCGGAAACGCTGGAACAGGTACTGCCGGAGTTGCGCTCTCTGCAGAGCGCGGAGGATCGCAAACCGAACGTGCGGTTTTTCCAGGGGTGGGAGGGGGTGCGCCACGTGTACGAGCACACGCTCACGGCGCGCACCGAACTCCTCAACTTCGCCAACTCCGCCATCGTGCGGGCCAACTGGCCCGATTATGATCAGGAGTACGTGGCGCAGCGCGTGAAGCGCGGCATCCATCTGCGCGGCATCGCTCCGAATGACGCGGCGGGCAAGCGGGTGCGGGGGCTGGATAGGCAGAGCCTGCGCGAGATACGGCTGGTCCCCGCCAGAGAATTCAACTTCAACAACGAGATCAACATCTACGATAGCTGCGTTGCCATCATTTCCTTCGGAAAAGGACCACAGGACGTGTTCGGTGTGATCATCGAGAGCAGGGAGGTCGCGGAGACGCAGCGGCAGATCTTCGAGATGGCGTGGCGGTATGCTGCGCGGGCTTAGAGGCACACTGTCAATGGCAGCGGAATGCACTGTATTGTTTCTATGCAGGAAGGGGTTTGCCCAATCGTGAACTGGAAGTACGTGCGATAGCACGGCAGGCGCGAAGCAACAGTTTGCTCAATGCTATTTCCAACGCATGGGGAGGAGTGTAACATGCAAAGTTGCCTTTACTTCCTTCCCATTTCTCCCTATGTCCCCAACGGCAGCAGGCAAGAAGGAAAAAATCATCGGGAAAGTGACGCACTACTACGATCACATCGGTGTGGCGGTTGTAGAACTGGCTGCGCCGCTCAAAGTCGGTGAAACCGTGTGCTTCAAGCGTGGAGACCATGAGCTGTGCCAGGAGGTTTCGTCGCTCCAGATGGATCATGAGTCGGTCATTGCCGCCAAGAAAGGTCAGGCAATCGGCATGAAGGTGAACGAGCCGGTGCACGAAGGCACGCTGGTAGTCAAAGCATGAAGAATCTCCGTGTCTTGGTATGTGCGCAGTGCCTATGCGGGCGTATGGTGGGGATATGATGGACGATGCGCCGTTCCATGTATGGATCCACATTCAGGGGGCAAATGGCGACATTGCGGGCAATGCGTACGAATCGCAGGGGAGGGCGGAATTCATGGGGAAGAAGCGTACAGATGATCCGAGCAATGCCGACGTCATCGCCATTGATGTGCGGCAGGATCCGGTGAATGTGCGGGTGCTCAAAGGGGCGATAGATCCGTTCCGTGCGCGTCTCACGAAGCTGTTCTCGGAGCAATGGCAGGAAGCAGATACGTGAGATCTGCGTGGAGATTCCATTCACTTCGGGTAGAATGAATCCCTACCTGTTCCACACGTTTCCTATGGCAGATCCAAGCGACGTCACTATTCAGAAGAAAGTCGAAGACTTCCTCAAGAATCTCGGCGTTCCGGGGTTCATCGTCTTCGGCTACAAGAAGTCCGATGAGACGTTCCAGATTGTTTCCTCCTACAACCACATGCCCAAGATCGCCGCGATCAAGGGGATCAGCAAAATCCTGCATGAGTTCATCGAACGGGAGTTCTAGAGTAGAAATCAGAGAACAGAGATCAGAGGTCAGTATGCGTGTTCAATGCATGCATTAGTACATTTTGCATCTACTGTTCTCTGATCTCTGGCCTCTGTTATCTTATTTCTGGTCTCTGGCTTCTAATTGACTGCTAGTTTCATGATCCAGTTGCCTGTGCCGAGCACCAAGGCAACTGCGATCCAGCCGGCGATGCCTCCGCCGATGGAGAACGTGAGCACTTCCGGATCCATCATTCCCGTGATGCGCAGCGTGATGAAGAGGAAAGCGCCGTGCACGATCACGAGCGCGAGCAGTGTGGCAAACAGCCTTAGCGGCAGCGTGACGGCATTCAGGAACGGCCGCACGAAGAGGTTGAGCAGTGTCAGCAGCGATCCGATGACGATGATGGAGCCGAAGTCCCCCGTGAGCACGAAGTACTGGCTGAATTTCACCGTGAGCAGCCATACCAGCGCCACGTTCAGGAGGAACCTGAGGAGAATGACGAGCCAGAGGGGCGTGCGGGAGTCGGAAGACATCGTGGGTACTCTACTGGAAACATGGTGCATTGTGACATTGCTACATTGCGAAATTGTTAAATTGTTAAATTGTTACATGGCTTCGCAGCAATTCCTCTATTTTTTCTCAAACCGCACTGTCACTGCCTGTCCTTCTAAATCCACAGTGTGCTTCCCGCCGGAATTCTCTCCCAATCGGGCGCGCGTTTCATGGGCAATAAGATCGCCGTGCGTCTGCATCAGCTCCTCTGCGCCATCGATTGCCAGCGTGATCGTGTCGGTGAATTCCAGTCCGGCTTCCTTGCGCAGGCGCTGTACCGCGCGAATCACATCGCGCGCGAGCCCTTCCAGTCTCAGGTCCTCGGTGAGCGTTGTCTCTATGCTCACGACGATGCCGTGGTTCGCAGCGGCATTTCTGCCTTCCTCGCCGCGATACACGATCTGTACTTCATCGGGGGAGAACACTTCATCAAGGACGAGGACGGAGCCGTCTTCCTGCTGTGTGAACTCTCCTGCCTTTCCGGCTTTGATCACTTCCTGCACCCGCGCGCCCAGCCGCGGGCCGGCTTTGCGCGCGTCCACCAGCGCCACTGCGGTGGCGAGGGAACCGGGGTCTTCCGTGAACGTCAGGTGTTTCACATTCAGTTCGTTCCTGAGCAGCTGCACATCCTCATCGGAGAGCGCCGCATTTTTCGCCAGTGCCGGAGGCACGGCGACGGTGGCGGATGCGAGCGGCTGGCGCGCCTTGATCTTCTGCTCGCTGCGGATGGAGAGACCGAGCGAGACGATCGTCCTGAGGAGCCGCGTCTTCTGAAGAAGCGCAAGCTCTTCCTTCCTGAGCGCTCTCGCCTCCGGCCAGTCCGTGAGGTGCACGGAAACGTGCTCCTCCGGCACGAGGTTCAGATAGATCGCATCCGTGATGAACGGGCAGAACGGTGCGAGCAGCTGCGTGAGGCTGATGAGGACATCGTACAGCGTACGCAGCGCATCCAGGCGGTCCTCTTCCGCTCCGTCAATCTGCTGGATCGCGCTTGCGCTCTCACCTTCTTCCAGTGCGGTCTTCCCCGCAAAGCGGCGGCGGGAGAGGCGCACGTACCAGTTGGTAAGCGCATCGATCGTGTCGTGCAGCTCGGCGCACGTCGCGGAGAGTTCGTACCGGTCGAGCTGCTCCGTCATCCGGTTCACCAGATCCTGCACTTCCGCGAGGATCCACCGGTCCAGCGGATGTGCGGATGCCTTGCGCGTAGCAACCGGCTCGAATGTTGCCGCATTCGCGTACGTCACGAAGAAGCTGTAGGTGTTCCACAGGGGCAGCAGGACGTTGCGGAGGCTCTCCGCGACCAGTTTCTCGCTCATGCGCAGGTCTTCTCCGCGCACCGCGGGTGAGCTCATCAGCGTGAACCGAATCGCATCTGCGCCGTACTTCTCCACGATCTCCGTGGGTTCCGGGTAGTTTTTGAGGCGCTTGCTCATCTTCTTACCGTCCTCTGCCAGCACGATGCCATTTACGACGCAGTGCCTGAATGCAGGTTCATTGAACAGCGCGGAGGAGAGCACCATGAGGGTGTAGAACCATCCGCGGGTCTGGTCGACTCCTTCCGCGATGAAGTCCGCCGGGAAACCGGGCGGCAGCTCTTCACCCGCATGGTCGAATGGGAAGTGCGATTGCGCGTAGGGCATCGCACCCGACTCAAACCAGCAATCCAGGACTTCCGGGATGCGCTTGAACGGGGGATGCAGTGAGACATGAACAGATGCAGTATTTTCTGTGAAGCTTGTCTGTACTTTTTCCAGGGACTTCAATCCGTTGAGTACCTCAATGGCTTTGAGTACGCCGCCATGTGCGACAACGAGTACGCGTTTACCGGCATACGCCTTGAGCAGTTTCTGTTGTGCTAAGCGGATGCGCGAAAAGAATGCATTGATTGTTTCCCCATTCGGGAAATGCATATCTTGCACCGCGAACTGTCCGGGGATGGTCGCATCAATTTCGTCGCGTTTTTTACCCTCCCAATCGCCGAAACTTCGTTCACGGAGTTCATCCCAACGCGCATCAACCGGCATACCCAATTCTTCGGAGAGAATATCGGCAGTTTCTGCAGCTCGTTTAAGGTCGGATGAAATGATGGCATCGAAGTGTTCTTTCGCGAGTGTCTTTGCAAGTTTCCTAGCTTGTTCCCTTCCTGTCTTATTCAGCAAAGTATCCTGCTTTCCCTGGATTTTCTTCTCCTTGTTCCAGTCGGTTTCGCCATGGCGGACAAACAGTGCCTCCACACCATTTGTACTTCCGCTCCCATTCCAAAGGATTCCATCCACCGTATCCTTGTGCAGGTCCATCTGGGCATTGCGTTCATGATCCCAGAAGAACACGCGCGGTTCCGCGTAGCTCGGGTACGGCTGGTGCGAGATCTTGAGCGGGTCCTCCCTGGTGAAGAAGTGCTTGGCATTCTGTACCACGTCCGCGTGCGTCACGACAACCACATGCTTGCCGCGGTGCCGGGGGAGCATTTCCACCATGAAAGACGAGAGGCGTTTCTGCACGTCATTCCACGTTTCCATGCCCGGAAAATGGTAGATGCTCTCCGGGCTCTTTTCCTGCAGCTTATGGGCTCGACGCGCTTTCACGAATGCGAGGTCGTTAAAGTCCACGGTCTTGCCCTCATACTCCCCGAAGTTCACCTCGCGCAGGCGGTCATCCACAATGATCTCCGCTCCCGTTTCCTTCGCGATGGTCTGCGCAGTCTGCTGCGTGCGTGCGAGCGGGGAGCAGTAGATGATGTCCACAGGAACCTGACTTCTGATTTTTGACTTCTGATCTCTGCCTGCGAGCAGTTTCGCCGTTGCCTTCGCCTGCTCCTTCCCCTGCTTTGTCAGGTTGGTTCCGGGCTCAATCGCCTGGTAGATAGGGGTTAAGTTTCCCTCGCTCTCGCCGTGGCGAACGATTGTCACCTTGGTGAACCGCTCCGGCGCGTGTGCCATTAAATCATCGCGGCTCCCAAGCACTTCCACGTCTCCGGTTTCTTCATTGCGCCAGATTGGCAGCGGCGTACCCCAGTAGCGGTTGCGGCTGATCGCCCAGTCGCGCGCACCCTCCAGCCACTTGCCGAATCGGCCGTCGCGCAGATGCGCCGGGATCCACTCCGTCTTGGCATTGTTGCTCAGGAGCTTCTCCTTGATCTTCTCGATACTCACGAACCATGAGCTGGTGGCGTAGTTGAGCAGCGGGCTGTCACACCGCCAACAGTGCGGATAGCTGTGGCGGTAGGGCTCTTTGGAAAAGAGGAGCCCGTGTTTCTCCAGCCACTCGACCACCTTGCGGTCGGTCTTGCCCGGATCATCAATCGGCTTCACATCCATTCCCGCAAAGTCCGTCACCTCCGGCACGAATTTGCCATCCATCGTGACGTGCTGCAGGACATCCACCTTCTCGCGTTCGCCGATGCGAAAGTCATCCTCGCCGAATCCCGGAGCAATGTGAACGATGCCGGTGCCTTCATCCGTTGCAACGAAATCTGCAGTAACGATTCGGAATGTATTTTTCTCTTTCTTGTAGGTCTCAACGAAGTACGGGAACAAGGGCTTAAAGTGTTTTCCGGCGAGCGTATTTGCTGCCATGTTTCCTTGCACTTTGTATTCCTTCCCTTTGAATATTTTTTCAACAGCTGACTTTGCAAGGATGTAGTGGTTCCCCTCAAATGCAACTTTGGCGTACTGGATCTTTGGACCGACAGCAAGAAACAGGTTCCCCGGCAGTGTCCATGGCGTTGTCGTCCATGCCAGTACGAATGTGCCCGGTTCATCTACTAATTCAAATTTCACCGTCACCGACGTATCGGTGATTTCCTTGTAGCCCTGCGTCACCTCGAAGTTGGAGAGGGGAGTCACGCAGCGGGGGCAGATGTGCATGGGCTTGTGCCCTTCGTAGACCAATCCCTTATCGTAGAGCTGCTTGAAGACCCACCAGATGCTTTCCATGTAGTCAGGGTCCATGGTGCGGTAGTCCCAGTTCATATCCACCCAGCGCCCCATACGCTCCACAACTTCCTGCCACTCTTTCGTGAAGCGTTGTACGGAGCTGCAGCAGAGTTCGTTGAATTTGCCCACGCCCATCTCCTCAATCTGCTTACGCCCCTCTATGCCGTGTTCCTTCTCAATCAGGTTCTCCACGGGCAGGCCGTGGCAATCCCAGCCGAACCGACGCTGCACCACTTTGCCGCACATCGTCTGGTAGCGCGGGATCACATCCTTGATCGTTCCGGCCAGCAGATGCCCGTAGTGTGGGAGCCCCGTGGCGAACGGCGGACCGTCGTAGAAGGAGAACGTATCCTCCGGACTGGCTGATTTCGCATCGTGCCAGGCGCGACCCTGTACGGAAGACCGCTGCTTGATGCTGCGCTGGAAGATATCTTCCTCCTTCCAGTACTGGAGGATGCCGAGCTCCATTTTTGGCAATGCCTGTTTGGGATCTACCGGATCGAACACTGCGCAGTAGTGTAGTCGGAGAGCTGACTACTCGCCAATGGGAAGTCTCCTATTCGCGGGGAAAGCGTTGGTTGCGGGAACCGTTCCTGGATAGTTGCATCAATCTAACAATAGTTGTACGGTATACTGCTTATGGCAGCAGAAATGCAGAGGACGCTCACAGATTGGCAGCAGGAAACAGTGCTGGAACTTCTACGAATTCCTTCCGTTGATTCTGAAGGGCAACAGGAAATCATACGCTATATCCGCAATCGGATCGAACGGAAAGGAATCACACTGCATGAACTGGAGACAGGAGGATGCCCGACGTTGGTCGCAGAGTTGGGCTGTCCCATCGAGCAAGCCCGGTGTTCCGTGCTGCTCCACAGCCATATCGATACGGTGTACGGGACAGAGACCGAGGAACGGAATCAGTCCAGTACGTTGTTCCCTTCGCGAAAAGATCGCGGGAAATGGACAGACCCGTGGCCGGACCGTTATACGCCGCGCATCGAAGGCGATGATTTGCTTGGATCAGGTGCGTATGACATGAAAGCGGGCGTCATGCTTGCCATGGATATCGGCAGATACTTCCCGCCGCCGCCGGGCATGCATGTGGACATTGCGTTCCTCCCGGACGAAGAGAGGTGTTCCGGCGGCCAGCAACGTTTGGCCGAATGGATTCTTGAACAGCGCAGGGGATACCATGTGTGTCTTTCGCCCGAGGTCGAGCCGCGTACCGCGGTAGACAGAGATATGCGCCAACGCATAGTAGTGGGTCGGAGAGGCGCTCTGAAAGTCGGGGGGGATATCAGAATCACAGAAGGAGCGCAGGGGCATTCTGCCGTCGGGTCTCCCAATGCCATTCGTTGCCTGGGGCAGTTGGATAGATTCCTGAGTTCTACCGAGCATATGCGGGAACATGTGATTCTGGGGAGAGAAGAGGCAATCGATACGGCTGTATCCGCGGATGGGCGCGAGGAGGCATCGCCGCCTTCGCGCGGAGAGTTTGCGTACACGGTGCTCCTCGTGCCTGGCAAGGAAGATCCGGAAGCGCCGTTTGGCGTTGCGGGAGCAATCAACCAGGAGATTCTGCGCCAACGCCGGCTTCTCCAGCGCACATTCACTGCCATCGGCTGGCAGAGAAATCAAGTGCAGCTGCGCCTGTGGAAGGATGACGAGCACACCAGTTATCTGCCGTTCTTTACGGACCCGTCGCATCCGGTGATCGAACGCACGAAATCTGTGGCCAGAGAAGTGGCCCATCCCGATAATGACCCGCTCATCGTGGGGGGGAGTTCCAATGCGGATTCCAATTTATTCCATGGATTCTTCAGGGAGCACTACGGTGATTTGGGCCTCCGTGAGCCGACAGTCGTGTTCGATCTTCCCTACAGAGGCAGCGGCGCGCACTCCATGTATGAGCGGGCGTCGATCAGCAGCGTCGCCACGGTGCGCGATATTTTATGGAGGCTGCTCGGGGATGCGTTCCCTGCCCATTTCTGCGCGAAGGAATGATGTGCTGTACTGTTGTGTGTTCTATCTCATAAATATCATTCAATGTAATTGACAAGCGTATTCCGACAGAGAGAATGCTAGGTGTTCAATTCCGATTGTATGCCTGAATTAGAATACGAAACGGCGAGACGACGCGCTACGCAGTCAAAAGCACTGATAGGCGCTATCGCTCGTACGTTGGAGAATCAGTGCGATGGGCAGCAGGAAGCTCGTAATCGCATCAGAGTGCTCACACTCAGCATCGGGGGGATCTTGCGCTCCACGGCGGGCGCTCTGTTTGATGATGTGGCGCAAAAATGCGGTGGACTACAGTCCATATTTGACCATTGCCGCAGCGGACTTCGTTCTATTGCGACTCCACAAGAATTACGTGAAAGAGTGGTGGGTGCCGTATCCAAGCCCTTTGCCACTGAAGTGGTCCAGAGGATGGTGAAGAAAGGCAACTATCATCTTGATGCGGGTGCGATAGCGGAAACCGTCAATGGTACTGTCGGAGCCATGGAAAACCGTACGTTCGAGATACTGTCTGCGGGTGCTGCCTACGGGGGAGAGCGACTTGAACAGAGCATCCAGACGGAGTAGAGAGATCTACGTAGATACAGAGATTAGATCAATTTCCTATGTGCCTTTTTACGCGAGAATCTCTAAAAATTTGTTGATTATTAGAATATATTGCATAATATACTATTAAGTTTATTTTGCTCAGTCACCACTTCTCATGTCAGAAGGCAACGAGCATAGCAACGGTCTGACCAATGGAGATGCGCTGCCCCATGATGTGGATGCTATTATCAGAGATGCGCTCGAAGAGCTCGAACCGCAATCCGACGGGTCCGGGTCCGGTATTGGTGTGTCTGCTTCCGATGCAGGCGAGGGACTGATGGGAGTGCTCCGCCAGTTACATGATCAGGGGAAAATCGAGTGTACCGATGTACAGGATATGCGTGCAGAAGTCATTGCCGATGTGGCGTATGCGCCGGAGCTTGCCGAGCGCCATCGGATCCTGAGCATCCGGCGGCAGGTTGCCGATGCGTTCTACGCCGCTATTGCGCTGGGTGATCCGTCTTCTCTTCGCGAACTTGCCAGAACGCTCCCGAATGCAGGGGGATTTTTTGAGGAACTTCCTCCGGAGGAGGTCGAGCGGAGAATTGCAGACCCGCTCTTCGTGTTTGCTCATGCGGGCGGGCGTATCCGCGATCCCCAATCGCTCGCGCTCCGTGACTTTCGTTTCGTTTCCGATATCCATATTCAACTGCCTCCGGATGATGCGGAAACGGCGCCGGTGACTCCGTTGATCCGTCCGGATCATACGCGTGCATTCTATGCGCATGATCGCGATCGATCCCTGAAGATAGCGAGCGAAATCCAGAGCAATCCCGCCATTGCGGCGTGCATCGACAATGTGAGCGTTGCTCCCAAAGAGTATCGAAACCGCAGGTTTGCCTCGTGCGCGCGCACGGAACTGTTCGATCATATTCGTGAGAATATCAATCGGGAGCGCCGCAATAAGATACGGTACTTGATCGCAAAGATTTTCAGAATACAAGGAGCGCGAGTCAATAGCGGAAAGTGGCAGCCAATAGAGAGTCCCATTATCAGTACGCGGAGTCTCATGATGCACCGGTTCAGCGAAGTATTTGGCGAGGGGGCGCATGCGTATTGCTTGAAGGGCAAGCCTCTGCCTACTTTCGTTGATTGTCCCGATCAGCCGGGGAAACAGGCGCGTGTCGATCTTGGCATCAGTTGGGAAACAGTATTCATGAATCTCGACCGAGTCGAAAAATAGTGTGTATACCGATGTCGCGGCATGTATTCCTATTCTTTTGCCGACCGCCATTGCTGCGCGAAAACCCCGAGGAGAATGGGGAGCGTGATGAGCGGATAGAGCGAATGCGAGAGAACCGATTCGGCAACGACGGTCGGTACAGCCGTGAGGAGGAGTACTTCACCGAGCTTGTATGTATCTTTCTGAAGGAGGAGCGCGTAGAAAAGGCCGTACGGTACGGTGGTGAAAAGGAGGAGGAAGGCGACGCTGCCGAGAATGACGGGCAGAGAAAGCGTTGAGATATGTGTCCACGGAATGAGCAGAAGTGAGAGGGGCAATAGGATGGAGGCGAGCCAGAAGAGGAATGCGGCGTACCGTGCCTGCACGCGGGCGGTGTGCAGTTGATAGTACTTGTTGAACAGTGAGTAGAGCGTGAAGCCCAAGGATGCCAGGACCGCAGATGCGACGCCAACGAGCGATGTACCCTGCATGGCCATCATGGCGAGGATCGTGAGCGACAGTGCCGCGAATGCGGCGACGGGCATTTTTTTCTTCGTGCCATGGAACAGAGCATCGAGCACCGACGGAACGGTTGTGCCCGCCAGAATGAAGAGGATGTACTGCGTAGGAGAGATGTACCACAATGCGAAGTACGTGCCGAGCGCTGTAGCAAAGAGAGATATGGCGGAGAGGAAGAGCCAGCGATCCCGCAAGGTGAGCGGTTTGAATTTCTGTTGTGCCAGGCGGGACTGTATGAAGTAGAAGCACGCCGTTGATGCAAAGAACGCAAGAAAACGCAGGAGTGTGAGGTCCAATGGAGTAATCACAGTTGCAAGGAGACGATGTGCGACAACAGGGTCGAGCCCCCACAGCATCGTCGTACCGAGGAGTAGGTACAGGAACTTGCGCTGCTCATATGCTTTTTGCAGCGATATGTTCGTCGCTCCTGCGGCTTGCAGTTCCGAAATGATCTCTTGTTGCTCGGGAGGGGTGAGCAGCAGAGACCAGTGTACGAATCTTCGTGCATTCGCGAGAGGTTTGAATCGCATCTTCTTCATCGCGGCATTGTGCCTCTTCCATGTACTCATAACTCCATCAACAGATGCCGCATCAGCCAGATTGACGGAGAAATCCACGACACAGCGTTCGTACTGAGGCGTAACAGCGCGCGTCTTCTTCTGTTGGAAGAGCACTTCGAAGAGGGACGTAGGATCCAGGTGGCCGTCTGCAATGGCAATGTATGCATCCTCGAGCGTCTTGTATCCCAGAGAGGCGGTTCCATTGACGAGACTCTTTGCGTCAAATTCTTCGATGAATCCCTTATGCTTCTTGCAGAAGACGTCTTGCAGCAGTTGTCGTCCCAATTGTATTTTCTTTGCGGCAGATCGGGAGGAGAGTGCGGTTCGGATATTGGCGGTTGCCAATCCGGTGTTCGCGTATCGTAGCCAATCGTGGTTGACGGTTTTCTTCCTGCTGACTTCGATAGCGAGAGATGCGCCATTCTGCAGCGGCGTGTAGAGCGGCACGTCCTTTCCGTCCATCATGATGCTTTTGAGCGAGAGTGCGTTATTGCCGTAGCAGTAGAAAGCTCCATCCAAAACAGTCGCGCCCTCCGGGAGCATAATAGTTTGGCTGTCACTGCTGTGAACGATGATCGATTCCCCCAAGATGTCGCTCTGCAGGCTCTCCCAGAATTCCTGGCTTTTGTCCGTAGTGTCTTGTGAGAGGGTGGAGATGTGCTTGGTCCAAGGCAAATATTCCAGGAGACCGGTTGCTTTGCTGTCGAAACATTTTGTCGTAATCCCGCGATGTGCGTACGTTTGCATTTCCTCAGAACGGATCTTGCAGCGAATGCGCATGCCATTCTCAAGAATGACGGTGGTATGCAATCCCTGGTAGCCGTTCACCATGGGGGCATTGATAAAATCCTGGAACGAGAGCTGTTCACGCGGCCACAGCTGGTGGAGGATGCCGAGTGCCTGGTAACAGGCGTTGTTGTCTTTGCAGATGAAGAACATCCCCAGATCGGATATTCCCGTTACCGGTCCTCCTCCTGCCTCCAACTGCAGGCGGAGTTTATGCCAGGGTTTCTGTGCGAACTCGATGCGTACAGGCGGATTGCGCACGAAACCGCCAATTTTCTCTTGCATGGTACGGATCACTTGCTGCGCTTGCTGCTCATGCGTACTGCGCAGTTCTACCAGCGATTTGAGCAGTGCGGGTTCCAACACCGCGAGGCACAGGTATTCCAGCTCTTCACGCATGTCCAGCATACTGAGACGCTCGGCAATTTTCACGTAGATATCCAGCGTGTCTTGCGCGTACGTCTGCTGTTTCTCCTTCGGGAAAAATTCGATTGTCTGCATATTGTGCAGCCTGTCTGCGAGTTTGATGACCATGATGCGCACGTCCTTCTCCAGGAAGGTGAACATCTTCCGGAGTGTTTCTATCTTCTCATCAAGCGTCCGGATTTCTTTATGGTCCTGCAGATCTTCTGCGTATAATTTGGTTACCCCGTCAATGAGTGACGCCACTTTTCCGTCGAATTTTTCATCAATTTTCTTCAGGGTGAGCGACGTATCTTCCACTGTGTCGTGCAGGAGCGCTGCGATCAGCGTATCCGCATCTGCCCCCATATCTGCGAGTGTTTTTGCGACTGCAATCGGGTGGTTAAAGTACGGTTCCCCTGAGAATCGCACCTGTCCTTCGTGTGCCTTTTCTCCAAAGTAGAATGCTTCCTTCAGGCGTTCCTGATCCTGATAAGCAAAGTGCCGGATGTATGATTGAAATTCATTCCACTGCATCCAGATGGCAGAGTATACCCTCTATTCCGCAGAAAAAACAGTTCTATCCGCCGTAGGAAGCGCCAGGAGAATGTACGCTTGCACATTCGCAAAAATTGCCGTCTCCGCATTCGGTGCGGCGATGTCTGACAAGGGGGAGAAGGAAGAAGAGTCAGGAGAAGCAAAGGACAACTGTTCTTTACCGGGCAAAATGGTATCATAAGGATTCTTTTCAATCCTCTGCGTCTTTTGCCTTCTTTTACTCCTTTCAGACATGGTCCTCATCAATGACAATTCATCGGCCCTTGCGATCGGCGATCCCATGCCGCACTTCGCCCTCCCATCTGCGGACGGCCTGTTCATTGATACGAAGAAGATCAAAGACCCCGTGCTCGTCGTGATTTTCACATGCAACCACTGTCCGTACGCGCAGGCATATGAGGATCGCATTGTGCAACTGGCGCGGGAATTCGACGAGGAAGGCGTGCAGTTCATTCTCATCAACAGCAATGATGCTTCCCAGTATCCGGAAGATTCTTTTCAGCAGATGAAGGTCCGTTACCAGGAGAAAGGGTTTCCATGTCCCTACTGTTTCGACGAATCGCAGGAGGTGGCGCGCGAGTACGGTGCGCTCTGCACGCCGCACTGCTTCGCGTTCGATCGTGAGAGAATGCTTCAGTACAAAGGGCGCGTGGACGATAACTGGGAACATGCGGAAGCAGTATCCGAGAGGAATCTGTACGATGCAATTTTTGCGCTTGTGCACGGCAAAGAGCCAAAGGTGCACGAAGCGAATGCCATCGGCTGTTCCATCAAGTGGAGGGAGGAATAATCACCTCGCAGCCGTCGTTGTGAGCAGCGCGACTTCCGGCCAGGCGAACAGGCGCGCGCGCGGGCCCGATACGCCTACCCCTCTTGTAATGAAGAGGGATCCTTCATCTTTCGCGGAAGCCGGGAACGGAAAGAGACCATGGTCGAAATCCCGTCCGAGTTCAGTCGGCATGCGTGCCAGTGATCCCAGGAGCGGCAGCCGCATTTGCCCCCCATGCGTATGCCCGCTCACGACGAGATCAACGGCATCGATCTGCGGGTGCAGGATGCTATCCGGATTGTGCGAGAGGAGTATGACCGGCGCTTTCTCCGGTATGCCGCTGAGTGCCGCCGCGAGGTTATGCCTGTTTGCCCATATATCCTCCACTCCTGCGATAGCGATTGCAGTATCGCCGGTATGCACGACGGCGTGCGTGTTCCGCAGGACTGTGGCGCCCAATGCTGCCAGTTTCGTGGCGACTGCTTCACTCTGGTCATCTTTGCGCATTCTCTGTTGCAGCATGTTGGTAACGAATCCCGCGTCATGGTTGCCGAGTACCGCGTACACGCCCTGCGTTGTGCGGAGGTCCCCGAGCGGATCGAGTAAGCTCAGGTCACTGTTGTTCCCGAGGATAAAATCTCCCGTCAGGAACACGAAATCGGGCAACAGCTGGTTTGCGCGCTCTACTGCACGTTCGACTTTTCCGTTTCCCGTGTACGGGCCGACATGCAAATCACCGATGACGACGATGCGCAGGGATTCCGATGCGCCGAAAGGTACGGAGAATTTCGTCGTAGTCAGGATGTGCGGTTCAACGAATGATCCGTAGACGAGGAGCGCAAGGCCCAGGAGCGCCAGAAGCTCGACGCAACGAACGCCGACTCTTCGGAACCGCTTTTCCCTGTGTCTCCTGCGCCAGATTTCGCACGCGAAAATGCCGCTCAACGAGAAAGAGAGAAGGAGAAGGAGGAGAAGATCCCACCAAAAAATTTCCGTGTGCAGCAGGAACATGCGTACGGCATTGTAGAGAGAGAGTGCGGCGAAGCCAAGAATGAAGTTCCTGCGTTGTCGCTACTTCTTCGCAAGCACTGCATTCAGGTACTCTCCGGTATAGCTTCCTTTCGTCTGTGCAACCTCTTCCGGTGTGCCCATGGCAACTATTCTCCCGCCGCCGCCTCCTCCGTCCGGTCCCAGGTCCAGCACGAAATCCACAGCCTTCACGACGTCCAGATTGTGTTCAATCACCAGAACCGTATTGCCCTTATCCACCAGGCGTTGCAGCACGGTGAGAAGCTTGTGGATATCATCGAAGTGCAGTCCGGTCGTAGGCTCATCCAGAATGTAGAATGTCCTGCCCGTCGCACGCCGCATCAGCTCCGTTGCGAGTTTGACGCGCTGCGCTTCTCCTCCGGAGAGCGTCGTGGCGCTCTGTCCCAGATGGATGTACCCCAAGCCTACATCTTCCAGCGTCTGGAGTTTCTTCTTGAGCGTGGGGATCGCGGAGAAGAATTCCAGGGCTTCCCGCACGGTGATATCGAGCACGTTCGCAATATTCTTCCCCTTGTAGGTCACTTCCAGCGTTTCCCGGTTGTAGCGCTGTCCCTTGCAGGATTCGCAGGTGACGTACACGTCCGGGAGGAAGTGCATCTCTATGCGTTTGAGACCGTCGCCCTCGCATTCCTCGCAACGACCGCCTTTCACATTGAAGCTGAATCGCCCCGGCTTGTATCCGCGCAGTTTCGCCTCCGGCGTCGAGGAGAAGAGGTCGCGGATGTCCGTGAAGATGCCCGTGTACGTTGCCGGATTGCTGCGGGGCGTTCTCCCGATGGGGGACTGGTCGATGACGATTGCCTTATCCAGGTGTTCCAGTCCTGTGAAGCCTCCGACATTCTGCGGCTTGGAGTGCGCCTTATTGAGTTGCTTCAGGAGTTCGGGAGCCAGAATGCCGTGAATCAGGCTCGATTTTCCGGATCCTGATACGCCGGTTATTCCTATGAACGTTCCCAGAGGAAGCGACACGTCAATGTGTTGTAAATTATGGAGGTGTGCGTCGTGGATCGTAATGCAGGTGCCGGTGCCCTTGCGGCGGGTTTTGGGAACGGGGAGTGATTTCTTCCCGCTCAGGTACTGTCCTGTGACAGATTGAGGATTTTTTATCAGCTCCTGCGCCGTTCCCTGTGCGGTGACTTTCCCTCCGTACTTGCCGGCGCCCGGTCCGATTTCCAGCAGGTAGTCTGCAGCACGCATCGTCTCCTCATCATGCTCCACGACGATCACGGTGTTCCCGAGGTCGCGCAGGCGCGTGAGCGTCTCAATGAGTCGCGCATTATCCCGTTGATGCAGGCCGATGCTCGGTTCATCCAGGACGTAGAGCACTCCCTGCAGCGCGGAGCCGATTTGCGTCGCCAGGCGGATGCGCTGCGCTTCTCCGCCGGAAAGCGTTGCGGCGGAGCGCGAGAGCGTCAGGTACTTTAAGCCAACGTTCATCAGGAACGAGAGCCGTACGATCACCTCGCGGAGCACCTTGCGGACGATCGTGAAATCGTACGCGTTCAGCGGCGCGATACCTTCGGCCGCTTCGCAGTTGCCTTCAAATTTTTCGCGCCATTCTTCCGGTATCAATGCATAGAAGAATTTCTGCGCATCTTCCACGCTCATATTCGTCACATCAACAATATTCTTCTCACCCACTGTGACTGCGAGAATCTCTTTCTTCAGGCGCCGTCCCTGGCAATCCGGACAAGGCAATTCCAGCATGTACTCCTCAATCTGCGAACGCACGTAGCTCGAATCGGTTTCGTTGTGCCTGCGTTCCAGGTTGGGGATGACGCCTTCGTACTTCGTTTGGTACGTCCCGTCGAAACTCGTGCTCTCCCAGGACATTTCCATCGGTTCGTCATGACCATGTAAGATGACTGATTGCACCTCTGGCGAGAGTGTTTTCCACGGCGCATTCATGCTGAATCCGAGTTTCTTTGAAAGAGCCTCCAGTAGCCGCATCATGAAGCTCATTCGGCTCGAACTTGTCGCCCAGGGATGGATCGCTCCCTCTGCCAGAGAGAGCCGTGGATTCGGTATGATGGAATCATGGTCGATTTGCAGGATCGTGCCGAGTCCGTGGCATGTGCTGCAGGCGCCGTGCGGAGAGTTGAAGGAAAAACTCCGTGGCTCGATCTGCGGTATGCCCTGGTCCGGGTGCTCATCGCAGGCGAAGTTCTCAGAGAAACGTGTTTCCTCATTCGTATCTGCATTGAGTACGATCATGGTGCCCTCTCCTTTCTTCAGGCTCAGTTCCACCGAGTCGGCCAGGCGCGAACGGTTCGGGTTTGCTTTGCCTTCCTCAGCCTGCAGTTCCCGTACAGCCAGGCGGTCAACCACGATCTCAATCGTGTGCTTCTTCTTCGGGTCCAGCCGAATCTCTTCGTCGGCAGTGACGATCGTTCCATCGATGCGCATGCGCACGAATCCCTCGCGCTTGATCGCATCGAATACTTTGGTATGTTCACCTTTTCGATCGCTCACAATAGGAGCAAGGAGGAACACTTTCGTCCCCTTCGGGAGAGAGGCGATTGTATCCACGATTCCGCTGGAGGATTGCTTGGAGAGCAGCTTGCCGCAGATCGGGCAGTGCACCTTGCCCACCTTCGCCCAGAGCAGGCGCATGTAATCGTAAATCTCTGTCACGGTGCCGACCGTGGAACGCGGGTTTCGTGCGGCGGTTTTCTGATCGATGCTGATGGCGGGGCTCAGGCCATCAATGCTCTCTACTTCCGGCTTTTCCATCTGTGCAATGAACTGGCGGGCATACGCGCTCAGGCTTTCCACGTACCGGCGCTGCCCTTCCGCAAAGATCGTATCGAAGGCGAGCGATGACTTGCCGGAACCAGACAGACCGGTTACAACGGTGAGTTTGTTCCGTGGAATCTGTACATCAATATTTTGCAGGTTGTGCATCTTTGCTCCTTTTACGATGATAGAGTCAGAAGACATGCGATAGATGGGGAGAGAGGCAGGTTTCTTTTTTGAAGGCAAACAAAAATGCCGCGCACATGCGCGCGCAGCGAGCACGGAGCGTACCAAAAAAATCTTCCCTTGTCCAGGGTCTGGGTGCGGGGGGAGAAGAGGAATGTGATCCATCTTGGGAAAACAGAATTTTCTGCAGAGGGCACGTGTACACTCTGGTGTGGTATGCTACCTTCCTCCCCTGTGCCGGAAATACCTGCATCACTGCGCGCAAACGCCTTCTCAAACCCGGAGGATAAATGCGCCTACCTGAAAGAAGAGCTTCTCACAGGGAAGGTTCCATGGCCGATGGTCATGGGAGGGATGGGCACAGGGTTCTCCGGTCCCGCCGCAGTGCGGGCGGTTACGAGGTTCGGTGGCATAGGCACGCTGACTGCCGCCGCATCGGGATTCCCCCTGCGTCTGCGCCCGGAGAAATTGGCGGAAGGAAAGGAGGAGCGCAGACTGCAGTTCCACGAGGAGAGCCGCATTCTCCTTGCGCGGCAGATCGCCGGGATCCGGGAGGAATTCCCCAACGAAATCGTTGCAGCGAATGTGATGGATATCCTGGAAGACAGCCATGGAACGGTTGATGCGATCATTGCTTCAGGGGGGATCGATCTCGTGAAGATCGGAGCGGGGCTGCCGCGGTGGGCGCCGGAGCGTTTTGCGCAGGCGGATGCGAAACATGTGCTCTATGGCGTCATTGTTTCCTCGCGAACTGCAGCAGAGCTCGTGCTGCGCGCAGCGCACAAGAAGGGCGGGCGCGCACCCGATTTCTTCTACGTGGAGCTGCCGCAGTATGCAGGAGGGCATCTTGGACAACCAAAGCTGGAATTCGTGAACGATGCGCAGATGCATGATCCGCAGCGCATTCGTGATGAGATCCGAGAACTCACGCCGGATACGCCCGTGCTGCTCGGCGGAGGCATCGGGTACCGCGATCAGATCAGCCGTGCTCTGGGAATGGGGTACCAGGGTGTAGTGATGGGGACGCGTTGCCTGCTCACGCAGGAATCGGGCATGCCCGATGAAACAATCCGTTCCAAATATCTCGATCCGGCAGTACGGACGATAGAGGACGCGCGCAGTCCCACCGACTATCCCGCGCGCCGTCTCGATACGCCGCTCACTTCGCCGACGATCGAGAACATGCGTGCGGCAATGCGCTACTGTGTTTCGTGCCTGAAGCCCGGGAAGTGCAAGTACCCTGAAACAGGCATGCAGGAGGGCGGAGCGTACTGCATCGCGCGCGATCTTGCGGAGACGTGGGAGGGGAGGACGGATGGCGTGCTTTTCACCGGTTCCCAGCGGGATACGATGCTCTCGGATTCACTCTATCATGGCCAGAACGGAGACCGCCGTGTGCCGACGATGGAGGAGGCGCTCACCTACGCGTTCACCCATGACGCCCCTCCTGGCGCCAGAGGGCTGCCGACGTAATGGGAGAGCCGAAAGAAAGTGGAGTCTTCAGGCTTCCTCGCATCGATCTGTTGTATACTGCAGCCGTGTTCACAGGCGTCATCGAAGCTACCGGCATTGTGAAGGAGAAAACCGAAGGCGGCTTGCGCATTTCCAGGCCGGATGCGTTCACCGATATCCGCATTGGCAGCAGCATCTGCGTTTCCGGCGCGTGTCTCTCTGTCATCGCATGCGATGCGCAGAGCATGACATTCGATGTCGTGCCCGAAACGTGGGAGAGGACGAAGCTCGGAAGTTTGCAGGCAGGCGATGTGGTCAATCTCGAACGGGCGCTCTCTGCGCAGGGGCGGTTCGAGGGGCACATCGTGCAGGGGCATGTGGAGGGGGTCGCGACAGTGCAGGAGTTCAGAGCAGGAGTCCTCACGATAACGTTGCCGGACACACTCGTGGAGTACGTCTTCCTGAAGGGCTCCGTTGCAATTGACGGCGTCTCGCTCACGGTTGCAGACATCCGGGGTAATGCATGCGCCGTTGCACTCATTCCGCATACGATCAGAGAGACCACGCTGGGCGAACTGAAGGAGGGCGATCTCGTGAATGTGGAAACCGATATTCTGGTTCGCGCAGTCAGGGAACGCCTTTCCCCGCCCGCAGCATGAAGAAGAATTCCATCGACTTCCGGCTACCTGGCGGCGTTGATCCCGCCTGGCGCGTGGCAATCGTGCATGCGCTCTACTACGAGGAGGAAGTGGCAGCGATGGTGGTTACAGCGAAAGACGCATTGCTGGCAGCGGGAATCCCAGAGGGGAACATCTCGCTCTTCCCCGTATTCGGCTCATCGGAAGTGCCGCTCATTGGCACCGCCATTGCGCGCAACAGATCGGCCGATGCCATCATCGGTCTGGGAATCGTCGTCCAGGGAGAGACGAAACACGCAGAGCATCTCTCCCGCGCAGTCGCGCGGGGCATGATGGATGTGCAACTGGAATACGGCATGCCGTTCGCATACGGCGTACTGCATGTCACCGACATCGCACAGGCCAGAGCGAGACCGGAGAAGGGGAGGGAGTGCGCATTCGCCGTCTTACATTCGCTTGCACAACTAAAACGCTTGCAGTCTTGAGGCATTGTGCCTGCGCGGTTTCAGGGTACGATCGGTTTGCCCTTTTCCTCATGACAATCATGTTCTGTAAATGGAAACTCTCATTCGCAATTGCCGCTGCCGGATTGCTCGTGTGCACGACGGTCCTGGCTGCGGCGTTCCCCGACGTGCCCTCTGGGCATGTGTACCGGGATTCCATAGAACAGCTGGTTGCCTCGGGAGTGATCGGCGGAAATCCTGACGGGAACTTCTACCCGGATCGCGATGTCAACAGGGCAGAGATGCTCAAGATGCTCTATCTGGCACAGGGGAAGCAGCCCGATCCCACCAGCGTAGGCTGTTTTCCGGACGTGATCCCGGGCAGTTGGTACGAGTCGTTCGTCTGTGATGCTGCGGCAATGCGGTACGTTGCCGGGTACAGCGACGGCACCTTCAGACCGTCGCAGAGCGTGAACCGCGTTGAAGCGCTCAAGATGATCCAGGAAGTGTTCGGTCTCCCCGTGCCGAACGTGACGGAACTTGATCGTTCGGTTGTGCAGTTCGTCGATGTGTCCACATCTGCCTGGTATATCAAGTACCTGTTCAATGCACATGTCGTCGGTATCCTGCCGATTGCAGGCCAGGATACGTCCCGCTATTTCCCCGAGCGGGCACTCAAGCGTGGCGAGGCCGCGGCAATGATTTACAACGCGCAGCACGCCGAGATCCGTGAGGAGCGCCAGCAGATCGAGGAGGAATCAATGCAGGAGGAGGAAGGAGGAGAACAAGCGAGCAGCGAACCCGCTACAGAGGAGCAGATGGCGGAGAACTCTCCGGCGGTTGTGCCAATCTCCCGTGATGTGACATTCCCGTTCGAAGAGCGGGGCAAATTTTCCGGAAAGCAGACGTACTCCTTCCGCTTCAGTCTCAGCAATCAGATGACGATTGCCACGATCGCATCTCTCCAGGCGGGGCAGACGGGCAAAATCCAGTGCACGCTCTACTTGATGGAAGACGATGGATTCAGCGAGCAGTATTACCTGGGGGTGCAGAATGGCGGCAAGTGCGAACTGCTTACCACGCTGAGCCCCGGCGCGTACCAGTTGCAATTGCAGCCGACAGAGCCAGATACCACGTTCACCGTGGCAGTAGCTGAGGCGGCGGGTGATGGCAATGACGGATTCATTGAGGCGCAGCTCTTGCCGCGCAACACGGCCAGAACCGCCACGCTCCCGCCGAATAACTTCGTCGATTGGTACAGGTTTTCCATTGCGGGCAGCGAAGCGCAGCATCTCAAGGTTGAGACGAGCAACACGACGAATCTCACCTGTATCGTGTATGCCATGCATGACGTGGATCTGTTCGGTTTCACGATGCCGCAGTGCAACCAGTACTACCTGTATCCTCCGGGAACGTACTACGTCGCTATCGGCAGGAAGACGGGGAAGTCCACATCGCAGACGTACACCATTCTCCTGCGAGAGTAAGAAAAGAAGGTTCTGCGTCTTTCTCTTCCGGCAAACGTGCTACACTCCACCGTCCATGGCGGCACAATTCTCTTCCATTCAGGATGCAATCGCAGCGCTCCGGGCGGGGCGCATGCTCATCGTCGTCGATGATCAGGAGCGCGAGAACGAAGGAGATTTGGTCATGGCAGCAGAGTGCGTGACGGAGGAGCGGGTGGCGTTCCTGATTCGCCACACGGGAGGAGTGCTCTGCCTGGCGCTCAGCAATGCCATTGCGAACCAATTGGATTTGCCGCCGATGGTGCCCAACAATACGGCGCGGCTGCGCACGCAGTTCACAGTGAGCATCGAAGCGTCGGATGGCGTGACCACCGGCATATCTGCGCATGACCGCGCGCGCACGGTTGCGGTTGCGATCAATCCTGTAGCGAAGCCACAGGACTTGTGCAGGCCGGGGCACGTGTTCCCGCTGCGCGCTGCGGAAGGCGGAGTGTTGCGCAGAGCGGGTCATACGGAGGCATCCGTCGATCTCTGCAAACTGGCGGGCTTGCGCGAGGGAGCGGTGATCAGCGAGCTGATGCACGATGACGGGACGATGATGCGGCTGCCCGCGCTCCAGAAATTCGCGGAGCAGTGGGATCTGCCGATTGTATCCATCGCCGATATTATCGCGTATCGGCGTCGGAGCGAGGCGCATGTTCGCAGGGAGGCGGAAACGTTCTTAGAGACGGAAACGGGCACGTGGCGCATGTGCGTCTACAGTGACATGCTCACGGGTGGCGAACACGTGGCGCTCGTAATGGGGGAGATCCAGCCGCTGGTACCGAGCCTCGTTCGCGTGCATTCGGAATGCCTCACCGGTGACGTGTTGCAGTCACTCCACTGTGATTGCGGACAGCAGCTCCATCGCGCGATGCAGGTGATCAGCGAGCACGGGCAGGGCGTGCTCCTGTACCTCCGGCAGGAGGGGAGGGGAATCGGTCTTGCGAATAAAGTGCGCGCGTATGAATTGCAGCAACAGGGGTATGACACGGTGGAAGCCAACGAGATGCTGGGACTGCCGGCTGATTTGCGCGACTACGGGATCGGGGCGCAGATTCTGAAAGATCTGGGAGTGGGGCACGTACGTTTGCTCACGAACAATCCCAAGAAAGTGATCGGACTCGAGGGGTACGGCATTCACATTGCGGAACAGATTCCGATCGAGTTCCTTGCGAAGAATGAACGGCAGAGAAAATATCTGAAGACGAAAAAAGAAAAACTCGGACACATGTTCCAACAATTCTAAAAAAAAATTTTGTGCGGAATTTTTTGAGAAACACAAAAAATGCGTATGCGTTTTTTCCTCTGTAGCAAAAGGAAAAACGCGCATGCAATTCTTTGTATAAGTTCAAAAGAACACAATGTTGCAAGTATCGCTGCTCGAAAAATCTTTTGTAATATGAGAAGAGAAGTACAATCCGAAGTAACTTTACTTTTGTTCCCCTTTCCTCCAATGCCAGTCAAAAAGAAGGCCACGAAGAAGAAGGCAACCAAGAAGAAGGCCACGAAGAAGAAGGCAACCAAGAAGAAGGCCACGAAGAAGCGCAGATAGTGCACACAAGTGGGGTTGCAAAAAACACCTGCCCATCGGGCAGGTGTTTTGCTATGCGTACATGGTGCCTCCAGCAGGGTTCGAACCTGCAACCTTCGGTTCCGAAGACCGACGCTCTATCCAATTGAGCTATGGAGGCGCAGACATGTTGTAACACGTTCCACCCGGTTTCTCCACTGCTTCATGGTATACTTGGCGCATGGCGCGACGTGATGATGAGAAGAAATTCGGTACAGAAATTTCGTCCTCTTCCTCCGATCAGTTCACGCGGGCTGACAGAGGGGAGACAGAGGCGCTTCGTCGTGAGTTGGAGCGTACGCAGGGGCGCACAGTGACGGGACAGGAAGCAGCGCAGCACCTGCAGGAACTCCGGCAGGGCCTGGCCGGGAAACAAGATGAGGAGAAGAAGCGGCAGGAGCGCGCCGCGCGCGATGAAGAGCACCGCCCTCTGTATGCCGAGACGAAGACGCGTAAGGAAGAGGAGCAGGAACAGATCGTCACTGCGGATCAGCAACAGTCGCCAGAACAGATGATCGAGGAAGCGGAACGTCAGGAGGAGGAACAGCGGCAGTCCGACGCAGAGTACGCGCAGCAGATGGGCTGATCGTGAGTAGTAATTGAACAATTTTACAATTTAACAATGCGGCAATTGCGCGCATTTGCATACAATGTATGCATGCGCATACGAGTCACACTTCTCCTTTTCACATTCTTTTTTCTCGTTCCTGTGGCACAGGCGGGACGTTTCATAGACACGGTCAGCCATCCGCACGAGCAGTACATAGAGCAGATCGCAGAACTTGGCATCGTCCAGGGGTATGGACATGGAATCTATCGCCCGGACATTGCAATCAACCGCGCGGAATTTCTGAAAATTCTGATGCTCGCGGTGTACGGAACGGAATCGTACAACGTGTACAATGACAGGTGTTTTGCGGATTTTACGGGAGAGTCACAGTGGTTCTGGTCGCACGCATGCACGGCGAAACAGCGCGGCATCATCGGCGGGTATCCCGATGGGACGTTCCACGGCGCGCAGACGGTCAACCTCGCGGAGGCGCTCAAGATGGCGGAACGGGCATGGAATGTTCCCACGCCGCCCGACGTGTATGCGCCGGAGTACTGGTACGTGCCGTACTTTGAGGTTGCCGCGGAGCGGGGTCTCTTCGAATACTTCCCGCAGGACGGAAGTTACAAGCTCACGCGCAGCGACATGGCGTACCTCATCGTCGCGCTGGGAGAGGAGCTGCAGGATGTCAGCAGCATGCTGCCTGCGTCCTCTTCTTCATCGCAGGATGCAAGCCAGGCGCAGCAGGCGACGCCCGTGTGCGGCAATGGCATCCTGGAATTCGGGGAGCAGTGTGACGACGGCAATCTGGAGAACGGAGATGGATGCAGCAAGATTTGTGTGATTGTCGAAGAGACAGTGCAGCATGGCGCGTTGCGCATCGAGCAGCGGCCTGTGAGCGTCACGACCGTTTCGCCGGGCGAGAAAGACGTGACGCTGCTCGCTTTTGACGCGATTGCAGGCAGGCAGGATGTGATTATGACAAACCTCGTGTTCCGGGCGAAGGCAGGAACGCTCTCTGCCGCAACGAATTTCCGCGTGTACGCGGATAGTGACGGGGATGGCATTGCAGATGCACTTGCAGGAACGGCGTCTCCAGGCAGCAGCACCGTTTCATTCAGCAGTATCGCCATCGCTGTGCCGGAGGGAGCTGCCGTGCGCGTGGAACTGGTTGCAGATTTCCAGGCAGGGATCAGTTCGGGCAGTTTTGGGGTTGAGTTTGCTCTGGATAATGCGCGCTTTGTACAGGGCATCGGTATGGCGGATGGTCGCGACCTCACGGGCATCGAACTGGACGGAGCCGATTGTGCGGAGACCTCAATTTGCTGGATCGGCGTGTACACGTTCCCGTCTGCCCCGTTATTTCAGATCGTCGGCCGCGGCAACTTGTATGTGACGGCGGCTTCGCAACCCGTTGGAAGTCGGCAATTACTTGCAGGGAAAACAACGGATGACCTCCTGAGGATCACGTTCCGTGCGAACGGGGAAGATGTGCGCGTCAAAACGGTGAAACTGCATGCGGAGGAAACGGTCTTCTCGCAACTGCTCCTCTATGCGGCCGGGGGGACGTTCCCGATTGCGACTGCGTGGACAACCAATTGCAGCCCGGTCGTTTCCGGCCAGTTCTGCGCGAGCACGTCATTCGTCGTACCTCGTGATCAGGAAGTCACGTACATCGTGCGCGGCGTCGTGAAGTCGGAAGAGCAGGGCGGGACGAGCGGTGCGAGCGCAGCGGTTCGCATGGAGGCGGATCCTGCGATCCAGGCGGTGCAGGCGGAAGGCGTAAATTCACAGGAAGACCTCACGTTCAATGACGGCGATACGATTGAGGAAGGCGAAGTATTCCTGGGGAGGTCTGTGCCCGGGGCTGATCAGGACATTATCGGACCGACGCATACAGTGGTATTCGCAAAAATACTGTCGATCCAGAATGCGAATAGCGATCCGGACCAATCCTCTGTGCCGACTGGCACCCGTTCCTTTGGAAAGTTCCGCTTCACTGCGGCGCAGAACGACAACATGCCCGATGGCCGTAATGAGGTAGAATTCCAGCGCATCGTCTTTACGGTCAATGCGACGAATGTCCAATTCCTCGCAGGGAGCTTCAAGTTGCTGAATGCATTGGACCCGACGAAGACGCACGAGTGTGCGGCGTCAGCATACACAGGGTCCATCTCGGTCACGTGCGATAACCTCGCATCGTCGCAGATCGGCACCGTTATCCAGAGCGGAGGATCCATTGATCTGGAATTGCGGGGGTTCATCGTGACTCCGCAGATGAATCCGGGTACGTCTATTCTGCAGGCGTCACTGCAGTCGCTCAGCGATCCAACGGCAATTGGCACCATTGAGTGGAGCGACGGAATCACCACCATCGGGTGGGTGGATATTGGTCAGCTTTCGGTGAATTCAACGACGTATGTGAAGTAGTATGCATCAGTGTCATTCGTCATGAGAATGCCTCTTGCGTCTGGGTATAGCAGGCGTACGCTCTGCGCACATTTACTTCTATTTTCCCATTGCACGTTTCCCCATGAACACGAAGAGTGGCCTTGCAGGAAAAACAGTGCTGTTCGTAAATTCCGGAGGCAAGAAGAAGCGATTCACGATCGAAAGAGCCAGGAAACTCGGCATGACAATTGTTCTGCTCGACAAAGCTCCAGACCAGCGCAAGCAGCACATTGTCGATTATTTCATCGAAGCAGATACGTTCAATCATGAGGAGTGCATCAAGAAAATTGAAGCGTTTCTCCGTCACAATCCCCACGTGAAGTTTGATGGGGCGATCACATTCTGGGAGGACGATGTGCCTCTCCTCGGGCGCATTTGTGAAAAACTCAATCTGCCAGGTAACACCTACAAAACAGCGGTGGTAACGCGTAACAAATTCGCCATGCGTAAGCGTTTGCAGGAGACGGGTCTCGGTATTCCCATGTTTCACATGGTGCGCAGTAAGCGCGATTTGCAGAAGGCGATTGAGCGCATCGGGTTCCCCGCTGTCATGAAGCCGGCATGGGGTGCGGACAGCGAGTTTGTGGTACTCGTGAACAACGTCAAGGAAGCAGAAGTGACACTGCGGTATCTGCTGCTCAACTGCACTGAGCAGTTCAACCCGATCTTCAAGTACAACGAGGGTATGTTTCTGTACGAAGAATACATGGAGGGAATGGAGGTCAGCGTAGAGTGTTACGCGCAGTACGGTATTCCTCATACAATCGGGATCAATGAAAAATATCCTATGAAATTGCCATATTTCGTGGAGAGAGGGGATTGTGCCCCCGCGCGTTTGGATGAGGAGACGGAGAAAGCGGTAATCAAGCTCGCCGAGTCGGCGATGATAGCGTTGGGCGTGGCGGATAGCCTGGCGCATATTGAGATCAAGACGACTCCGCAGGGTCCCAAGATTGTCGAAGTCGGCTCACGTATGGGAGGAGATGACATCTATTTGTACGTGAAACATTCACAAGATGAAAACCTGGTGGACATTGGGTTGCAGGTTGCATGCGGGGTGTATGTGCAGCGAGAGAAGAAGACGCGAAGGGAATGCGTCGCATGCGAGTATTTCATTCCTCCGTATTCCGGGATTGTGAGCGGCATTTCCTATCCGAAAGATATTTTGAAATCGCCCAGTCTTATCCATTTATCCCTCACCAAAAAGGTGGGTGATGCCGTTCTCGTGCCTCCTGAGGGATACGAGAATGCCGGGTGGGTTGTTGCAAGCGGGAAGACGCACCAGCAGGCGCAAGCTGCTCTTGAGCGGATTATGGGAAGAATAGAATTCAATGTGACGAAATTCCACAGGGATTCTTCCCTTGGCAAAACAAGCCGCGAACATGCACTCGACACCGCATCGGTTGTCCGCAGCCAAATCATCGAAGCATCGCGACTTGCCAAATTGCGATCTTCAAATTTGAAGGATATGCGCAGCATGTACATCGGCATTCTCTCAAATTCTCCCGCAGGGGAGAGCGTGCGCAGTATGCTGATGGAACGCGGATACCATGCTGATCTCATCGACGTGAGCCAGATGCCGATACCCATTCGCAAGATACAGGATGCGAACTTCAATTTCGTGCTGAATCTCTGCGAAGCAGATCCCAATGCGCCGTTCCTCGGCGTGCATATCGCGGCATTGCTCGAAATGCTGCACCTGCCTTTCAGTGGATCCAGTTCTGCGACCATTGCCGCTGCGTTGGACAAAATCGATGTGAAGAAGATGCTCGATTATCATAATATCCCTACTCCCGAGTGGGATTATATTGAAGAGATCGGAGAGAAGATTAATCCCAATCTTGAATTCCCGCTGATGGTCAAACCCGCGCTTGCGGATAACTACTATGGCATCGGTCTCTGCTCGGTGGTCACAAATGAGCGCGAACTGAAGAAACAGCTCAGGACGATTGTCCAGGATATGCGGCAGCCGGCTCTGATCGAAGAATATATTGAAGGCGATGAGATAGATGCGTGCGTGCTCGGGAACGGGGATGAGGCGGAAGTGCTCCCGCTGATACGTTCCGTATTCGATAAAATGCCCGAAGGGCATTGGCATATTTACACATGGGAACTCATGACGGAAAAGTACCAGGATATCCTCAAGTCGATTCGCGTGGAGAAGCCTGCAAAAATCCCGCCGAAACTCGATAAGTTGGTGAGCGAGATCGCACTCGATATGTTCTCGATTTTCGATTGCAGAGATTACGCGGAGATCGAGATGCGCATAGACCGGGAAGGGAATCCGTTCGTACTGGAACTCAACCCGAATCCGGGAATCGAACCCACGGACTTTTTGCCTTCGGCAGCAAAGCTCGCAGGGTATGATTACGGAGAACTCCTGGAGAGCATCATCTGGAGTGCCGTGGAATGGTACAAGCGTGAGACGCCGGCATGGGTTCGCGGCACACGAGTGGAACAAATCGCTTCCTGATGTTCATCCGCTGCTTCTATCCTTCTCCCTGTGCTTGAGACATGGCTGCGCATCCGATCCCTACATCGCTCACAATCGACGCACGTATCACCGACGAGGGGATAGATATCCTGGTGAATGAGGAGGCGTTTCCCATTCGCTACCCTCCTGGAATCTGGGAACAGTACCCGCAGGATCGTAAGGAGATACTCCGCGACAACCTGGCGTATAGCACCACGCTTTTTCTGCCGCAGATGCTCGGTGTTCGTACCGTGCAGATGCGCACCAACCGCCCGGCAGCGGAAACATTCCTCTTCAAGAATGGCATCTATGATATGCCGTCTTCCGCACAATCGGATGAAGCATCCTCTCTTGCGTACATAAAGGATTTCTTCAATACGAATTGGTCATTTGCGAATAACAAAATCGCAACGCCCGCTTCGGTCGATTTCATCAAACGAAAAGATACGCCTGTTCGTGCGATCATCCCGTTTTCGTTCGGGAAAGAGAGCCTGCTCAGTTTTGCTCTCAGCCGGGAGTTGGGGATGGAGCCGATTCCGGTGCTCTTCATCGAGCCGTCCCACATGTTTGAGTATGAGCATAAGAAAGGGCTGATCGAGAAATTCCAGAAGGAATTCGGTACGACGATACACGTCGTTGAGTTCGGCCCCGGCATCTTTCGTTACGGGACGTACTGGGGTCTCAAAACGGAGTTGGGCTGGGGACTGCATACAACCGAGTACGCAGCACTGCTTACGCTTCCCTTTGCATATGCGCTCAACGCGCAGTACACGTTCCCGGGGAACGAGCAGTCCTGCAATGACATCTTCATCGACCGGGAAGGAGTGCGCACTTACAAGGCGGGATATGATCAGCATAGCAACTGGCTCTCGCAGCAGACGTTGCTGGCAACGTTGCTCCTTGGCAGGAAAATAGAAGTCATCAGTTTAATGGAGCCGCTCTATGAGCTTGCCATCACTGCCATCCTCCATCATCGCTACCCGAGAATTGGTACATACCAAATGTCATGCATGGCGGATTCCTCCGCGGCGGAGCATTCCCGTTGGTGCCAGAAATGCACGAAGTGCGGATATATCTATGCACTGTGTGCGGGTTGTGGTGTGGATGCCAAGCAGATCGGTTTTTCCAAAAATCTTTTTGCGGAGCAACATGCTGACATCTACAAAACGTTCTTTGAGTACGATCCCCAGAATCCGGTATACGGTTCGCAGGAAGAGCTTGGGCTGGCCTTCTTACTTGCGAAGCGCATGAACCAGAAAGGAGCAAGTATTGAACGCTTTGTCAGGGAGGTGCAACCAAAGATCGAGAAAGAAGAGAAGCGTCTGAGGCGTCAGTATCTTGGCGTGAATGCCTCGCCGAACCTCCCTGAGGAAATTCTGCCTCGGTTACAATCCATTTTTTCCGAGGAACTTGAAGACTTCCAGGCTCTCGATGCGTGACCTTCCTTTCCTTGCTCCGGTAGAGGATATACAGGTTCATAGGCATACCATGCATTTTCGCGAACCGTTTTCCATCGCGTATGAAACGGTGGAGACGGCGGATGTTGTTTTCGTTCGTCTGTGCGATGTGGAAGGCAGAGTCGGCATCGGGTCGGGGTCACCTGATCCGGAGGTCACTGGTGAAACGCTGGAAATGGCTTTGGAGAGCCTCCAAGAACGTTTACATTCTGAGGCATTGGCAACTCCCGGATCTCTCTATGGAGTGCACGCATACCTCGAAGAGGCATTTGCAGATTCCCCATCTGCACAATCCGCTGCTGAGGAAGCACTATGCTCATTGCTTCTCCAGCAGAATTTGTTGTCTTTTACGGATGTATTGCCTCCCATACGTTCCGCGTGCCCCGCAACAGTGACCATCGGAATTCTGGAGGAGAGAGCGACGGCAGAGGAAGTACGGCGCCGTTTAGACGAGGGGTTTCGGTCAATCAAGATGAAGTGCGGTACGGATTTGGCTACGGATTTGCGCAAGATACAGAAGTCTCTCGCCCTTCTCCCCCCAGACGGCTCCTTGCTTCTCGATGCAAATCAGGGGTATGCAATGGCTGAAGCAGTGGAATGCCTGAATGCGTTAAAAGATTCAGGCATAGTGCTGATTGAACAGCCCGTTTCGGCAGCAGATCTCGAGGGATTGCGCACGCTCCACCATATGCAGAGTATCCCCGTTGTCGCAGATGAAGCAGCAGTGCGTTTCGCAGGCGTCAAACAACTTCTCGATGGGGACTACGCAGCAGGTGTGAATGTGAAACTCATGAAGTGCGGCGGCTTATTGAATGCGGAGCGCATCATTCGCTATGCGAAAGAACACGATAAGATCGTTCTTATCGGCTGCATGTACGAGTCGAATGTTTCCCTGACAACCGCGGCACATATTGCGCTCGCATTTGAGGTCGATGTTGCAGATATCGACAGCGGAAATATGGATTTTGACGATGATCCTGCCACCGGCGGATTCCGCGTCCAGGACGGATACATCTCAGTAGGGTATCCTCTCCGTGTATCCCTCTGAAACTATGCCAAGGATTGTCCTGACTGCAACGTATCTATTCCCGCTGCGCTTCTATAGGCTGCGGCGTCAGAGCAAAATGCCCGGACGGCGCATAGTGTCCTTCCTTTCGTTCGTAGATGCGTTTGGATACTTGGTTCAGCACTTCGCATTCCAGAAGGAAACCCTGCTTCTTCCTTCATTGTACTGCCAGGAAACATCCGAATATTTTCGCCGACATTTCAACCTGGCGTTCTACAAGATCGATCCGGAAACACTCGATGCCGATCCGGTGGATTTTATGCAGAAACTACAGTCGGAACATCCGCGGGTTGTCCTGATTTACAATGTACTGGGGAAAGAAACGCTGTTGCACAAGAAGACGGATTGGGTGCGTTTTCTGCGCGGGGACGCGCTGCTCATCAGTGACATGGCACACTCCCTTCTCCCCCTCCATCCGCTGACTGTTTTGCATCCGAACCATTTTTACATCGACAGTGCACGGAAATGTACCCCGTACATGGTTTCCCATCTCGTTTGCCCGCCGGGGTTTTCTGTAGATGCCAGGCGCATCAGATGCATCAGTTGGTACAGCATCAAGGCTTCTTTGCTATTTTTCCTGAAGCAGTGGATTTTACGGATGCATCGCCTTACAGGCATCACATGGTTAGCGCATGCATCAGAGCGGGTATTTTTGCTGCATAACGATGCCATTGGAATTTCCACTGTTCCCCATGCCGCATTCCCATGGGATCGTATGCTCTACGAGCACCTTCGCTATGAGCGCATTGCGGAGAAACGCGCAGCCCTGTGGGGGGCGTATGATGAAGTGTTGTGTCGCCGAAGTCCGAAGGGCATGCGTTTCTACGATCTTTCCCCGGTTGCCCGCGGACAAGTTTGTTACTATTTCATTTCCGTACCGTTGGCTTCCGCACATGAATTGGTGATGTATGCCGCGAAGCGGCATGTTCTGCTTGATCAGCTCTGGGACTTAAGCGGCGTGCAAGAACTTCCGGAAGACCTGCGTACCTTCGGCTCGTCTATCATGGTTCTTCCGCTTACCCCGTCCATGGAAGAATCCGATGTCACGCGTATCGCAAATGTGGTCTGCGACTATTTCGAACAACCACAAAAAACCTCATGAAACGCATTGCGTGCATTGACGGGATAGAATGCCTCTTTTCCAAAGAAGCCGCAGAGCATGTGCTGTTCCTCACGACAGAAAAGAGCGTGAGTGCCATGTTTGTACGCGAGCATTTCCCGCAGGTTCAGGTATGTTTTTTGGATGCAGACAAGCCTTTGGACCTTTTCTCAAACGACGAGGAGGTAATTCGCCATACGAATATCCTGGATGCGATGAGGGCGAATGGATCGGATGAACTTTTCCTTTCACACCGCTCATCTCCGTTCATAGAATCGTGGGCGCGGCAGAATGGCATCAGGCTGCTGCAAACGGCGTGGTCCTATCAGGAGACATTCGAGGAGAAACTCTTTTTTCAGAAGTTCCTGGAGAGGAACGGGCTGCCGACTCCCATGACACGGATACTGCGCAAGCCGGAAGACGCATCCGGTGTATCAGTATTTCCGGTTGTCCTGCAACATCCTGCACTTCTTCCCCCGATCGAGCACACAGTCGTCTCCAATGCACAGGAATTGGAAGCGTATCTTGCGAAGTTTCAGGCGTATCTGCCCCTCCTCTGTAGGGCATTCACGGAAGGCATGCCACTCGGTGTGACGCTGCTCATCGGGCGTGCGGATACGATTGTTTCCGCGCTTCGGTTGCAGTGTTTTGCACCGGAACCGCCACTGCAAGAGTTTCTGGGAGTGCATTGGATACCTCGCTGCGATGTGCCCGCCGCAATGATTCGGACAATTGAAGATGTGCTTCTCCGTTTGGCGAATGCAATGCGCACAGCCGGATTTCGTGGAGTTGCGAATGTCGATCTGATTGCATCAGATCGTTCCGTGGTCGTACTCGAATGCAATCCGCGCATGTCCTCTTCCACGCCGGAGCTTGCTGTACAGCCGGAATTACTGCACGGACTCGATTTCTTCGCCGAATTTCGCAGGGCTCTCGCCGGCAAGCGCCTTGGAGCAAATCTGACAACCGTCCCCGATACGGTATTCAGAGGATCGTACATTGAGTTTGATTATCTGATTCAGCGCATGCCGAAGGGGTACAAGAATGTTACGATCCCGCCAGTCGGGTTCTACCATTGGGGCAACGGCACGTGGAAGCCAACCGGTCGCGGCGCTTTCTCCGGTAAGAATGAGGGGCTCTTCTACGCCGCACTTCCCGCCACCTCTCCCGTATCGTGTCTCTATAATCTCGCCGCGCTCTTCACAAATTTTCCTCTGTTCGATATCGATGGCAAAGGTGTCCCGACTATGAATTCCAATGGGGCGGAGCTGCTTCAAACGATCGAATGCTCTATCCTTGGTGCACCGTCCCCTCATCCCGCATGAAATCGCCACTTGCAGATGCGGCTCGTCGCAGACTAGAGAGCGTTCCCGCGCTCCGGGAGAAACTGCTTCCTCTGAAAAAAATTCCAGGGGAACCGCTCTTTGTGTACGAAGAGGCGGAGGTCCTATCAAGCTATAAGAAAGTAACAGATGCATTCGCGCACGAAGGCGTCACTCTTCATCCGTTCTTTGCCATGAAGAGCAATTCATACGCCGGATTGCTCAAAACCATTGTCTCCGCAGGTGGTGGCCTGGATGCGTCCAGCACGCGGGAACTTGCGTTTGCGCTTGCTGCAGGTGCTGAGCAGATACTCCTCACGGGTCCGGCGAAAACGGAAAAAGAGTTCGCGTACGTTGTAGACCACCCGGGACGTATTACGGTGAACCTGGAAAGCATGCGGGAGCTTGAATTGCTTGGGAGGATGGCGAAGGAGAGGGGAGTGAAGGTTCGTTGCGGGTTGCGTGTCGTGACCGATCATCAGCACGGGTGGACCAAGTTTGGTCAGCCGCTTACGCAGTTGCGCCCTTTCTACGATGCCGCGAAGCGGCACGCATCACTTGATTTTTCCGGAGTGCACTTCCATACGAGTTTCAATGGGAATCCAGATCGATATGTCCGCACGATCCAGGAAGTGTGTGCGTACGCACGGGAGCACTTTTCACCGGAAGAGCGTGCAGAATGTACATACATAGATATGGGGGGAGGTCTCTACCCGGAGGATCTGCTTGAATGCACGTATCCGTGGAATGACAAGCTGGAGCGCATGCATGCCAGCGCCAAAGTTTTGCAAGACATTCGTGCCGATCGCATCAAGCCACGGGTGATTCCGCCGCAGATTATCCCGATGCAGGATTTTGCCAGCGCAGTTTCCGCGGTCTATCAAGATGCAGTGCGCACCACATTCCCACACGCAGAACTCTACGCAGAGCCGGGGAGGCTCCTCTCCAATAACAGCATGCATCTTCTGCTGACGCTCATTGATAAGAAAGAAGACTGGATGGGGATTACGGATGCCGGTACCAATATGATCGGCTGGGAGAAGTACCAGTACTTCTACTACTCACCCGTCTTTAATCTCACGCATTTCAGTGCCGAGCGCGAGGTTCCATTCTTCCTCTACGGTTCCCTCTGTACGCCTGATGACCTGTGGGGGTACTACCTCCACTGCAGCGATGTGCAAGAAGGCGATACCATCTGCTTGCCCTACCAGGGGGCATACACTTATGCGCTTGCGCAGAATTTCATTCGGGCTATTCCGCCTGTGGTGGAACTTTCTTCGTAAGGAAATTTTTTGGTAGTACGGTAGCCATTCCATAAATACCTTCCTGTTGTCTGCCTTGGTCAAAGACTGATTTTCGCAGTTGATTGAATGTCGCTGCAATAGGGCTGGTATCCCCCGGTTTCCACTGATGATCATCTGTCCAAGAGATTGAACCTTCTCCATAGTTTACACAGTGTGGCGGAATTCCTTTCTGCTCTTCTTCGTCCAAACCGCCGTAGTCGACACGCAGCATATCCCGATAGCTTTCCTCCGCTTCAGTGATGGTATGTTCCTCTGCTGGGGTATTGATTAATGACGAGTCGCCATTGCGATACCCACAGAAATAGAAAGGCTCTCCACTCGCATCGGCATGGCGTTTTGTTGCAGTAACAGCTGCTGGCGTATGTGTAGCGGAAATAATTATTGCATCAGGATATGTTTGTCGTATTAAATGAATGAGGTGCGCTCCTGTGCCTTTGTACCGTTTACCTGCTTCGACAGATCTAAGTTGTAGAGCAACAACAGGAATATTGTCCGTTTGTGTATTGTTGCATTTTTTTACCATCGAAAACCCCGTGACTCGTTGTCCATTCGTAAGCAGGATAATGCGGTCTGTGAAATCCGGATCACAGTCGTGGTATTCTCGGACTAATCCGTCGGGAGTCCAATCATTTGGATCTTTCTCCGGGAAGAACGTTTGCTGGAGAATCACACCGATGAGCGGCAGGAACTTGCGCTGGCATTCAGGGGACTGCCATTTCTCGCGATTTGTAATATCAATTTGCAGAATCTCCCGCGGTCGTTCGCCCTCCTTCTTGGGCTCTTCAAGAATCCGAACCGTAGCAATTCCTGCAAGTTCTCGCGTAAGACGCGTACTTAATTTTTCTGTGAGCAGTTGCTCCACCTGTTGTGCCGTATCTGGAGGGGGCAGTGCTCCTTCTCGGCTTGCCGGTGTCTTATCTGCTTGTTCCTTCCCTCCATCTAGTTGTGGTTTTTCTATGTTCACGAATTATATTATACAATATTAAACTAAGTTAGTAAACTATTGTGTACACATTCACTTCGGCTCTCGTGATGCCAGAAGTACTCGTATTTGTTCATATCGGAATTCTGCTACAATCCGCACTCATTCACTGAAAAAAAGCATGCGATCAGCACGTCCATCACTGACGGAAGGCTCAATCGTTCGGGTGCTCTTCGCGCTCTCCTTTCCTATTGTTCTTTCAAACCTCCTGCAGACCGCGTACCAGTTCACGGATACGTACTGGGTGGGGAAAGTCGGTGCGGCCGCCGTTGCCTCCGTTTCCCTGAGTTTCCCGATCATCTTTCTGCTCATTTCCATGGGCGGAGGCCTTGCCATCGCCGGGACGATCCTTGTCGCGCAGAACAAGGGGAAGGGGGATACCGCACAGGTGAATCACGTAGCAACGCAGACGATCATCATGGTTGCGATCATCGCTCTGCCGCTGGCGCTGCTCGGGTACGGCGTTTCCGAGCCGATTCTCCGCCTGATGGGCGCTCCGCCGGACGTGTTGCCCTCTGCAACATCCTACATGCGCATCTCCTTCATCGGATTGCCGATGATGTTCGGTTTCTTCGTTTTCCAGTCACTCATGCAGGGTGTTGGGAGCGCGAAGCTTCCCATGTACATCGTGCTGTCTACCGTTATCCTCAACTTCCTGCTCGATCCGCTCTTCATCATGGGCTACGGGCCCGTGCCTGCGTACGGCGTGACCGGAGCAGCCATAGCGACCGTAGGAACCCAGACCGTGGCAACGGTGATCGGTCTCCTCTTCCTCCTGAGCGGCCGCTACGGCATCCACTTCCAGTGGCATGACTTCACGCCGGATTTCCCGCTCCTCTGGCAAATGGTGCGCCTGGGGTTCCCCGCATCTGTTGAGCAATCCATGCGTGCGCTTGGAATGGCAGTCATGGTATTCCTCGTCGCGAGCTTCGGAACGGTCGTGATGGCATCGTACGGGATCGGAGGGCGCATCTTCAGCTTCGTTATCATTCCCGCAATGGGATTCTCCATGGCGACATCTGCGCTGGTCGGACAGAATATCGGCGCAGGCAAACGGGAACGCGCGGTCCAGACAGCAAGAATGAGTGCGACGATCAGCTTCTTGCTCCTCTCTGTCCTTGGCATCGCCTTCTTTCTCTTCGCGCGACCGTCCATCGCCTTCTTCATCCCCGATGATCAGGAAGTGATCGAGATGGGGAGCAGGTTTCTGCGGATTATCGCACTGACATTCGGTTTCATGGGCTTGCAGCAGGTGCTCTATGGGGCGCTGCGCGGTGCAGGCAATACGGTTGCTTCCATGGTGCTTTCCCTAGTGTCCCTCTGGGTCATTCAATTCCCGCTGGCGTACATACTTTCGAAGCACACCTCTCTCCATGAGGCGGGCATCTGGTGGGGGTTCGCTGCGACGAATGTGCTTTCTGCAGTGATCACGCTGGCCTATCTGCCGTATAGCGGTTGGAAAAAGGCCAAGCCGCTTACCGGTGAGAGCGAGATGAAGGAGCAAGTGTTCGAAACGGCGGCGGCAGATGAAGCGACAGTGCTCTAAAGAAGAACCGGCAGGCGTGCCGGTTCTTCTTCTCTCTGCAAAGAATCTGCTTCCTATGAACTGACGAACGCGAAGAAGAGAAAGAGCACCGTAAAGCCGATCACCATCACGATCGGTGCGATGTTTGAGAGCCAGTTCCTGCGCGTAGGGTTAAATCCACGCAGCAGGAGCGCATTGGTGACCACGGAGACGGAGCTCAGTGCCATGGCGAACCCCGCGAGTTCCGGCCGCAGGACAATACCGAGGGGGGCGAAAACGCGCGCAGCAATCGGGATGCCGATGACATTGTAGAAGAGAGCAAAGAACATGTTCTGCTTGATCTTGTTCATGGAAGCGCGGCTCAAGCGGATTGCGGTAACCACATCCCGCAGATCGTTGCGCACCAGTACGATGCCGCCTGTTTCCATCGCGATATCCGTTCCGCTGCCCATGGCAATGCCCAGGTCTGCCTGTGCAAGCGCGGGGCTGTCGTTGATGCCGTCGCCGACCATCGCCACCTTCCTGCTTTTCTCCTGCAGGCGTTTCACCTGCAGCGCCTTCTCTTCCGGCAGGACTTCCGCAAGGACGTGCTCTATGCCGGCCTGCAGCGCAATCGCACGCGCGGTGCGCGCATTGTCGCCGGTGATCATGTAGACGGTAATGCCAAGGTGCTTCAGTGCTTCCACTGCATCTTTTGTCGTCTCTTTGATCGTATCGGCGACGGCGACGATGCCGAGCAGCTGCTTGCCGGAAGCGAGGAGCATGGCTGTTTTCCCTGTCTCTTCCAGTTGTTGCAATTGTTTCTCTGCGCTGGTGAAGTCAATGCCCTCGCGCTGCATCAATTTGCGGTTTCCAAGGAAGTAGTGCTTTCCCTCCAGCGTACCTTCGATGCCGTGGCCCGGGATCGCAGCGAACTTCTCATGCGGCCAGAGCTCCAGATGGCGCTCTTTCGCCGCTTGCACGATGCTTTCCGCGAGCGAATGTTCCGATCCCATTTCGAGCGACGCCGCAATGCGCAGCAGTTCATTTTCCTTTCCCTGGAATGCCAGTATGTCAGTCACTTCCGGCTTTCCTTTCGTGAGCGTGCCGGTTTTATCGAAGATGATCGTGTCGATGTGTTCCGCAGCTTGCAGCGGTTCTCCTCCGCGGATGAGAATGCCGAGTTCCGCGCCTTTTCCTGTTGCCACCATGATGCCTGTGGGCGTTGCGAGACCCAGCGCGCACGGGCAGGCGATCACAATGACCGAGACGAATGCGAGGAGCGAGAAGGAGAGCCCCGCTCCCAGTAGCATCCAGATGGCGAACGTGAGGACTGCAATGCCGATGACGGTCGGCACGAACCAGCTGGATACCCAGTCTGCGAATGCCTGAATCGGCGCGCGGGAACCCTGCGCTTCTTCCACGAAGCGGATGATGCGCGCGAGCGCGGTATCGGCACCCACTTTCTCCGCGCGGAATTCCAGGCTGCCGTGCCCGTTCATCGTAGCGCCGAAGACTCTGTCTCCTTCCTTCTTCTCCACGGGAATGCTCTCTCCCGTGAGCATGGATTCATCGAAGGACGAAAATCCTTTGGTGATCATTCCGTCCACGGGGACTTTCTCCCCCGGGCGTACGATCACGATGTCTCCCACGACGACTGCCTCCATAGGGACCTCCACGATGTCCTTGCCGCGCTGCACGCGCGCAGTCTTCGCCTGCAATCCCATGAGTTTCTGGATTGCGGCGCCGGTGTGCCCCTTTGCACGCGTTTCCAGCCACTTGCCGAGGAGCACGAAGGTAATGAGCATCGCCGCAACTTCAAAGTAGAGGTTCTCCGCTTCAAAGAGGGCTGTGCCCGCATCGAATCCCTGGAGCATGAAATTGGCGACGCTGTAGAAGTATGCGGTGGAGGTGCCGATCGCGATCAGGCTGTCCATGGAGAATGTCCGTACCTTCAGGCTCGACCACGCTCCGCGGTAGAACCCCGCTCCGAGCCAGAACTGGACTGGTGTCGCGAGCAGGAATGATGCGATGCCCATCCAGGGACCGATGCGTTCCATCGCGCTCTCCGGGAGCAGCGGAAGGATCATCATGAAGAGGAGCGGGCCGCTAAAGAGCAGGCCCCAGAGAAACTTATTCCTGTAGGAACGGATTTCCTCATCGCGCCGTGCCTGTTCGGCTTCCCGATCCTGCTCGTTGGCGATGAACGCACTGTACCCGGCTTCTTTCACCGCGGTGACGAGCGCCTGTGCATCGATCGTACCCGAGTCGTAGCGTACGTGCGCTTTGCCTGCCGCGAAATTCACGTTGGCGTCCTGGACGCCTTTCTTGCTTTGCAGATTCTTGGTAATGAGCAGTGCGCAACTCGCACAGTGCATGCCGGTGATGGAGAGATTCACATGTTCTGTATGCATGGTTTGGTGGGAAAAAGAATTATGCCCCTCCGCAACCGCATCCGCCACTGCTGCCGCAGGACGGGCGTGGTGCATCAAACGGATCTTCCTGCGCCGACGCCTGTTCCACAAGCGGAAGATTCACAGCCTGACTGCCGGGTACGCCCGGTTGTATGACCCGTACCCTCGCGCTCACCATTCCCATGGAACAGGTGATGAAGAAGTCGGAAGTCGGGTTCCTGATGGGGCCAAGGCGCACCTGTTCTCCCTGCTGGAGACGTGCCTGCAACCCGAATTTTGGGACGGTGAGAATGCTCGTGCAGCCGGTAATGCGGTCTGCATCGGCATAGACCCATGTAGTTCTTCCCGCTTCTACCGTGAAGGTATCCGGCGTATATTCGTACCCGTCTACGCGCATGTTGATGATCTGGTCCCCGTTCGCTGCAATAGTGACATTGGGATCCGCATTCTTCGCGTATGCGGCATCCGTTGCGCTCTCCCCGAAAGAGAGCAGGCTTGCGGCATCCACACCCACGAGCGTGAGGCCGCTGCGCAGGTTCCAGAGCGAGAGCAGCAGCACCAGTGTTCCCACGAAGCGCAGGAAGACGCGCGAGTATGTCCCTTTCGCCGTTGCGGAGATCACACTTAAACCCAGGAGCGCTGGGAGTGTGCCGAGAGCGAAGGAGAACATGATCAGCGCACCCATGGTGAAGCTCCCTGATGCGAGTGCGACCAATTGCAATGATTGCGTAAAGCCGCACGGGAGGAAGAATGTCAGTCCCCCCAGAAAGAACGGTGCGGCCGGGTGCGGATGCTCGGACATATCGGCGATCCAGTGAGCGAGCCGCTTGGGAGGCCGTATGGGGCAGCTGCCTTTCGGAATGATTCTGAGCATCGAGAGGGCGAGCGAGAGCATCACGAGTGCCACAGCGATGCTCAGGTATCCGCCGGCTTGCGGACTTAAGGAGATGGAAGTTCCGATCAAGCCGATAACGCCGCCAAGAACGAAGTACGAAGCGAGCCGCCCGATGTTGAATGCGAGGAGCGGCTTGAACTTGGTCCAGCCGTCCTGGTCCGGGTGCAACTCGTTCCATTTGCCGGTCACGCTGAGCAGGAGGCCGCCGGTCACGGCAAGGCAGCTGCTCAAACCCGCGACGATGCCGATCAGGAAGACGCCGCCCAGCGTCGCAGTCCCGCTGACAGACGAGGCAAAATCCGTGATGCCAAGCCCTTTGAGCACCTGGTAGAGCGCGAGAATGATGATGAGCGCTGCGCCGATTTCCAGCCACTTCCTTGTGCCGGAAATTTCTGAAGTGTCTGCGTGGTTCCCGCGTACTGTTCCTGCGGATGCGTCCTGCGCTACCACGCTGTACCCGGCTTCCTCTATGGCAGCGGAAATCGTTGCCATCGAAGGGAGTTGGGTCGGATCTGCATAGATTTTTGCCGTCCCTTTCGCAGAATTGACGTGCGATTTTGCCACGCCTGGAATGCCTTTCAATGCGCGTTCCAGGATGATTTCGCAGCTCCTGCAGTGCATGCCCGCAATGCGGAGCTCAATGAGTTCAAGGTGTTTTGACGTGTGTTCCATAGTGAAGAGAAGAAGAGAGATACAAACAGAGAACCGCGCTTGCGTGGCTCTGCAGATGGTTCGTACCTTCTTTTTACGTGCGCAACACTATGGTAGCGATGTGTCTCAAAGAGGGGAGTGATCCCCCTGGCGGCGTAACGATCACAGGGAAATCCATCGGAGTATCCGCTGGCAGCATGCCTGGGATGATGCCCGAAAATGCAGCGGGCTCCGCTGTTTGCTTCGCGAGGGAGGAAGATCTTTGGTCTGCAACGTACTCGCCAAGGAAACACGCATTCCCCGTGCAGGGAGCGTTCTGGAACGTTTGCGCCGGTTCCGGCTGGCAGGGTTCGTGGTTTGCCGCATGTGCCATCTGCTGATGCATTACAACCGGCATATCTGCAGCTTGCACGTGTACGGCGCGCATCGGGCAGAAATTGCCGGAGAAGAGCGATGCTACGAAGATGGAGAGGAAGAGGTGCTTCATGTGTAGACAAGTATCCTATACGAACGGTGCATTTCCCGCCATCTTTCCTTGGTGGTTTTTGCGAGGCAGATCACCCTTCTCCGCCCCGCGTAGGCGGGGCTACGAACGGGTGTCGCAAAGTGCTTGCAACGATACGGCTTTTTCAGCCGTCATGCTTTACCTTCCGAGCGAACTGACCAGGTCGCGCCGGTGCTCCTCTTCATCCATCAGGATGTCTTCCAGTACGCGCCGCACGCCGTACTCGCCCAGTTCTTCCGCTTGTGCAATGCGCTCCTTGTAGCGCGAGATCGCGAGTTCCTCTCCTTCCAGATCTTGCTCCAGCATGGTCGCAGAATTTTCAGAGATCTTCCGCTGCTCCACATCGATTGTCGGAACGCCTCCCAGATCCGCAATCAGGGTGGAAAGCTGCACGGCGTGCCCCATTTCCTCATTGGAGTGCACGACGAGTTCTTTGGCAATCGAATCGTACTCCGGGCCGGTGATGACGGCGGCATGCTGCACGTACTGAATTGCAGAGGCGAATTCCCACTCCAGGTCTTTATTGAGCTCTGCGACGAATGCCATTCGGTCTGTTGCCATAGTGGGGGGATGAAAATGATAAACCGCTGCGACTATAGCAGGAGGGTGCTGCAGAGGCACGGATGTCCCCGTAGACTGACCCTCCGTTCTGTGGTTTATATCACCAAAGTAGAAACCGGCTGCTTCATGGAGACTACTCTTTCCGCCGGCTCCGGCGCCGATCGTGTTCGTTCAGGCACTTCTTGCGCAGGCGGATGCTCGTCGGCGTGACTTCCACCAGCTCATCTTCTGCGATGTATTCCAGTGCCTGTTCCAGCGTGAGCGGCTGGACAGGGGTGAGGACGATTGCATCGTCCGAGCCCGAAGCGCGCACATTCGTAAGCTTCTTCTCTTTCATGGGATTCACTGTCATGTCTTCGCCCTTCGCGCTCTCGCCGATCACCATGCCGCTGTAAATCTTCGTCTGAGGCGTGATGAAGAGCCTGCCTCGTTCCTGCAGTCCCCAGAGCGCGTACGCGACCGAAACGCCGTTTTCCATGGAGATCATGGAACCCCGCGTTTTGCCGGGCAGCACGCCCTTGTGCGGTTCATAGGCAATGAAGGAGTGCGTGAGGATTCCCTCGCCGCGCGTCTCGATGATGAATTCCCCGCGGAATCCCAGGAGTCCGCGCGTGGGGACTTTGTACTCCAGGCGCGTGTTCCCTTCGTGCGTCTTCATGTCTACCATCTCGCCTTTGCGCTTAGCCAGCATATCAATGACCGTGCCTGTGAATGTCTCGGGCACATCCACGATGACTTGTTCAATCGGTTCTAGTTTCACGCCGTTCTCCTCCCTGCAGATGACCTCTGGCTGGGAGACCTGCAGTTCGAAACCTTCCCGCCGCATTGCTTCTATGAGGACGGAGAGGTGCAGTTCGCCCCTCCCGGAAACCTTGTAGGAATCCGTGCCCGGGACTTCCTCGACCTTGAGCCCGACGTTCGTTTCCTGCTCCTTCTCTAGCCGCGCGCGGATATGCCTAGTCGTCACGAGTTTCCCTTCCCTTCCGGCAAACGGGGAATTATTGACCAGGAAGTGCATGGCGATCGTCGGCGGATCGATAGTGATGGCAGGAAGAGGCTGCGCATCGGGGTCCGTAGACATTGTCTCTCCTACGTAGATGTCCGGAATACCTGCGATCGTCACGATATCGCCCGCATGCGCCTCAGTAACCTCCACGCGCTTGAGCCCCTGTGCGACGAATACTTTCGTGATCTTCGCGGTACGGGATGTTCCGTCAGCGCGTTTCACATAGACCGTGTCTCCGGCGCGGGCGATTCCTTCAAATACGCGTCCGATCGCCAATCTGCCCAGGTAGTTGTCGTACCCAAGGCTGCTGGGTTGCATGCGGAACGGTGCATCGATATTCCGCTCCGCCTCGGGCACATGCGCCATGATTAGATCGAACAGAGGGCTTAAATCGTTCGATGCATCCTCCAGTGTCCGCTTCGCAATGCCCTGTTTGGCGATGCTGAAGAGGTAGGGGAAATTGAGCTGCTCATCTGTTGCGCCCAGGGTGACGAAGAGGTCGAACACCTCATCGACTACCCGGATCGATCGTGCGGCAGGCTTATCAATTTTATTAATGAGAACAATCGGTTTCAGCCCCAGTTCAAGAGATTTTTTCAGCACGAACTTCGTCTGGGGCATGGGGCCTTCCTGCGCATCGACGAGGAGCAGAACGCAGTCTACCGTCCGGAGGATTCGTTCCACTTCGGAGCCGAAATCGGCATGGCCGGGCGTGTCTACGATATTGATTTTGCAGTCCCGGTAGACGATGGACGTATTCTTCGCGTAGATCGTAATGCCGCGTTCCTTCTCCTGCTCATTGGAGTCCATCATCAGTTCCCCGACCTGCTCGTGTGTTGCAAACGCGCCCCCCTGCGTGAGCAGGGCGTCCACGAGCGTCGTTTTGCCGTGGTCGACGTGCGCGATGATGGCAATATTCCTGATATGCATTCTGTACGGTTGTCAAATCTCGGGGAAAATTGGATGCACTCTATCGATACAAAGGCATTCTGGGAAGCAGAGTCTCGAGGATATTTGTCTGTACCAGGCATCATTCGGTGCGGTGAGCGCACTGAGTCAGCTACCAGTTTTTGAAAAAATATGCACGCTTGCTGCGTATAAACAAAACAAGGCGCACTTCTGCGTCTGTTTTCTTCCCAGAATGACCAATGAAACAATTCAACGTTCGTTCCTACGGCATTGGTGTAGCGACAGGCGTAGTAGTACTCGCTCTGCTCTTCGGGGCGAACCGATTCTTCGGCGCATCATCGCAGGCATCGCCACAGCAAGGTCGAGCGCCTATCGCCCAATCACAGGGGCAGTTTGGATCCGGTGCTGCGAGATTCCCCGCAGATGGCCAGTTGGATGAGAATCGCATGCAGATGATGGCAGACCGGTTTGGGATGAACGTAGGGGAGTTGCAGGCAGAGCTGGATGCAGGGAAGACGCTGCCGGAAATTGCAGAAGAACGTGGAATGGATTTCCCTGCGGGGATGCGGCAAGGGAGGGCGGATGCCCCTTCGGCGGGAACGGGATCCGGGTCTACGGGTGATGTACCTGAAGCATCTACGGGCGCGCTACAGCAGGCATTGCCGGGAACAACCAGCACGAATTAACGCCTTTTTCTATGGAACCAGCCACTCTCTCTTCCTTCGCGATCGGCATTCTCACGGCATTCCTCCTCTTTGCCCTAGCTATGGGTTCGCTGCACTTGCGCAGCAAGACGGATGCATCTTCTTACCACGGCGCCTATCGTGATGCGCAGGAGGACAGGCCGTTCCCGGGTATGGCAGAACAGCTCGGTCTGTCACGCGAGGAGCTGCGCGGGGAGTTGGACAAAGGGAAATCGATGATGGAAATCGCGCGGGAGCGGAACGTGGAGCTTCGCCTGCCTCCCCGCTGGATGGACGAAGCCGAAAAGCAGGAATTCCTGCAGAGCATGGCGGCGCGCATGGGCATGTCTGTAGAGGAGTTGCGCCAGGAACTGTCTGCAGGCAAGCGCCTGATGGATATCGCGGATGAGCATGGCGTTGTGATGAGATTCCCGGAATCAGAGGAAAAGGAACCCCTCCCCCGATAGTATCCGATACTCTATCTGCCCTATGACCCTCCTGTCATTCCTGCAACGGCTCCACTTCAGACGCCTGCTGGCTCTCGCGCAGCAGCTTGCATGGAGCAGCGTTCTGCTGGGGTTCGCCACGCCACTCGTTCTCGTACTGGGGTATCACTTCCTCGGCAACAGCGGTACGAGTGCCCAGGAGGTTGTCGGGGAAATCGTCACCGTGGGGCGCAGGGACATCACGCTTTCCATTAAGGCATTGGGCAGTGTGACGCTCGCCAATGAGCAGCAGTTGCGCTTCAACGTGCAGGGCAAGGTGGAGAAGGTCCATGTGAAAACGGGGGATACGGTCAAGCGGGACGATCTCATAGCGGAACTGGACAAGACGGATCCGAACGCCGACATCCGCCAGGCGCAACTTTCGGTCAATGATGCGTATTTAAAGTTGCAGGATCTGCAGGCGAGCCGTGATGAGACACTGTTGACTGCCGAAAACAGCGTACGTGATTTGCAGCGGCAGTTGGAGGAAGCCAACGGGGATCTCCCGTCGCAGCAGATGGAGGCGGAAGACCTGATTGCGCAAGCAGAGACCACGGTGAAGGAAAAGGAGGCGGCATATGAGAAAGCGCAACATGATCTGGCGGCGAGCATCGAGAGCTCCATTGCGAGTGCGGATGGAATCCTCGATAGCGTCATCGCAATTCTCAGCGGCGATTCCGTGGTGCGCGGCGCGGTACGGTACAAGGCGTTCGAAATCGCGTTTTACTTCACGGATTATGATTTGAAAAATAAGACGGAATTCGCGTACTACGACGCATCGAATACGTACGATGCCCTGCGGGAAGAGTACGGGTCGCTCCAGGATGTGGATGATACGAAACAGCTGGAGTCCGCACTGGAAGATGCGATAACCATGGCGCAGAAAATCATTGATCTCACGAATATTTCCTATGATTTCCTGAGGACAGCCGTGCCCTCAACCCAGTATACAGACGCAGATATCAATGAATGGAAAACAACGATCAACACCAAGAGAACGGCGGCACTCTCGTTGCTCAATACGCTGCGCGATCAGCAGGCCATGCTGACGCAGCCCGGCAAGAGTGCTGCATTCCAGGATCTCGAGGATGCGAAAAACAACCTGGAAGTGCTCAGGTCGCAGCAGGAGAATGGAACGACGACCGCCGATTCCGCGCAGAGAACAATAGAGAATCTGAATGACAAACTGAGTGCCGGGCAGGCGAATCTGAAGCAGACGACTACGAGTGTCAACATACAGATTAGTCAGCAGAGCAATGCATTGGCCCAGAAGCAGGTCGCGCTGGAGAAAGCTCGCCGCGCTCTGGAGAACTACGAGTTGAGGGCGCCGTTCGACGGCATCGTCCGGCGCGTAGATTTCCAGGTCGGAGATAACCTGCTGGCGGATGCGAGCGAGACGAAGTACGTGGTGCTCGAGAACCCGGAGTACTTCATTGTGACCGTGCAGCTCGATCAGGTGGATGTGGTTAATGTGAAAGAGGGGCAGAAGGCGTTCATTACCTTCGACGCAGTGCCGAATGTGGCGTTCGAAGGCACGATCAATCTGATCGATACGACGCCGGTCCAGACGTCGGGAGTCGTTTCGTACGAGGTGGAGATTATGCTTGCGCCGAGCGAGCAGTACACCATCCTCTCAGGAATGACCGCAACGGTGGAAATCCAGACGGCATCCGCCGTGAATGCGCTCGCAGTTCCCGCGCTTGCGCTGCGCACGCAGGGGAACCGCACGTTCGTGACCAGGGAAGACGGCGCCAGCATTCCCGTGGAGACGGGAATCACAAATGGTTCTTACACGGAGATTCTCTCTGGCATAGAGGAAGGCACTCGCATTCAGTCGATTAGCGTATCGCTCAATGCTGCAGAGACGTCTGGAGAAGAGAGTACGAACAGGGGTGGCGGCATCATGATGCCGATGGGCGGAATGGGCGGAGGGCCTCCGCGCATGTGATCCTGCATTCCCGCATCAGACTCATGATCCAATTGCATGACATCACCAAGACGTACGTCCTGGGCACCCAGGAACTCACGGTGCTCAAAGGAGTTTCCCTGCACATTCAGGATGGCGAGTTCATCGCGATCATGGGACCGTCCGGCTCCGGAAAATCGACGCTCATGAATATCATCGGGCTGCTCGATACGCCCAGCACGGGGACGTACACCCTGGAGGGCAGGAAAGTCAGCCACCTCTCCGAGAGAGAGCAGGCGGAAGTGCGCAGCAGGCGCATCGGGTTCGTATTCCAGGCGTTCAACCTGCTGCCGCGCATGAATGCGCTGCGACAGGTGATGCAGCCGCTGCTCTATCAGGGCGTGCATCGGCATGAGGCTATCGAGCACGCGGAGAGTGCTCTGAAGGCGGTGGGACTGGCGGATCGCATGCACCATCTTCCGAACGAGCTTTCCGGAGGGCAGAAGCAGCGCATAGCGATCGCGAGAGCACTGGTGACCAATCCGGCGATCATTCTCGCAGACGAGCCGACAGGCGCGCTTGATTCCAAAACTGGAGAAGAGATCATGGGGCTCCTGGATGAGCTGAGTGCGAATGGCGTGACGATTGTGATGGTCACGCATGAGCCGCATGTGGCAGAGCACGCGCGACGAACGATTCACATACTGGACGGCCTCATTCATACGCAGTGATCTATGCTGTATTTCCTCGAAAATCTCCGCAGCGCCCTCGATGCGATTCGCAGCAACAAATTGCGCGCGGGACTGACGATGCTGGGCGTGATCATCGGCGTTGCATCCGTGGTACTCATGGTCGGCATAGGGCAGGGGTCCCAGCAGCAGATCACGGAACGCATCGAGAGTTTGGGGACGAACCTCCTGACGGTCAGCCCCGGCAGCCCCTCGCAGACGAATGTGCGGTCGCTCTTCCGCCGCGCGGGAGGGGGGAGTTCCACGAGTACGCTCTCGTCGGACGATGTCAGCGCGATTGAGAAGAACGTGAGCGGCTTGATAGGAATTTCGCCAGAGCTTTCCGGAACTATGCAGGCGATTGTCGGGAACAAGAACATGCAGGTGAGTGTCATCGGCGTCACGCCGGACTATCCGGTTGTGAAGAATTTCAACGTGGAATTCGGGTCATTCATCACGCAGGGGCACATCGATAAACGGGAGAAGGTCGTTGTACTGGGGCAGGAGGCGGCAGAGACGCTCTTTGGGGCGGAGAGCCCCATTGGCAGGGACATGCGCATCGAGCAGCACATCTTCACGGTGATCGGTATCATGGAGGAGAAAGGACAGCAGGGATTCACGAACCAGAATGAAGTCGCGCTGATTCCGCTCACGACGATGCAGCAGCGCGTGCAGGGCACGGACAAGCTCAGTTCCATCAATATTTCCGTGGAGAGGCAGGATCAGATGAGCCAAACGGCCGCTCTCATCGAGGTCGTTGTGCGCAATCAGCACCGCATCACAAATATTGCCAATCAGGATTTCAACATCGCAAACCAGTCCGATACAGTCGAAACCCTGAATGAAGTGACCCAGACATTCACGTTCCTCCTTGGGGGAATCGCGGCGATTTCCCTGATCGTCGGAGGCATAGGCGTGATGAATATCATGCTTGTCTCTGTGATGGAGCGCACGCGCGAGATCGGCATCCGCAAGGCGATCGGCGCCAAGAAGCGTGACATTCTCCAGCAGTTCCTGGTGGAGTCCATGGTCCTGAGCGTTCTGGGAGGCGCGATCGGAGTGCTCATCAGTTACCTGGGAGCCTGGATCGTGACGAACTACGCGGAAACGCGCGCCATCATTTCCTTCGATTCCATTCTGCTCGCGCTCGGTTTCTCCATCGGGATCGGCGTGTTCTTCGGCATTCTCCCGGCGTGGCAGGCCGCCAAACTCAAGCCGATCGATGCGCTGCGGTACGAGTGAGGGCGAATCATAGACCAGCAGAGACAGAGGGCTACCCCAATGCCACATCTAGCGTCATCATCACGAGGAATCCGAGCATTGCAGATGCAGTTGCGATATCCGTGTGCCCCGCGCGCTGGCTCTCTGGGACGACCTCTTCCACCACCACGAAGATCATTGCTCCCGCAGCAAAAGCCAATGCATACGGTAGGATTGGCTGCATGACAATGACAGCTGCTGCGCCGATTACAGCAGCGATCGGTTCCACAACAGCAGAAAGCTGCCCGTACCAAATACATTTTCCGGTAGACATTCCCTCTCGCTTCAAGGGAGCTGCTACTGCAAATCCTTCCGGGAAATTTTGAATCCCTATGCCCAGCGCCAACGCCACAGCGCCTGCAAGAGTGATCGCATCGCCGCCATTCGCCAGAGCACCGAATGCGACACCTATGGCTAGCCCTTCCGGAATGTTATGGAGCGTAATCGCCAAAATGAGCAGTGTCGTTTTGTGCAGGTGTGTGTGAGGCCCTTCTGCTTCTGACTTTGGGAAACCCAGGTGCAGGTGCGGAATCAGCCTATCAAGAATCCTGAGGAATACGCCACCCGCCGCAAATCCCAATGCTGCAGGTATCCACTTCGGCAAAGGCCCCCCCTCAGACATTTCTATTGCAGGAGCCAAGAGCGACCAGAAACTCGCAGCAATCATCACTCCGGCGGCGAACCCGAGCATTCCATCCAGGACCTTCTGATTCAGCGTTCGAAAACCAAAGATCATGCTGGCACCGAGCGCCGTAACACCCCATGTAACTATCGTGGCGATGAGTGCCTGAAGAACAGGATGCAGGGTGGCGAAAGTTGTCATTGGTGGGAGTATAGCATTCTCTCATTGAGAGGAGCTTATACATCGCTAATCGGCTCGACTAGGTTCCGATTAAAGATGCATTTTGGCTTATCTGGATGCACAGACGAAAATCTCATAGCTATAATCCCCACGTGGAAATACGGGCATATATCAACGAAGATAAAGAAGGTCTCATAGATCTTATCCGTGTCCTGCAGGATTACGTCGCCGGTCTTGATCCTCTACGACTCAACAAATCAGGAAAGAAATTCGATGTACCCACGTATGTGGAGCGTTTGCTGCGACGCATTTCCAAAGACAACGGCAGAATCTTTGTTGCAGAGCAAGAGGGTGGCATCCTTGGTGGCATTGCCGGAGTGGTTGAGGTGACATCGCCGGAAGATCAGATAGAAGTATATCCGGAAACGAGCGGAAGGATCGTGGAACTGGTCGTGAGCCCTGAGCATCGCGGACAGAACGTGGGAAAAGAACTGATGGCGGCAATGGAGGTATTCCTCAAAGAAAAGAACTGCATACACATTCGCGTTGAATGTTTTGCGCCGAACACGGGAGCACATACATTCTATGAAAAATGCGGGTACTGCGATCGGACCATCGAGATGTTGAAATCGCTTTGAATGTGACGCGTTTTCGAATGTGGAAAGCTATTGATACCCTTTTGCCTGCAGGCTAAAGAGTTCCGCATACACTCCTTTCTGCCGCATCAACTCTGCATGCGATCCTTGTTCGAAGAGCTTGCCCTCGTTGATGACAATGATGCGGTCCGCCATGCGCACGGTAGAGAAGCGGTGTGAAATTAAGATGACGGTTTTGTCTTTGCTTAGTTCTTCGACACGTGTGAAGATCTCTGCCTCGGCTTTTGCATCGATGGCTGCAGTTGGTTCATCGAGAATGAGGACGGGTGCATTGCGGTAATATGCCCGGGCAAGAGCGATTTTCTGCCACTGCCCAACGGATAGTTCTTCGCCGGATTCGAACATACGACCAAGCATCTGGTCGTATCCCTTCTCTAGGGCATCGATCATGGCATTCGCACCCGCGTCGACTGCTGCCTTTTCGATGTCCTTCATGTCCATATTGCGCAGCACATTGCCGAAGTAGATGTTTTGCTTCGCGGTGTCTTCGTACCGGTTAAAGTCCTGGAACAGGATTGCCAGTTGTCTGTGCCAGCTGTCGAGCTCCAGCTCACGGAGATCCGTGCCATTCACGAGAATTCGACCGCTCGTCGGATCGTAGAAACGGGCGAGAAGCTTGATGATAGTTGTCTTCCCCGCACCGTTTTCACCGACGAATGCCACTTTCTCTCTGGGAGAAATTTCGAGATTGAAGTCATTAAGAACTTCGTGATCCATTCCCGGGTACCGGAATGACACATGATCAAAGGTGATGGATGGCGATTGAGTGAGTTCTAGCACGGTGGCGTTCTGCGCCGATGACATAACTGCGGGGGCGTCCATAACCTCAAAAAAGCTCTTCACGTACAAGCTGGCTTCGAAGACGTCATTCATGTTGCGCAGCAGCCCGCCCAAACCGTTCTGGAAGTTGCTCACGATCTGCGTGTAAAAGCTGATGTCACCGACTGTCACCCTTCGCGCGAAGGCGAGTACAATGACATAGACTTCTATACCGACGAAGACCACTGTCGAGAGCCCGTTGAAAATGAGCCGAAACAGGTATGCTCTCATTGAAAGACTTTTGTTATCTTCATAAAACTCTTCCTGCACTGCCGTTGTTTGCTGCACAAACAGCGGGGCAAGCCGGAAAATGCGCATCTCTTTAATGCTTTGCGCATCCTGCAGCATATGCGACAAGTAGGAATATCGCTTTTTGCGGTGGCTATGCCAGTCCCAAATCGACCAGGCGGATTGCGACTCATAGAGCCGATAGAGGAATTCAGGAATGGCAATCAGCGCAATGGGCAGCACGAGCATCCAGTTCAGTGTGAGCATCGCGACGAACGCGATTAGAAACTGCACGAGGCTCTGGAGCGCAAAAAGCATGCCCGTGATGAGATTTTGCGGTCGATACCAAGAATCACGCACTTTCTCTAGGCGGTCGCGAAACGCTGGATCTTCAAAGTTTTCGATATCCAGCTCGGCTATATGACCGAAGAGCTTTTTGTTCAAATAAATGGGGAATTTGGTCCACAGAAGCCGTTCCACATAACCCTGCGTACTGAATGCAGCATCTTGTACAAAGTACGTTGCCACACGCGTGGTGAGCAACATGACCAAATGCTGCATATTGATTGCAGCAGGGTCACTGAGACCAGCAATGATTGCATCAATGACAAGTTTGTAGATATAGGCGTTTACGAATGGCACGATGCTCGGCACGAGAGCACTCAGTACAGCAGCGGTGAGCAGGCGCTTGTCCATGTCCCAAATCATCCCTACAAGACGCTTGCAGATCGCCAGTGTTTCTAAAACACTTTCACGCCGTTGTTTGCTGAAGAGAGTGAGTTGCACAGCGGGGATATTGTAGCGTAAAAAAATGGAGCGAGACCACAGGGGTCTCGCTCTTTGCTCTGCTTGCATGCGCCGCACTTAAGGCCGGCTAGAGTTTAAGTGTCAGCATATGATCAGAGCTTACTTCGGCATGACAATGGCAGGGCCGTCGTCAATCTACCGGCAAGCGTTTTTGGATTGCTTGCCGTTGCATTCGTAGACGCGTGCCGCGTTTCTGGTGACACGGGTCTTGGAGAAAGACTTCTTCATGAGAAGCCTCCTTTCAGGTTAGGGTTCGTTCAACGTAAAGAAACGAACGACATCGCACTTGTGTCTAGCCGGCCGAGTGTGAGTGCCGTTCTCCAAAAGTGAGATGCCTACACAACTGTCGCAGTACTCCCGGACATCGCATTCAAGGCATTGAGCCATGTCTGCCATCCGGAATCTGCTCATTGCCTGTCCCCGGGTTGCGGAAGACAGGAGCGTGTCGACATCGCCATGCCTTACGTTGCCGATGACGACAGGGAGATCCAAGCAAGGATACAGATTTCCCAAGGGATCAATGGCAACCTGCGTGATGCCTGCGGTGCACGGATGCAAACAGGCGGTGCAATCGCGGTACGGCTCCATTTTGGAAAAGTTACCTGTCCTTCTCAGGAACGGGAGTAATTTTTCCTGCATTTCCGTTGTAGAAAGGCGGAATGTAATTCCGTCATCTGCCCCAGAACGTCGCGGAGTGATGTATGGCGAGTAAAAAATGGCGATGTCAGCAATCTGCTTGAGAGCATGGTGGATTTCGTCCAGTCGGTCCACATTGTGTTTCCCGACGGTGACCGATAGCGTCAATGGCACCTCGGATGAGGCAAGCTGTTTGATACTTTCCGTCACTTGCGTGAAGGGGTACGATCGCTGTGTTGTTGCCGAGAATCCGTCGGCGGTTTCGTAGATCGAAATCTGCATGTCGAAGATGGGCAATCGAGCCAGCGTTTCGATTTTTGCGGCATCCAGCAGCGTACCATTGGATTTAATTTCCAGCATGAAATTCAAATCCGTAAACAACTGCAGGATGTCCATTGCATCGGGTCGCAAGAAGAGTTCGCCGCCCGTCAGCGACGTAAAGATCACGCCTGCATCCTTCAGTGCTGATCCAATTCGTTGCAATTCCTCGAGTCGCAAACCACTATTCTCGTAAGATGCGAGATAGCAGAACCGACAGCGGCAATTGCAAAGATGCGTGAGTTCGACATCCGCGCTGGTGAGCTGCCAGTACGTCTTTGCGTAGGTTTTGAGTCTCGCAAGAGGTGTATCCTCAGTTGGCTCAGACGGTTTGTCTCTTTGCCCTGGAATTGGCGGCGTATCTCCTGTGAGGAATTCTGTGATTTCACTCCGCAGGCTTGAACAGTCTTCCTCAATGTTCGACCAACAACTGGGGTCGTACTCCGGAAAATCTGTCTGAGTAGGCATGTAATTTGGATCAGTCATAAGTCGCTGGGCAATGCGGCAGGAACCGCCTTCAAAGAAGATCGCATTCTTGGAGTCAGCCTTCATGGCGAAGAACGCATCGGCGAATGTACGGGAAACAATCTTATTCATGAGTCTTTCTCCGATGATTTGAAAGGTCAGCGAAACGCCGTGATACAAAAATTCTCACGGATTGCAGAGGATACGCAGCGACCAGAAATAGTCAAGTATACTGCTTATCTGATCTTTGCCTGTATAGACAGATATACGGTACTGTTTCTCTACAGAACAATTTTGTACGAGATACCTTTCCCTTCTTTCATTTACAAAACGATGAAATTTCTCGCGCCGTAACACCCCATGTAACTATCGTGGCGATGAGTGCTTGTAGAACGGGATGCAGGGTGGCGAAAGTAGACACGGGAATGAGTATAGCGCACAAGGAGAGCGCAAGTGATTCTTTGGATGAGCACCTTTGGTGGCTGTACACGTTGCATCAACCACAAATCTCTCAAATGTCCGTACGCTCATTCCATCTGGTACAATTCGTCAAGAAGACAGGATGATCTGCACCCATAATCAGAAGTTATGCCGCCCAACAGCACCATGCATTGCGACACCATTGCCGATGAGATTGCCAGCCGCCTCGAGCCCGCCATTCAATACGTTCCCGATGGGTTCTTCAATTCATTCGCGTTCACGCAAACCGGCAACAACCTCACGCATCCGCTGACGTGGGGCATCCTCGCGCGGCTCCTCTGGGATGTGCCGCACATCGCCCAGGTCGGCATCGATGTCCGCATCAACCAGCACGGCATCAAATTCCAGCCTGATCTGGTTGGTTATTCCGAAGACGGCAGTATGGTTGTTTTCCTCGACTACGAAAGCCCAAACTCATCGGATGCCCGCATTCCGGGCAAAGACGTTGACGCCTTCATCGCGTGGCGGGACGCGTCCGGCGCCGATGTACCGTATGTGATCATCACTACCCTGCCCGATTGCCCTGCACCCGATTGGGAACTGCGTTATACCTCCAGCGACTTCTATAACTCCGGCTTTGGCGGTCAGGGCGGCGTGCTGCGCCGCAATCCATGTCTGTTCTGGTATAATTACTACTACGGTGAATTCGCCAAACGGAGAATGGAAGGCATCACGTTCCTCAACATCAGCGGGAAAACGGTTCGCCGAAAGTATCCAGACACAAAGTAAACCTGCGGTACGGCCCTTTTTAGATTCTAAAGAAGAGCCAATATCGGATGCTAGCAGCACGGATTCAGCCAATCGCGGCGTAGTCAGCCGCGGCTGACGAAGACGGATGGCTGGGACTAGTGGAGGATTTTAGAAGTATGATTCAAGTAGAAGGAATCTGGCCAATACATATCTCACAACTTTGGGTTAAGGGTATAAATCTAGTAGCCTTCATGTAAATAAGGCGTTACATTGTTGATCCGCAATGCTTACTAAAATTAGCAAAATTAAGGGCTTAGGTATTTTTTCTAATTATCAATGGGATGGGTCGTTGCCTCTTTTTAAGAGATATAATCTATTTTATGGTTGGAACGGATCAGGAAAGACGACTTTAACTAAACTATTTGATGTTTTAGGAACTGGCAGTTCCGAAGAATATATCTCTCTTGAATATGAAATAAGCTCTGATACAACAACATATAGGCAAGGTGAACAATTTGGAGTTAATGTTCGAGTTTTTAATAAGGATTATATCTCGAATAATATTGAGAGACAGGACGGGAAATCTAAACCTATATTTATTCTCGGCGAAGAAAACAAAAAGCTATCAGAGCAAATTGAATCAGATCAAAAATTGCTCGACCAATTAAAAAAAGAATATAAAGCAGAAAATGACAATAAAGTCAGTAAGGAGAACGCGAAAGGAAAAGTATTTACAGATGTTGCCAAAATAATTGGTACTAATACAGGAGGTCTCGTTGATAGAAACTACCGAAGACCGGATGCACAATCGGCATTTGCAAAGTTAACCAATAAAGAAATTCTGAGCGCAGACGAGCAAGAAAAATGTAAATTAACCCTGAGACAAGAGGAAATGGATTCTATTGTAGTTCTTAGTAAATTGGAGATTCCCAAAGAGGGAGAAGAAGAAGCAAAAGCATTGAATGTCTATTTAGAAGAAATTCATTCAACTGGATCTAATTTATGTGCCGAGACAATAACGTCTGTAACTATTCAAAGGCTTAAAGAGAATTCTGATATATCAGATTGGGTTGAAAAAGGAATTTCGTTACACGCAATACATGACAGTGAAAAATGTGAGTATTGTGGGCAAAAGATACCACCGCAAAGGATCGATGATTTAGCAAAACACTTTAATGCAGCAGATAAGAGCCTGAAGACTTCGATTGATGTGCTAATAAATAATCTACAAGCTGCAACTGATTTTATAAAAGGAATAAATCCTGTTGATAAGGCAAATTTATATACGGATTTACAGCAGAAATATAAAAATGCAGTAGCAGCTTTCGAAATCGAGAAGGAAAAATTAATTGATTCTATATCAAGTCTTTCAGCAAAATTAGCTACAAAAAAACAGTTAACTACAGAGCAACAAGTAATAAATGAAAAAATAGATTCAACTGCCTTTATAGAGGCGCATAGAAATGTGAATAAGTTGATTGAAAAACATAATGATAAGACGAGTAATTTTAAAACAGAGAAGGATCGAGCTCGTGATTTGCTTGAAAAACACTATTTAAGTGAAATATTTGATGATGTTATAAGTCTCACAGGAGAAATAGAAAACTGTTCGATAAAACTAAATGAATTACAGAATGGACACGAAGAGAAAGGAGAAATTTTTCTTGGAATTACTCAACTTACTGAACAGATAGAAGCGAATCGTAGTAAAATTTCTTCTTCTCATAAGGCTTGCAATGAAATAAATGAAAGATTAAAAACATTTCTTGGTCGGGAAGAATTGGTTTTTGAAGTAGATGAAAATGAAGAAGGATACATAATTAAGAGAAACGGAAAGATCGCAAACAATCTTAGTGAAGGGGAAAAGACAGCAATTGCATTTGTTTATTTTACGGTTCACTTACAAGATCAAGAATTTGACGCATCTTCAGATATTGTCGTTATTGATGACCCTATCTCAAGTCTGGATTCAAATTCACTATTTCAAGCCTTTGCTTTTCTTAAAAATGCAGTCAAAGATGTAAAACAAGTATTTATCTTTACACATAATTTTGATTTTTTGCGATTACTCCTCAATTGGGTGCAACATCCAGAAAACAGAGATATGTGCTCAAAATATATGATACAAGATGTTTCTGCTGTATCTGGTGATAGGGCAGCAAAAATTGCAAAACTAGATCGTCTCTTATGTGATCATGAAAGCGAATACCACTATTTATTTAAAATCTTGAAGCAATTTGAATCGGACGGAACTATTGCTTCTGTATATAACATTCCAAATATCGCAAGAAAAGTATTGGATACATTCTTAATGTTCAGGGTTCCAAAAAGTGGAAGTAACTACAATAAACTTCAATGTGTACCGTTCGATGATGATAAAAAAACTGCAATACATAAATTTACCAATGATATGTCACACATAACCGGAAAGGGATTTGATCCATCTCTTATTCAAGAGACTCAAAAAAATGTTAGATATCTACTAGAAATGATGGAAGCAGTTTTTCCAGAGCATTATAAAATCCTTTGCGAATCGATAACCTAATATTTTTCGAGACAACCTTTTAATTTTTCTCTTCTTCTGAGAACAGCTTATCGTGTAAATCCCAGTATTTCATATTAAAACCGCCATTGCCCATTCTGCTGTTGTAGAAAAGAAGACGATCCTTTTTTTGCCACTTTTTAAATGGTTCAATCCAAAAATCTTCACCAAACTCGTTTGCAATGTCTTCTAGTAAATCGGGGTAAGGCTTTTCTTTTTTTAGGTGGACAATAATTCCAGAAATGAAAGCACCTAAGATTCTTGTGCGCTTTTTTTCCTGTTTTAATTCATAAAAAATATAAAGATTCAGAACAACTAATCCTATGAGTAGCAAATATATAATCGTCATGGCTCTATGATGCCCGTGGCATTATTTATTGTCACCCCCTGTTTTCTTTTTTTTCGGGACAGTTCTTCAATATCCACAGCGTAGTCAAGGTGGAGGCGAGTTTCAGAGAAGCTGAATGGCTGAGTATGTGATATCCGGAACCAAATCCCAGCCTTTCTTGCAGGCCTTTAGGAGTTCTTTCTCAAGAAGATCGAAGATACGTGGGTTGGGTCATTTTATAGAATTTTATACATTGAATTGATATACTGAGATGCATGACTTACTGGATTATTTGCACTGTTATTGTGCTGTCTCTACTCGCCTTGAATGGCATGTTAAACGGGAATTGGAAGTATAATATCGATGCAGTGCTGGGGATTTTATTGATTTGTTTAGTAATTTCAGCATTTTATTTCTTCGGGTGGAAATTTGGGATAGGGAGTTTAATTGGTATGTTCCTATTTACTTCCATCATAACACCGGTAATGCACCAAGTCGCAGTGATGCTAAAGAGGATATAAATCCTCCACATTACTTATATATGGCAATTCGGATGAATCTAAAGTTTTTTGGAATAGTTTTTCAGTCATGGGTGCAAGAATAGCTAACGAGCGGGTTGGGCTAGGGCATATATTTTCTTTGGCTCATGAAACGTTAAGCAGCATCTGAGGTATCATTTACCTCATCCTGCTCATGAAAAACCGTTACTCCTTCCGTTCCCGAATTTCAGAGAAGAAATTTCGACAGCTTGTGAGACTGTTTGCG
>JAQVVD010000003.1 GCA_028699155.1 Candidatus Peribacteraceae bacterium | reverse complement strand
ATACTTAAAATATGGCACGCTTCTGTTGTTTTCGATGGCACCTGCTCGGGAATCTCATTGCACACATTCTCTTGCTTCTTGCCTACCAAATACGCATCTGGATGACACTTGATGCATGGTCAATGTATATGTTACTACCCTGTGGTCCTCTTGCATTACGCAAGGCCATCTATTTTCCGCTGAAGGCATACTCTGTCCCTATGTGTTCTATGATGGATACCGTAGGTATTCCGGCATCATCGGTGGATGATTTCGTCTTTATTCTCATCGGTATTTCGATAGTGTTTTGGAGCTGCATAAGCTTGGGTATTCACAGAGTATTTTTTATGCGTATGACGAAAACCAGCGTCCAATAAATAGAAAAGCTCTGGGCACCATGAAGTATGCGCTGTGGCAGGAAGAGGGATTCCTGCCGGGGGCGCCACGTAAAATTGCTCGCAGCGGCTCGCAATCACGTGGCGCAACCATTCAATCAGGTTTTGAACCTTTGGAATTTTGGCGGATACTTTGAATGTTATGGCCGTGTATTTAATCGGGGGTCCACCAAAGTGTGGGAAAACAACACTGGCAAAAACGCTGAGTAAGAAATTACTTATTCCTTGGATATCCTCTGACACATTGGAAAATATTGCCTGGGCTTACATTCCGAGAGAACAGCATTCTACGTTATTTTCACATAGGTACTTACGTGGAGAGAGTAATGACGAGTTCTATGCGCAGCACACTCCGGAAGCGATCGTCCAGGGCTACGTAGAGCAATCTAAGGCAACGTACGATGCGATAAGCATGATGGCGGAAACATACCTGACGGATGGGGATGATTTCATTGTTGAGGGATACCAAGTTACGCCGGAAATTGTCAGTCAGATTCTGAAAAAGTTTGGTAATGAACATATAAAGACAGCATTTCTTTTAAAACGAGATGAAGAAAAAATGCTGCAAGATTTTCATAAATCCACGACGCCGAATGATTGGATTCTGAGAAAGACAAAAGACGAAGCCACATTCACAAAAATTGCGCGCATGATCACCGTTTATTCGGACTGCATTGAACACGAAGCGAAGAAGTACGATTTGCCTCTTTTTGAAATGGATGCTGATTTTAATATCTCGCTTGAGAAAGCTATAAAACACCTAACGAATGCCTGATTTTTGGCCTCCGTACGACGAAAACCAAGGGAAAATACGTAGGAATACTCTGCGTACCGCTCATGCCATTCTTGCGCATCATTGCAACAATGCATGTCCCCCCTCATTCCGGGACACATGATTGTCTTGTGCATCGAATGCATACTCAATCCGTTTCAGGCTTCGGTGGAAGAACATGGTACTCACGATTCTGCTTCGCACATGAAAGATCTCATATGCCAGTTTCGTTCCCTCGTCGATCACCTCCTCTTTCACTCTCACAGGATCATGCTCCCAAAAAGCATATGTTGCATCGCAATCCCGCGACACCTTTTCCATAATTGCCGCCGTTATTCCCCTGCAGCTTACTTTCGGCTTTGTGTACGTTCGATACCGCTCTTTCTGTTCGTCGACGGGTACAGGTGAGTTCTCGGGTTTTGCCTGGACTACCAGAGTTTCCTACCGCACGGTTCCGCCGAGTTTCTGAAGCAGCGCAGATGTCTGAGCTATTTCCTCCTTTGTTGCCGAGAAAAGAGTTTCCTTTGCCAGATACTCGGCGTTCTCAAGCGCGTTTTCCAGGGCATCCTTTCCGCCCGTGGTGAGAGCGACAAAACTGACACGTGCATCTGCCGCATTCGCCTCACGCTTTACCAACCCGATTTTCTCCATCGGAGCCAGCAATCTGGTGACACCCGATGCGGTAAGACCGATGCTTTCAGCCAGGTCGATACGTCGCATCTTCTCTTCCTGAGCATGTGCCAAATGGAAGAGAATCAGAAATTCGGTTAGCCCCAGGCTGCCAAGCCTACCATCGAAACGGCGGCTCATAACGGCTTGTACTGTGGCCAAGTTCAGGAAGAGTTTTAGCGATGATGTTATGGCAAGCATAAGTGTATGATACTTGATAAGTAAAGTATTAATCAATGAAATACCGATTGTAATTTCAATCCGTCGGACTACGCATTTTTTGGTACCGCCTATGCCAAGGCATTCCATTCTTGCTACACTGTATCCCATGCGTACTCTCCCTCTTGCATGGATCCTGTGTGCGGCGCTCCTCCCGCTTCATGCGGCTGCATTGGAGTATAAGAATCTGGGTCTCCTGTACACGGATGCCCCTTTTTTCCCTGCAGAAACGGCAGGGATCAGCCTGCTCACGACGCTGGGGGCGGTGGAGGGCAACCCGGATGGCGCATTTCGCCCCAACCGCACGCTCAATCGCGCGGAGTTCCTGAAGATCGCATTGGTGAGCAGCCCAAGCATTCGCGTCTCCCCGTCGGATGCAGAGAACTGTTTCCCAGACGTTCCTGCGGAGGAGTGGTTTAGCCGCTATGTCTGCCTCGCGAAGAAACGAGGCATCGTCGGGGGATACCCGGATGGATTGTTTCGTCCCGCAAATCCTGTGAATTACGCGGAGGCACTCAAGATTCTGGGGGAACTCTACGACTATGAAATCGCCGCGTTGCCGGATGCGCCCTGGTACGAGGCGTACGCGCAAGCCGCCACTGACCGCAGGACGGCCCTGCCTATGCAATTGCCGTATGACCAGCACTTGACGCGGGGGCAGATGGCGAGGCTCGCCGCTGCGTACCGTGCGGAGCACGAAGGAGAACTGGAGCGATACCGTGCAACGGAACGCGGCGAGTATGTGTTTGAGGAGGACCTGTCGTCGCAGAGTTCCAGCAATCCCAGCGTTGCCTCTGTGAGCAGCAGCGGGAGCGCGGTTTCCTCCGTAGCGGCATCGCAGCCGCAGGCAGCATCGCATCTCCTCCAGATCGGGGAACGCAGCGCCACCATCGCAGACGGCAGATTCAAGCCGTGGAACGGAGATGCACGCATTCGCATCGCCGAAGTGAGGCTGGAACGTGCCGTCAACTCATTCAGAGAACTGTATCTGCTCAATGCGCAGGGGCAGCAGATCGCGACGCTCACTCTGGACATCTATGACAAATCGGACAAAACGTGGAAGGCATACCTGAGTGCAGAGGACGCATATGTGCTCTCCGGCGACGAATACACGCCGCTCTTCCTGGAGGCCGGTCTGAAGGATGTCGGGCAGGGGGCAGTGACCGGAGAGTATGTCCGGGTGAATTTCTTCAGCCTGACGGCACAGAGCATTTCAGATGAAAAATCCATCACGCTCATTGCCGGCCCGTACAACTTTCCTCCGCATCAAACCACGCTCGGTCGTATTGCCGGCGTGTGGAATGCAGGAGATGCGGAGGGCATGCTGGCTCAGGGCGAGGGGAAGCTGGTAGGCAGCTTCGCGCTCTCCGGCAGTACTCTTTCCATCGCCCCGTTGCAGGTGACAGGATTCACATTCACCATCGAGAAATCTCTGGGGCTCTCTGTAGACAATTGGTTGCTCGGGGTACCGGGGAACCCGGAGACGATCAGCTGCGTGAAGGCGGATGCGACGCACGTCGACTGTTCCGGAATCCCGGGAGACATAGGCGCATTGGCCGACGGACAGGGGGTATTCAACCTCTTCGCAACGGTGCAGATTGTGGAGGTGGATACGACGCAAACGCTCCGCATTCTCCTTGATGAACCGGGAACGTACGGAGAGAGCGGCGCCGTCTGGTGGACAGAGGGAACCATTCGATTCACATGGATAGAAGCGCAGGAACCTCTGGCAACAGGAACCCTTTGGACTGTCAGTGAGTAGTGCCGGGTGCAAGGTCTTGTGCCATTTGTTCGGCAGCTTTCCCTGCCGCCTCCCGCCAATCCTTCCCTTTGCTCGCATAGATGATGCCGCGTGCGGAATTCACAATCGCACCGGTGCCATTGGGGATGAAGCCGTATTTCACATCTTCCGCCGTGCCGCCCTGTGCGCCATACCCGGGTATCAGGATGGGGCAGTGCGGCATGAGCGTACGCAGGTACTTGAGTTCCTCCGGGTACGTTGCGCCTACGACCGCGCCGATGAATGAGAGGCTCGATTCTTTGCCGATATGGTGCATCCCCCAACTCTCTACGAGTTGCGCCATATGCTCATGCACCACTTCATCGCCCGTCGGCAGGTCCTGCAGCTCGCCGGAACTGGGATTGCTGGTTTTTACCAGGACGAAGATGCCTTTGCCGTTCTTCTCGCAGCGTTCAATGAACGGCTTGATCCCGTCGGAGCCGAGGTAGGGCGAGACGGTCAGTGCATCGATCGGGCTGCCGTCGTACAAGTATGCATCTGCGTAGGCATCACAGGTGGAACCAATATCATTGCGTTTGCCATCCGCAATCACCAGCAGCCCCTGCTCCTTCGCGTAGGAGCAGACTTCCCAAAACACCTTCATCCCCTCCCACCCGAGCAGCTCGAAGTATGCCATCTGCGGTTTTACGCAGGAGGCCGTGTCCTTTGTCGCGGCAATAATACCTTTGCAGAATTCCAGGATTCCCTTCGCACTCCTCTCCACCCCATCGGGGAGTTTCTCTCTTTTCGGGTCCAGCCCTACGCAGACGGGAGATTTGGCTGCGGTTGCCTGTGTGAGCGCATCGGCGAAGTGCATCGGTCACATCCTAGCAAAATCATCCGTGATTACTACAGGAAGAAACATCATTTCATCACACGCCTTATCTCTCGATGCTCTGCCTGTACTGCAGCGCTTCCGCGATGTGCGCGCATGCAATAGCATCTGCACCGGAGAGGTCGGCGATCGTGCGGGCGACTTTGATCGTGCGGTGATAGGCCCGCGCGGAGAGCCCCAGGCGATCAACGGCAGTCTTCAGCAGTTGTTGCGATGCCGCGTCCAGCGGGCAGAGCGCATCAATCTGCTTCACGTTCATCTCCTTATTCGTGCAGAGGCGCAGCCCGTCGAAACGTTCCGCCTGGCGCTGCCGCGCAGCGATGACGCGCGCGAGGATTGCGGCAGTAGAGTCAGTGTTCTCCGCAGGGGCCTTCTGCAGGTCTTCGATGGGCACGGGCTGCACGTCGATCGTCAGGTCGATGCGGTCAAGCAGCGGCTGAGAGATGCGCCTGTGTATGCGCTGCGCGCTCCCGGAACCGTACTTTGCGGGATTCATGGCGGCGACCATGATGAAGTCCGCCGGGAACGTAACGGAACCATTCGCCCGCGTGATGGTAATGGTGCGGTCTTCCATCGGCTGCCGCAGTACCTCCAGTACCTGCGGCGGGAACTCCGCGATTTCATCCAGGAAGAGCACGCCGCGGTGCGCCAGGCTGATTTCCCCCGGGCGCGGCACCTGGCCCCCGCCCACAATGCTCACGCCGCTTGCCGTATGGTGCACGAGCCGGAACGGCCGCGCATGGATCAACGGCTCGTTATTCGGCAGCCTGTTCGCAACGGAGTAAATCTGCGTCACTTCAATGGATTCTTCTTTGGAGAGCGGCGGCAGAATGCCGCGGAACGCACGGGCAAGCAGTGTTTTACCTGCGCCCGGCGCGCCGGAGAGCAGCACGTTATGTCCGCCAGCCGCCGCGATCTCCAGCGCACGCTTGGCGTGCTGCTGGCCGCGGATATCGGCGAAATCCACCGTGTCGGCGGCCTGTACCTGCGGGGTTGCAGCAGGCGGTATCACGACTTCCGGCTCTTTCTCGCGATGCAGGATGGCTACGAGATCGCGCAGGTTCTCCGCGCCCACCACTGTGATTCCGGGAATCAGCGCTGCCTCTGGCGCATTCACTGCAGGCACGACAAGCGTCCTGATGCCGTGCGCGCGGCAGGCTATTGCCGCGGAGAGGACGCCGCTCACGTGCCGCAACGATCCGTCCAGCGCCAGTTCCCCAAGGAAGGCCATCTCCTTCAATCTGCGGTCAGGCACCTCCAGAATGCCGTTGCTGTGCATGATGCCCAGTGCGATCGGCAGGTCGTAGCGCGGTCCGGATTTGCGGATATCCGCAGGAGCGAGATTGACCGTCGTCACTTTGCACGTGGCGATGTGGTACCCGCTGCTGCGTAAAGCAAGCCAGACACGGCGTTTGCTTTCCTGTACGGCGGTATCGCCGAGGCCCACGATGTGCATCTTAGCTTCGCCGTTATGAATGCCGACTTCCACGATGATGCGTTCACTCTCAAGCCCGATGTTCTGAAAGGAGGTCAGCTGGGTAAGCATAGGAGGGGGGTCAGGGGTGAAAGTGTACGATGGTACACCTTTCTGTAAAGAGAAAAGGGTGGACAGAAGTACACCTCTGCTGTGTAGAGTAGATCCATGCCTTCCACTCTTCTCATCGGGCACGCAGGCGAAGATGCCGCAGCCGACTACCTCCATTCCATCGGCTACCTGATCCGCGGGCGCAATGTCCGGCTGGGCCATGATGAAATAGATGTGGTCGCCTACGATCCTGTTGATCGTGCGGTCGTGTTCGCCGAGGTGAAGTCGCTCGCCCGCAAGCGGTATGCGGATGCGCATCCCGCAGCGAATTTCTCCGGGCAGAAGAAACGCCGCACCCTGCGCGCGGCGCGCAAGTGGGCGGCGCTGCACCACTACGATGGCAGTTATCGTGTGGATTTGATCTGCGTTATCGGGAGCCGCGTCATTGAGCATCTGCGCGAAGTGAATTTCTCATATTGATTTTCTTTTCCTATGAGTATAATTGGGTAAATATTCGTTACCTTCCCGCGTATGTTGCAGCTCTCTTTCAGGCGTGTGCTCCTCCCTCTACTCACTGCATCGTTCTTCCTTATTCCCGCAGCGTTCATTGCGACTGCGCAGGAGCCAGTGGATGTCGTGTACTTCTACGGACAAGGGTGTCCGCACTGCGCGAGCATGCACGCTGTACTGGAGGAGCTCAGGCAGGAATACCCGTCGCTCACGGTGCACGAGTACGACGTCTATTCGGATACTGAGGGGAGGGATCTGTTTGGGGAGATGGCGCGGGCGTATGGTACGGAGATTGAGGGAGTGCCCACTCTGTTTCTCTCCAATGAAGTTCTCGTGGGATTCAGCAGTGCGTACAGGGAACGCATAGAGCAGGAAATAGCGCGCTGTACCGCAGAGTATTGCCCCTCCCCTTTCGTGAAGCTGGTCCGGGAAGCGCCTGTACGGGCGCAACCAGTGCCGGAAGAACCGGTACAAGCGCAGCCGATGCCAAGCGCTCCCGTTGCTGCTGTCCAGGCGCAGGATTTTGAAGAGCCACAGCAGGATTACAGGCAGATGGTCACGATCCCCGCGGTGCTGGCTGCAGCTGCAGTGGATGCAGTGAATCCTTGTGAGTTCGCGGTTCTCATCATTCTGATCACCACGGTGCTCGCATCCGGCAAGAAGCGGCGCGCTCTCTATGCGGGGCTGGCTTTCTCGCTCTCCATCTTCATCTCGTACTACCTGATGGGCGTGGGTTTGTATTCCGCGATACAGCTTTCCGGTCTCACGCACATTCTCTATCAGGTCATTGCGGTTCTCGCGATCCTGATCGGCCTCTTTAATTTGAAAGATTACTTCTGGTACGGCAAATGGTTCCTGATGGAAGTCCCCATGAGCTGGCGCCCCAGGCTCAAGGCGCTCCTGCGAAGCGTCACATCCGTTCCGGGTGCGTTCTGCATCGGATTCCTCGTCAGCCTCTTCCTGCTCCCGTGCACGTCCGGTCCCTACATTGTGATACTGGGGCTCCTCGCCAAGACCTCTACGCGCGCTCATGCTATGGCACTGCTGGTGCTCTACAACCTTATTTTTATACTTCCGATGGTCCTCATCACCATCGCGGTTTACCTGGGAATGACGACGGTGGAGCAAGCGGAAGCATGGCGCACGAAACAGCTGCGGCATCTGCATCTCCTTGCCGGGCTGATTCTGCTCCTGCTTGGAATAGGCATTCTCCTTTCCATGCAGTTTGGGTGGCTGTATAAGAAGCCTAGTCCGTCCGTATCTGTATTGCATGGCCATGCACCACTGCAGAAGAGAGCTTCTTCTGCGCACTGCTTAAGATGCGCTGGAATGTGCTCTGCGACGTGTGCATCTGCTTGGCACAGGCTACCTGGTGCAGCCCTTCTACGTGTTTCAGGCGCAGTGCCTCCAGCTCTTCGGCAGTGAGTTCTGTCACTTTGAGCTGGGTCATAGGAATGCCGCGGGGCTTGTAGTAGGTCACGCCTGGCGTGAAACAGATACGGCGGAGACCTCGTGGGCGCGGCATACATTCCTATGGTAGCAAGAAGTTACTTCTTCTGCTTGTCCGATGCTGCGCGTTCCGCGCGGATCGCCTTCAATTCCTCCTCAAGGAATTGCTCCTGTTCCTCCAGAGAGGAGGAAGCATTTCCCCAGAAGAACGGGCAGCCGCACCGGCCTCTGCCGCGTGCGGCGCCGCGGCCGAAGAATCCGCGCCGTTGCCCCTGCTGTCCGCAGGAGCCTGCGCCCCTGCCGGTCATCGGGCCGTATCCGAGCGGTCCGGTTCCATCCATTGCTGGCATAGTATGGGTTGGGAAGAAAGAGAACGATTTGAATATATACCCATAATAAAAGGGAGTCAATAGCATATGACTCCGAATGCATCGAATAATTCATAGCCGCACCCACGAAGGGGTGCGGCTTGTCATGTTTTCCTCAAATAGCCGCACGCATGAAAGCGTGCGGCTATGTTTGTTGTTCTGTTCTTATTGTTCTGTCAACGTGCGGCTTATCGAACGATGCGAAACATCACTGAGTCGATGTTGGTTTCTATAGTTGATCTATGTTGCATGAATGCAATTCCTTTTGCATCTTTCCATCCGTGCTCATGTAAAACACCAAAAGCAGTAGTGGGTGCAGTGTGTTCTAACACTTGCTTGCCTTGGACAAAAACGGTGATGGTAGTGAATACTGTCCGATTGTTCATCGTGTAAATCACGCTGATTTTAATATCCACCTTCTCTCCAGTTTCGATTCTTGTTTCATTCTGTTCGTCTGCGATGATGTTAGTCATTTGACCATTAACATGTACCTTAGACAGGGCATGTCTAGAGCTCCCACCATAAAAAAGGACCCATACGGAGTTATTGCCTACAGGCAAATGAATCCCAAAATAATTTTTTCCTTTCAATGTAATTTTCATTGCTAATTCGTAGCTATTTGTTGGAATAAATTCTGTGCTGACAGGTGAGCCAAGGGCCAAAAGTACATTTTCATTATTTCTAGAAGTAAAACCTTTACCGCTCAGTTTAGATAGATCAACCGGAGTCCAATTCTTATCAGGTGGTTTCACATTAGGTTTATCCGAATTACTCGGATTATTTGTTGTCTCTCCCACCCCCCTCCTCTTCAGCTCCGCTTCCGCCGTCGTCACATCCAGTCCCATCTTCCCCGTAGGTCCCAGCTGCTTTGCACGGTACACCATCGCCGCTGCACGCTCGTACCACTGTTTGGCATACTCCGGATCGCTCTCTGCTGCCGCCATCCATGCCTGCATGCAGGCGAGCAGTTCTGCAGGTTGCTTCGGTGCGTCAGATTCCATCCTTGCAGCTCGTGCCACGATGGGATCTCCTGAGCGAATGAGGTGCACGAGCGCCTCCTCCCACTTGCCGATCGACATCTTCCACAGTCCGGTCTTCCGTTCCGCATCCGGGGTCAGCGGTTCCCCATCGGCATCCAATCCTGCCGCATGCGCATCGTAGAGACCTTGCAGCTCCTTCTGCTTCTTCTCCTCTGCTATCAACGCCTTGCGCAGCTGGATGAGTGCAGCGGTGCTCTCCACTCTTCCGCTCGCCGGGAAGGAATTGGGAATCACCGTATTCAGACACCCCAGGAGAGCCAGCTCCCGCAGCTCTCTGGCAAGTGCCAGGTTCTCCTGCCTGTACGCCTCCGGGATGCAGTTGTCATAGAGATCCTGCGCCAGAGCCATGCGCTTCGTTGCGTCCATGGCATTGAGCCCGTGAGGGTTGGCAATGCGGCGGATGGTGGCGAGCTTGAAGAAGAACGCATCCTGCGCGGTCAGCCCTTCTTCCTCTCCTGCGTGCTGCATCTGCGCGAGCGCATCGTTCATGGTCGCCGTATCTCCATCCTCGGCTGCCTGCTGCACAGCCACGCCGAAGAGCGCGGTGCGCAGCACGGGGTCCTGTTCCCCCGTCGCTCCCTCCAGAATCTTCTGTGGGGGGAGACTGACGTACGCGGGGCTGAGTCGTGTCATTGCTTCTCCGACAGCCTGCCTGAACTGCTGCTCTGCTTGCGCTTTCTGTTCTTCTCCCTGTCCTTCCTCAGCGTGCACTACCGGATCTGTAACAGGAGGAGGAACAGGCAGGGGTTCCACCACTTCCTGCGGCTCCTCTTCCTGCAGCGCCGGAAGCTCCGGGAGAACAGGAAGGCTGGCGACTTGTTCCTGCTTAGGATCCTGCGCTTGTGCCTGCGGCATATCCACGAGTACCGGTCTCCTCATTCGGGGCTTCTCTTCCGGGAGGGGTGCAGGAGAAGCGGGGGTAGTCCCGCGCACCGCATCCACTTCTTTCTGAGAGAGGTTCTTGGCAGCTGCGGGCTTCTTCTCTTCCTCCGGACCTCCCACCCTGCTGCGCACCCACCCGACTATGCTGCCGACAGCCACAGTGGCTCCTAGTGTTCCGGCGATCAGCCAGTTGCGTGTCTTGCTGCGTGCCGCCCTCTGTTGCTGCTCGATGCGGCGCTGCGCTGCAGGAGAGATCGCGGGAACCTCCGGTCCTACAGTGAGAACGGAGGGCGCGGGAGGGGGAGACTCCTGTCGCTGGATTTTCTTTCGCAATTGCGTGTCGTACACGGCTCTCTTGCCCGCATCGAGCAGGCATACCCGTGCGGAGGAAATTTCATTGAGGATGCGCTGAGACAGGCCGCTATGCCTGCCGACCTGCAACGTTCGCACATGCGCCATCCGTTGATCGGCGGCGTGTGAAATCACATCGACATCAGACTCGAACTGGGGGATGCCCAGCAGGCGGTAATGATTGGGCGGCTGTTCCTGCGGAGGAATGCCCAGCCATTTGTGATACGGGTCGAATGCACCCGATTCCGGTGTACGTGGAACACGCTCATTCATCTGCATCTTTATGTCATAAAAAGAAAGAAATGTCAAAGAATCTTTGCATAGAAGCCGCATGCGGGAACGCGTGCGGCTTCTATTGTCTGTTCAATGGGCGCTGTCGTGATTATTGAACGGCCCGCAGCAGTTCCTCCACTCTGGAGCATTCCTCCCACTTCACTCCCAGGTCTTCCCTGCCCATGTGCCCGTAGGCAGCGAGCGCTTTGTACTGAGGCTTGAGGAGATCCAAGTCCCTGATGATGGCTGCAGGGCGCAGATCGAACACCTTTGTCACGGCATCGGCCAGCGTCGCCTCGTTCGCGTTCCCCGTATCGAAGGTATTGATGAGAATGGAAACAGGCTCCGCGACTCCGATCGCGTATGCCAGCTGCACTTCGCACCGTTTGGCCAAACCGGCTTTCACAATGTGCTTGGCGACCCAGCGCGCCGCGTACGCGGCGCTGCGATCGACTTTGCTCGGGTCTTTGCCCGAGAAACATCCGCCGCCGTGCCTGCCCATGCCGCCGTAGGTATCCACAATGATCTTGCGCCCGGTTAAGCCGCAGTCTCCCGGGGGGCCGCCGATGACGAAACGTCCCGTGGGATTGATGTGGTACTTGGTACGCTCATCGATGAACTCTCCGCACACGGGCTTGATGATGTGCTCCTTCACATCCGCACAGATTTGCTCGTGGGGAATCCCGTCCGCGTGCTGCGTTGCAATCACGACGCAGTCCACGCGCTCCGGCACGCCGTCGTCGCTGTACTGCACGGTCACCTGGCTCTTGCCATCCGGGCGCAGGTACGTGAGCTCCTTGTTCTTGCGCACGTTCGCCAGCTTGCGCGTGAGCCTGTGCGCCAGCGCGATCGGCAGCGGCATGAGTTCCGGCGTTTCGTCGCACGCGTATCCGAACATGAGACCCTGATCGCCCGCCCCCTGCTCGTGATTGCAGTTCTTGTCTTCATCCACTCCCTGTGCGATATCCGCGCTCTGCTCGCCGATGCTCACAATCACGGCGCATGCCTGATGATCGAATCCGTAGGCGGCATCGTCGTACCCGATCTCCCGGATTGTTTCGCGCGCAACGCCCGCAATATCCACATACCCTTTTGTGCGCATTTCTCCCGCGACAATAACGAGACCGGTCGTCGCCAGGCACTCGCATGCAACGTGCGCTTTCGGGTCTTGCCGGATTGCTGCGTCCAGAATGGCATCCGAGATCTGGTCGCAGACCTTATCGGGGTGCCCCTCTGTCACGGATTCGGAGGTGAAGAGATACGGCATGTTCTTGTGGGGAAGGAGATAGTGGAAACCGCTCTTCCCCTTAAGGAGAGAAGAGTTACTTGCTTTTTCTATCTCTCCCCCTTGCAGGGGTCTGGATTTCCCACCTTCTTCATCGGGCTTGCCCTGGGGCTTGTCCTGAGTCCGCCTGTGGCGGACGAAGGGTTGGGGGGCACGTCTACAGGCCAGTTCCCTTACGTGCCTCTCTTGATAGAGCGGTAGTGTGGCGGAATGGTAGCGCAGGGGCGCGCAGCGGCGCAAGAATTTGGCAACATCATTGGTCAGAGGGCCGATTATTCAACCTGTTTTATCCAGCTAGAATCCATGAATACTTTGTCCGGTTTACCGAATAGTTCATCCACCGCATAGATAACGCCGGCGTTTTCACCTGTCTCATAATCGTGCCCGCCAATAAAACAACCCTTCTTAATCTTTGGCAGCCAGTAATGGATGTCGTCTTTTACGCTCTGATAATCGTGCAGTGCATCGATATAGACAAAATCCAGTGATTCATCCTCAAAGAAGCGGGCGGCTTCCTCGCTTCGTTTTTTTACTTTTGTAATATTGCGGATATCTTTCGTCCGTTTATCGAATGCTTTCTCGACTGGTCTCATACCCAGTGACCATGGATCAACGGCATACACTGCCGTGAATGCTTTCGCAAATATTGCGGCGCTTTCTCCTGCGTAGGAACCTATTTCTACCATAGTCTTTTCCGTGGGGAGAGAATCATGCATATAGGACAGCAAATCCGCTAATCCCTGTTGAAGATCTGAGGTATCCCGCATGGAAACAACCGATAAAGAGCCCGGCGTTGCCAGGCGGAACGCAGTATCTAACACCCGCCTAATCCGATCCGGGAAACGGGCGACCAGCCTTCTGAGAGCAAGCCGTATTTTTGAATAGATGCATTGAATTACCACTGGTATTTATAATAGATCAACATCCCTCTCGTAGGCTAGAGAATGGAAATTTATACGCAAATTTGTAATTGCCCGAGAGAACGATGGAGCGGGGCAACGAGTGCTACTACAATGCACGCAGGAACACGTCTTTATGCTCTCCGCCTCTTCTCCATTCAGCCTCGTTCTCTTCGGGGCTTCCGGCCACCTGGCGCAGCTCAAGCTCTACCCTGCGCTCTTCTTCCTCTGGCAGAAGAAGCGGCTCCCCGAGCAGTGCGCCATCATCGGATTCGCGCGCTCGCAGATGGATGATGAGCAATTCCGCAAGCTGGTGGAACAGTCCATTCGCACGCATGTCATTGAACCGAACGAGCAGGTGCTGAAAAGTTTCCTGCAGCATTTCTACTACCAGCAGGGACGCTATGATACAGAGGCGGATTTCACCGCACTGAATGGCCGGCTCGGCAAGCTGGAACGGGGGTGGAAGGACGCTGTGCGCCTCGCGTACTACTCCGTGCCGCCGGAGGTATTCGCGACGATTTCAGAAAACCTCTGCAAAGGCGGCGTGCATCACCATAGCATCCCGTTCCGCTGCATTGTGGAGAAGCCCGTGGGGCATAACCTTAAGGGATTTGAGGAGATTAAGAAGATGCTGCTGCGCTGTTTCTCGGAAGAGGAGATCTACCTGTTGGACCACTATTTAGGGAAAGAGGCTGTGCGCAACGTGTACTACCTGCGCTTTGCGAATCCAATCCTTGAACGATTGTTCGAAAACTCCCTCATCAGCCATGTAGAGATCACCGCGATGGAGGATGTGGGAATTCAGGGGCGCGCGGGATACTTTGAACAGACGGGCATGTTCCGCGACATGTTCCAGTCGCACCTGCTCATGGTGATGTCATTGCTCACTATGCGCCTGCAGCAGAATGGTTCCATCCGCGAGGGGCGGCTGCACGCGCTCAGCCAGATCTATCTGCCCCACGCAGCTGATCTGAACGACATTGTTTTGCAGGGGCAGTACGCGCCCGGGAACGTGCGGGGAGAGGAAGTGCGGGGGTACACGGAGGAAGAAGGCATTGATGCGGCATCGCGGACGAATACGTTCGCCGCGCTGCACCTGATGTCCCGTTCTGCGCGCTGGGAGGGAGTCCCGTTCTACCTGCGTTCCGGCAAGCGGCTGGACAAGAAGGAGACCCGCATTTCCATCCAGTTCCAGACGCCGCACCCCGTGGGGAAGGATAGCGCACCGAACCGCCTGCACATCATTTTGCAGGGCGAGGCGGGCATGCGCTTTGAGCTGCAGACGAAGCTGGGAGGAACAGAACCTGCGTTCCGACCGCTCGTGCTCTCTGATCCGCTCGTGTGCGTCGGCGACTGCCTGCCGGAACACGGATTGCTGATTCTGGAGGCGATCCACGGCGTACGGCAGTGGTTCCCCTCCTTCGAGGAAGTGCACACGGCATGGCGGCTGATCGATCCCATACAATCGCATCTGGCGAAAGCAGATACTCCTCTCTACCCCTACGCGGCAGGCTCGCGCGGTCCGGAGGAAATGGATGAATGGATCGCCCGCGACTCTCTCCCCTGGCTCCACCTCTAGCGCATGGATTATCAGATGATCGAGACGCAGTCGGATGCAGCGTTCACCGCACAGGCCGTCGCGCTGCTCCAGCAGAAAATAACAGAGTCACTCGCCGCGCGCGGCGAGTGTATCCTCGGTCTCTCCGGCGGCTCTACGCCGCGCCCGGTGTACGAAGCACTTGGAAAAGAAGAAGGTATCGATTGGTCGAAGATAAAGCTCTTCCTGGCAGATGAGCGCTACGTTCCCGCGAAAAGCGCGGAGAGTAACCAGAAACTCGTGCATGATACGCTCCTGAAGAATGCGGCTATCCCGGCAAACCAGTGCTACTTTCCGGATACATCACTCCCGATTGAGGCGTGCGTGATCGCTTATACTGAAGCGCTGGTACACCTCTTGAGGGAACATGCGCCCGATTGCATGACGCTCGGGTTGGGGAATGACGGGCACATTGCCTCGCTCTTCCCTCCTGTCGCGGAGGATGCGTTCGGCGAAGTCATCGCGCTGCATACGACGACCGGGACATTCGCCGTACGCGACCGAATCTCGGTTTCCCCGCTCGTCATCATGTCCGCACAGTCGCATCTGCTCCTCCTGAAAGGCGCGGAAAAGAAGAAGGTATTTGAAGAATGCGTGAAAGCAGAACCTGATCCCGTACGATTTCCACTCCAGATTGCGCTGGCAACGGGGAGAACCGTCGTGGTGCTGCAGTAGGTGAAATACACTTGACTCTACAGAGGAGCCTATGTACAGTTGTACTGGTGCAACGGTACATTCTCACACAGGCACAGAACCGCACATGGTGGCTGGCAGCAAGGAATCCGCTGTACAGCTGGCGCTGGTGAAATAGATTTCTCTACCGCCCCGCTCTACAGCGGCGGCGGTTTTTTATTTTGCATTTCCCACCTTCACAATGACTGAGTCTAGTTTCTATCCATCATCGGCGAGTCCGAATGCATTCCGCGAGAAAGAGCATACGGGGAACCAGTGTTTCGGCATCGAGATCGTCCCCGGCACCAGGTGCCAGCTGCAGTGCGAGGCCTGCTACAAGCGCACGAGAGAGAGAATCTCAGTTGCTTGCCAAAGAGAGAATGCACAGGAAGACACCCCGCTCGCAGATGCCACGGATTATATCTCCCAGGCGCAGGAGGCGGGTTTCCGGGAGGTCGCGCTCCTCGGCGGGGAACCGACGCTGCATCGTGATGTTTTCCATATAATCCGCCATATACGAGACAAGAATATGACGCCGATCCTGGCAACGAACGGCATACGTTTCGCGAAAGATGGCGAAGCGGAAAAACTGGAAGGCACAGCCACCACCATCGTGACGCATGCGTACATTCCCGAAAACGGGAACGGGGAACATAGGAGTATCGATGCGTACTCCGGCAGGAAAGGGTATGCGGAAATTCTTAAGCGTGCGATCGATAATCTTGCACGGCTCAAGGATGTGACGCTTGTTTTGGAAATGCCGCTCGTGGATTCGCTCTATCCCCATGCGTTCGAATTCTTCCGCTACTGCCGGGAACGGCAAGTCGTTCCTTTTATAGAAATCAGCCGGAGCAACGACCGCGGCCAGCCGACGAGTTCCGTGACACCGGAACAGATACGCCAACTCTTCGAGCGTTTTCAGGCCTTTGATGCTGCACACTTTCCAGAAAAAGCTGCGCAGCACATTCATCCCCCGGCATACGGGAACCCGTGCACCATGCCGATTACGGGCGTGCACGTGAAGAATTTCGGCAGCGGCGACTACGGCGGCGTGTACTCGTGCTGCGCGCAGCATCTGAGGCATGGGGATCTCAAGGAGCAGTCGCTCGAGGAGATTCTCAAGAGCCCAACGCTCGCTGTGTACCGCGATCAGGACACCTACATTGTTGGTCCGTGCCGCGATTGCGAACTCTACGATACCTGCAAAGGAGGGTGCCGCGGAGAGGCTGTGCTGCGGTTCGGATGCCCGCGCGCCAGTTCGCCTGCGTGCCATCGCATTCCGCCAGAAGTGCGCAATGATCCAACCATCATGGCGCCACAGAGCTGCGAAGGATGCCCCGCCGAGCATGCGGAAGGTTGTTCGCTTCTCCATAGAAAGAATGATGCCGCTTTTCACTGATTATCGGCCTGTCTCTGTCCGGTTCTCGGACACGCTCCCTCCCGATTCTTCTCTTACGGGGGATGAAGTGAGCAACGCCATCGCGCGGGCTGCCAAGTGCGGAGCGGTTCTTGCGATCAGCTGCCGGCGGAAACGCTACTCCGCCGGCAGCTACTTCGCATGTCATCGCACGATTCCACGTAGTGAGATCGTGCGTACATACGTGGAACAGGAACATGTCTTTCCCGATGCGCAGACAGCACATGCCTTTCTGGATACCGTGCAACGCAGCCCTGTACGAAGCCGTTACATTCTCTTTACGCCAAAGATCGCAGATGATGCGGACGTAGTGGTCCTCATTGCACAGGCACAGCAGGCGAGCAGGATTCTTGGCTTATCCGGATATCGGAATCAGTTCGTGATTGATGCCATTCCGGCAGCTCCGACCTGTGCGGCAATCTACCGCCCGCTCATCGAGCCGGAGCGCATCCACATAAACTTCATCGATTACTTCGACCGGGAGGTACAGGCGAAGGGATTCTATGCCCCGGGCGAGCTGCTGGTGAGCATGACGCCGGTGCTCTACCGGGAATTGCTGGATGCCGCAGAGCGATCCGCGCATGGCCGGTTCGCGCCTCAGGAAATCCCCGCCTACCACGCAGAACCGCTGCGCATCATGAAATCCTCTGGAGAGAGCCAATAGATTTTTTCTCCACGCTTCACCTCCTACTGGCCTCTGCAGGTAGTACGGGGAACGGAGCGCAGTGCGGTCATTGTTTGGAAATGATTCTATCGCCTTCAGAAGTCACTGCGAGACATTGACAATAAGCATTATTGCGAATGTAATATATTTACATGCCTGAAAGAGAACTTCAGTGGCATACCGAAACTCCTCTCGATGACGCTTCGCAAAAGCCTCAGAGTCGTTCCCGGCAAAACGACCCAGACAAACATGAGCTTATTTGGTCGATCCAATCACAGCCCACGCCGCGCCACACGCATAGAATGCGAGACATTCACGGAACGCTTTTTCTGGACATTGATGGCACGCTTACGGTGCCGGGGAAGAAGTACGCAATCGAAAGGGATGCAATAAGCGCCATGAGCGAGTTCCTGCACAAAGGAGGCAATCTGGTCTTCAATAGTGGCGCAACCCGCTACAGAATTGAACGCACGGTGTTAGATCCGCTCTATAATGAGCTTGAAAAAAGGGATCCGCAGATGGATGTGCAGGCGCTCTTTCATCACGTGTACCTGCAGCCGGAAAATGGTTCAGCTCTGCTGATCATCCAGAACATTTACGTGCAGGAAAACATGCTCGAATTCAGTTGGAAACGGCTGCATGAAATGCACGTTCCGCAAAAAGCAGAATTGCGGGCATTCCTCGAACAGGAATTTGTAAATACCGAACGTTACAATGGTTGCCTGGTCGCCGACCATCTTGCTGAATCTGCCGGGCTGCAACGCGAATACATCGTGAGCTTGAAAAATTTGCCCGAGGGTACGCCAAAAGACGTCATTACGCTTATCGAAAGCATGCAGGCGCAGCACCCGGAAATTGATTGGAGCAAAATCGCGCTGAAGGCAGCCAGAACAACGGTAGATTTTGTGCACAGGGATTCCGGCAAAACGATATCGACGCAGTTTTTGCTGCAGGAAGTGGCGGGGCTGGATGGACCTGTGTTGGGTTTTGGCGATCTCGGCGATGAATTTGCTTCTGTCGTACCGACCATCAATGTGAACCAGAAAAAACCCAATGAGTTTCGGCTGCGGAAACAGCCTTCTCTAGAATTAAACGGCGGGTACGAACTCCTGCCCCCCGATGCCTATGTGTCCGTAGGTGCGATGGCGCAGGAAAAAATATTAGAGAAGAGTTCCGGGCAGGAAATTTGTGTTCTCCGCGATAGTAGTGGCGCCGTTGTTTATGGTCGTTCCCTTGCATCGCCGAACGGTCAAAGTACCATCACTCTCACGAAACCCGCAGAGGGCAACCCTCTGAAAATTAAAACTCATGAAACCATCAGAGACGCCGGCGCCGGTACGGCGTGGTGTATTCGCCGCCTTCTGGAAGTGGGGTATTTCGATAAGGAAAAAAATTCTAAAAATCATCAGTAGCCGCTCGATGAGAGAAGAGGCAATGAGCCGCACGCTTTCATGCGTGCGGTTCATTGCACACAACAGACAGAGAACACGCTCGCATTCCGGATCTACCGTTTCCCGAGAATCGTCCCGGGGTAGTAGTACTGCAGGATTTCTTCCGCAGTCTTCCCCTCCTGCGCCTGCCCTTTGGCGCCGCAGCCGGACATGCCCACACCGTGGCCGTGGAGCGGCATGCCACTGCACCAGGGGTCCGGTTTGGAGGCGAATACTTCCGCGAACGGGAATCCCCGCCACCCATTCTCTTCCGGCGAGCGCGTCCGCCCGTCATCCGAGGAGAAGTACGCGGCTTTCACCACCTGTCCGTCTTTGAGCAGGACGACGCCCGCCGTATCGCGGACGGCGCGCACCCATGCGGGGTTCTTCTCCTCAAACACGACGCCGCCGTACATCTGGAACCGCGCGGGGGAATCATCGCCATCGTAGGGCATGCCCGGGAACTTGCGGTTGGCGCTCTCTGTGTAGTGGGTGGCGTAGCTGCGCGCTGCGATGGCGAAGGCGCGCTGCTTCTCAAAGGCTTCCGTATCGGGCTCTTCCGCCAGTCCCGCCATGTAGTCTTCCATCGGGACTTCGTTAATCAGCGCGAGAGCGCCGTCGATCACGCGGCACTCGATCACTCCCCGGAAACGGTTGGTGTTCTTCTGCCAGCTCGAGATGATCGTCACATCATCGCGGGAATCAATGCGCAGCGTTCCGCGTCTGAGCAACCTGCTCCCATCGTAGGCCGCACACTGGGTGCCGTCTTTCCTCAGCTCGAGAGACGTACGGCTCGTCGTATCGCCTTCCAGCACGAGCCCTCTGGTGGAAGAGAGGGTGGCAGTATCCCCTTCGTACCCCAGGCGTATGCGGATAGAAGTCGTGCTCTCTGTGGGATCAGAATCCTCCGCCGCGCTCGTGACAGTCGGTCGCGGACGCACAATGCTCTCCTGCGGCCGGACCGCAGGCTGGTCGGTTTGCGGGAGCGGCAGCGTCTCCGTCACACGCGTTCTCCTGCCGGTAGCGGTGAGTGAGTAACGCACGTCGCCGACCTGCAGCGTGTACGTGCCGGGGTCACGGGGGAGCTGCAATCTAAGGGTGAAGATGAGCGTTTCGCCCTTGTTGACGTTGCGGGGGAGGATGAGCTCACTACGCACGCGGATCTCGCGGTCGCCCGTATTCTGCCAGATTCCGATGCGCGGGTTGGATCGAACGACATCCGCGACTCTGTTCCCTCTTTTCCCCGCGACGTTCCCTGGGCGGTAGAGCAGGCTGATGCGCGTCTGCCCTCCCGGCAGCCCGGAAATATCCGTCGATCCGACCGCGGTGATTGTCGGTCCCGTCACACTGATTCTCTCGATGGTATCCGTCACGACTTTCCTCGTGAGCGAGGGGAAGCGTACGGGGGAGTCGGTGTTCCCCGCGGCGGCATTGGTCCGTATCTGACTAAGCACTTCGTACAGGTAGTACCCGGGGCACGCTGTCGCTACCAGATTCCGGTGCCCGATGACCGGGTACATGCTGATGCCGTGGAAGGTGGTTTTTTGCGAGAGGTTGATCCCGTAGTCGTCCGCCAGCGTTTTGAGCAGCCACTGCAGCGCCTTGGCCTGCGATTGGGTCGGGCGTTCCTCATCGAAGTTCCCCATGAGCGAGATTCCGAGCGTCCCCGTGTTGGAGCAGTACACATGGCCCCCGATGACGTACTGCCCTCCCGCGCGCCCCTCGAAGATCTGTCCGGTTTCATCAATCACGTAGTGGTAGCCGATGTCTCCCCAGCCGCGGCTTTCCGTATGGTACTGGTAGAGGGCGCGCATGCGCTCATGCCCCGTGCGCGTGTCGCCGGTTACCTTCATTGCAGTGTGGTGCACCACCAGCACCTTCACGTCAGCGGAGTATCCCTGTGGCCATCGGTACGTTCTGCCCTGTGCATCCGTTTCCTGCGTGCGCTCCACGGCAAACTCAGCCGGGTAGTCTTTCTGCCACTGCAGGCACTGCTGCTCGCGCGCAGAAGATTCGCCGTTGCCGTTGGTTGCGTACTCGCTAAAATTCGCATCCTCCTCCTGCGGTTTCTCGTCGTCGATGAGCAGTTCTTCATCCGCTCCCCACTGCCGGCGGCTGTAGATGTTCGGCTTGCCGGCGGGGTTCAGCGCAGCCACTTCGTAGCTGGGTGGTTCCTGTGAGATCTGCAGCGGGTAGAGCGTGTACTGCGCGGCTGCTACGCGAATGCGCACAGTCGTGACGGGCGCATCGAACAGCAGCAGTTCGGTGTGGGTGGAATCCGGCTCTGTCTCATTGTCGATTTCCAGGGTTTTCCATGGCGTCCAATGACCGTGTTCCATGGCGCTCACCTGCGCATGCGCCGCCTGCCCGTGCAACCCGATGCTCAGCGCATCAATCGGTTCGCTGAACGTTTGCAGTTCGCCGTACGCGGAAGAGAACAGGAGCGCGCAGGGCATGGCCCATCCGATGATGCAGAGTGGCAGACGCATCGAGGCGTGCAGTATACAGTTACCGGTCCTTCATAAGGAGCTTCTCATATGCATCGAGCATTTTTGGCAAGGAGAATTTCTCATGCGCCGTCCGCTTCGCCGCCTCGCTCAGGTGGGTGCGCAGCATCGGGTCACGGAGCTTACGCATGGCTTCTGCAAGGGCTTCCTGGGAATTGGCAGGAACGATGAAACTCTCGTGACCGAGGTAGCTGGCAATACCGCAGGCATCCGTGACGATCACGGGCGTGCCCAGCGCCATTGCCTCCGCAGCAACGAGCCCGAAGGGATCGTGCTCGCGCGAGGGGAGCACCAGCACATCTATCGTGCAGTAGAAATTGCCGAGGTCCGGATGTGACGGCTGGAGAGTCACGCGATCTTCAAGATGCAATTGCGAGATGAGCGCACGCACGCAATCCTCATCGCGCCCCGTTCCGATAATGGTCAGTGTCACATCGGGGATCTGTGCGATTGCTCGCACGAGCAGGTCCACTCCTTTGTCCTGCGTGAGGCGGGCTACGCATCCGACGCGCAGCGCACCGCTTTCGCGCGGGACCCTCTCGCATTGTGCGAATCGCTGCATAGCAATCCCATTGGGGATATCCACCGTATTTTCCGCCGGCCATCCCAGCTGCACGTAGAGGCTTTTGCTTAAGGCGGAGACGCAGATGGTGGTTGCTGTTCTGCTCAGTTTGCGCAGGCGCGGCAGCCAGGGGTTCCAGGTAAGCCACCGGCCGATGCGGTCGTGCTCCAGCCAGTACACCGCAATGCCCTGCCGCGTTGCGGCATGCGTGAGCAGCAACTTTTCGCTCATGCTGAGCATCACGATCGCATCCGGTTTCTGCATGGAAGAAAGAGCCCGGAGCAACGTTCTGCGCATGCCGAACTGCTTGCGGAGGAAAGAGAGCATTCCCCATTTGCTCACGGGAGGAACGCCTATCTCCAGTTTCGTGCTTCCTATGTTGTATTTTGCACCTTCTTTCAGCAGTACCGGGCAGCTGCCGAGGAACGAAACCTCGTGCCCGCGCTCCTGCAGCCCCCGCATCAGCGAGAGTGTCTGCACTTCCGCTCCGCCGTACGCGCTCTCCAGCGGGAAACGAGTGAACAAGATTCGCATGGAGTGAGTATACAGGAATGCAAAGAATGCAAGGGAAGCAACGAATCCTTGTTATCTTTGCATTCCTTGCATTCTTTTTAATTGAGTCCGAACCACCGCGCGACTTCATCAATCACGGCAGCCACCCACCCTTCCGGCTGTTTCGCTGGCGCACTGGCATGCATCTCCCATCCTTCCGTAGCAGGAGGGAGCGCGCGCATTGCAGCGTACTCCCGGTGCGTTCGCTGCACGATTTCATTGAGCGATTCCTCCTGGAGCATCGCAGACAGGCGCCCGGAGGACGAAGATGTCTGCGAGAGCACGACGCTGCAGACAACGAGTATCGCCCCGGCGAACATGGGGACGACATGGCGACAGACTTTTTGGTTTTTTGTGTTTGGCATTCGAATCATTATAGCGAAAAAGCGCTTCAGCTTCAATCCCAGATTTCCTATCCATCCCTGCGTATCGGTCTCCTCCCATGCATCTATTGTACGTCTTTTTGGCAGAGATGTTAAGTTTTTATTACATATAGCCCAGCCAGAAGAGCCCCCAGGTGAGGAGGAGAACATCGGTAACGGCGTGGCTGAAGAATGCGAGGTGGATGCCGCCCCTCATGCGGGCCAGAGCACTCCACACTGCTCCCGCGAGCGCGAGCGCTCCGGCGATCATCAGTATCGCCTGCAGCGAGAACCACGGCATCCCCCAGAAAATCAGGATGTGCATGCCGCCGAAGGCAAGCGCAGAAATTCCTATCCCCGCGGCGTTGCCGCAGAGCGCGCTCAGTTCACGGTCAAGCCACGCGCGGAAGTGGAGCTCTTCCAGCGCGGCATTGAGCGTGGAGAGGAAGAGGACGATGGCGACAGCAAGAGGCGCATGTACCGTAAAGCGCTGGTCGAATCCGGCGCGAATGCTCACGGGATCAACCAGCCCGAACCCTGTTCCAATCTGAATGGCGATGATTCCCATCAGGGCGAGAGCACATCCCAAGAGCGCGCCGGTCATCCATCCCAACAGCGCGGGGCGCGGTTCATCGAATGGCCATAATACGTGCATTCCCCGCTTCTTCTTGAGTCGCCATGTGACAGGGATTCCCAGCTGCGCGAGCTTGTAGAGCGATTGCAGTGCGTAGCCGGTGGTTCCGAGCGCAGCGATCTTCACCAGGAAGGGCAGCGCCGCCAGCAAGAGGATGCCGGCTGCTGTACGTTTGGCGTTCATGTGATTCACGACGGGACGACGATGTTCTTCTGCCCGCCCATGTACGGCTGCAGCACATCCGGCACGGTCACGCTGCCATCCTTCTTCTGGTAGATTTCCAGGAGCGGGATGAGGATTCTCGGGCTGGCGATGCAGGTGTTATTCAGCGTGTGCACGAACTCCTTTCCTCCGCCTGCCGTTTCGTACTTGATGTTGAGCCTGCGCGACTGGAAACTCCCGAGGTAGCTGCAGCTGTGCGTTTCCCCGTACGCGTTGCGCGAGGGCATCCACGTCTCAATATCCTGCATGAATACCTTGCCCTTCCCCATGTCGCCGGTGCAGATCGTGAGCACGCGGTAGGGTAATTTAAGCGCCTGCAGCACCTCCTCCGCGTTCGTGCGGATTTCCTCAAACAGCTTCATGCTCTCCTCTTCATCGGCGCGGCAGAGCACGACCTGTTCCACCTTCTCGAACTGGTGCACGCGGTAGAGTCCGTGCGTGTCCTTGCCGTACGTTCCTGCCTCGCGCCGGAAACACGCGCTGTACCCCGCGTAACGCTTCGGCAGATCTGCTTCCCTGAGCACCTCGTCCCTGTGGTAGCTGCAGACCGTGACTTCCGACGTACCGATCAAGTGCAGGTTATCCGGCTCAATCGGCGCATCTTTCTCCTCCTGGCCGCCTACCGCGTAGATGTTGTTCTGGTCTACGCCGGGGAAGAATCCTGTTCCGAAGAAGCAGTCGTACGTTGCGAGCAATGGGGGGCTGAACAGCGTCCAGCCCTTTGCCGCCAGGTGGTCCATCGTGAAGTTGAGTACTGCGCGATGCAGGCGCGCGCCGTCTCCCTTGAGGTAGTAGTTGCGCGCACCGGAAACCTTGGCGCCGCGGGGAATGTCGATGATATCCAGTGCCTCGCCGAGTGCGGTGTGGTCCCGGGGCTCAAAATCGAAGGTCGGCAGGTCGCCGTGCCGGAATGCTTCCACGTTGCCGGAATCATCCTTTCCCACAGGCGTGTTCTCATGAGGAATGCTCGGGAACTCATACTGCTGTTCCTTCCACCGTTCTTCTATGCTCTTCAGTTTCTCCTCTTTCTCCTTGAGCGATGTATTCAGCTTCTGCATCTCGGCGACCAGTTTCTCCTTCTCCTTCCCGGAGAGCGTGGGAACGCGCTTGCTCACGTCATTCTTCCTGGCGCGCATTTCTTCCACTTCCGCAATCAGCGCGCGGCGATCCTCATCGAGCTTCAGGAATGCGTCCACATCGGCGGAGAGCCGCTTATCCTTTATGGCTTTCCTGTACACATCGGGCCTTGCACGGAGATCGCTCAAATCAATCATGCAGAGAGCGTATCGAAAAATCCGTCAGGCTGCATCAGAATCTTTCTGTTCTTGCCTCTCCGGCGTATGCAGCTCTTCCTGCAGTCTCGCAAGATACTGCTGCGTCGGCAGTGGGATGCCAGGCGGTAGCTCCGGCGAATGATCTTCCTTATCCTGCGAGGCAAACCGTACCAGATTTTCGTAGGACAGCCCGTATGCCTGATCGAAGAAGAGAGAGAGAATATCCGTTGGGGGAGAGAGCGCAACGGTGCGATCGCCCTGCACGCATGCCCGCCGAATACAATCACGCACGATCGGCGCTAAGTACCAGTTCTCCTCAATGCTTGTAGGTACGAAATCCAGAACGGTACGCATTTCTCTTGCGACGGTACGCATGAGTTGCAGCACTTCATGCCGCCAGGCAGGAGAGCCCTCCTGAATCAGAGGTGTTTGCACGAGTGAACTGCCGGATTCACGCAGTGTCTGTACGATGCTTTCGGGAGACACGCGCTCGTCATCCCTGGTGCCGATTCCCATAGTATTATTAAAATACAAAAATATAAATTAGGCAAGCATCCGCACCCGGTTTTGCGGGGTTATCGGTTCCCTGCGCATGGCATGGGCACTACAATCTTCGGACATGCCTGAGCAGATACCATTCAAACTCGTTTCCCACTTTCAGCCTACGGGCGACCAGCCGGGGGCGATCAAGAAGCTCATAGAAGGAGTGCAGGCGGGCGAGCGGCACCAGACGCTCCTGGGGGCTACGGGCACGGGCAAGACCTTCACGATGGCGAACATCGTGCATGAGCTGCAACGGCCGACGCTGGTGCTCGCGCACAATAAAACGCTCGCGGCGCAGCTGTGCAGCGAGTTCCAGAACTTCTTTCCCGAGAACGCGGTTTCGTACTTCGTCTCCTACTACGACTACTACCAGCCGGAAGCGTACCTGCCGACGACGGATACCTACATAGAGAAGGACGCCAGCATCAACGAGGAGATCGAGAAGTTCCGCCACGCGGCGACCATGAACCTCCTCACGCGGCGCGACGTTCTGATCGTCGCCTCCGTCTCCTGCATCTACGGCCTGGGCAACGTGCAGGACTACGAAGCGCTCGCGATCAAGCTGGAGCGCGGCCAGCCGATACAGCGCGACACGTTCCTGCGCCGGCTCACGGACATCCGGTACAGGCGCAGCGACATGGAGTTCAGGCAGGGGATGTTCCACGCGCTCGGCGACACCGTCGAAGTATTTCCCCCAGGCGGCGACACAGTCATCCGCATCGAGATGCCATTCGATGAAGTCGATGTCATTCAGGAAGTGGACTGTTTCACGGGGGAGCTCATCAAGGATTTACGCGAAGTCCACATCTTCCCCGCGAGCCACAACGTGACGACGCAGGAGAAGATCGACCAGGCATGCGACCAGATCCTTGCCGATATGGCGATCCGCGAACAGGAACTGCTCAAAGCCGGAGAGCTGGCGAAAGCCGAGCGGATCCGCACGCGCACGGAGTACGATATCGAGATGCTCAAAGAGACGGGGTACTGCACGGGGATAGAGAACTACGTGCGTTACCTCAATAACCAGGAGCCCGGCAAGCCGCCCAGCACGCTGCTGGATTACTTCCCCAAAGATTTCCTCCTGTTCATCGACGAGTCGCACATGAGCATTCCGCAGGTCGGCGGCATGTACGAAGGCAATCGCAGCCGCAAGCAGACGCTCATTGATTACGGGTTTCGCCTGCCGAGTTCGCATGATAACCGCCCGCTCAAATTCGATGAATTCGAGGCGCGGGTCAGCCAGGCGGTGTACGTATCCGCGACGCCGGGGCACTACGAGTACACGAACACGCGGAAAGAGCGGATTGTGGAGCAGATCATCCGTCCGACAGGGCTGCTGGATCCGCCGGTGCAGGTGAAACCGACCAAGCACCAGATTGACGATCTGACGGAGGAGATCAACCATGCGATTGCACGCAAGGAGCGCGTGCTCATTACGACGCTCACCAAGAAGAGCTCAGAAGATCTCACACAGTACCTGCAGGAGCACGACTACAAAGTGCGGTACCTCCACAGCGACATTGAGACGATGGAACGCATAGAAATCCTGCGGCAGTTGCGTACGGGGGAGATCGATATGATTGTCGGGATCAATCTCCTGCGCGAGGGGCTGGATCTCCCGGAAGTCAGCTTCATCGCCATTCTGGATGCGGATAAACAGGGGTTCCTCCGTTCCCGCGATGCGCTCATCCAGACGATCGGCCGCGCTGCGCGTAATGTGCATGGTCATGTGACGCTCTATGCGGATAGGGAGACCGATGCGATACGAGGCGCCCTGAGTGAGACGAATCGCCGTCGGGCAATCCAGCAGAAGTACAATGAGAAACATAACATCACGCCTAAGAGCATCGAGAAGGCGGTGCATGATATCGCCGAGGAAGACAAGAAACTGGAACTCCGGCGGCCCAAGCGCGATCACACCAAGATCCCGAGAGATGAGCGCAAGCGCCTCATGGAGGAGCTTGAGCAGCAGATGGAGCTAGCCGCTCAGAACATGGAGTTTGAGAAAGCCGCGGATCTGCGCGATGAAATAGAGCTGCTCAGGAGGGAGTTGTAGGAAGGGATCTGTTGCTATCCTCGGCAGTGCGTATGCAGTCAGTCAAACGAGCAGGGGGCATAATTGCGTGCGGTATTCTTGACATTCCGTGTGTGAGAACACTACGATAACACTCTTTTGTATTCTTTCAAGAACCGCTATGCGCATTCTCACCGCTCTCGTTCTCTCCGTCGCAACCCTGATTCCGCTCGGGACGGCAGAAGCTGCTTCTTACAAACTCTTCCGTGCGGAGGACAGTGACACGACCCGCTACGGCGGAACGGATTGGCAGGCGCGCTACTACGAGGAGGATTACATCTACGCAAGCCCGTACCGGAGCGTGACGCATGCGTTGCACCCCTACTACCGCAATACGTACTACACCAGGCAGGCTCCGCCGTGCCGCGTGACGCGTCCGGAGTTCTACCAGTACCTGGAAGACCTGTACTACAACGGTCAGTTGGTGCCCGCGCAGCCGGTGCCCGCGCCGCAGTCACGCTGCTACAACTACACGGTTCGCCGCACGAGCCAGTGGTCCCCCAGAGAGTTCGAGGGATGTAAGTAAGAAGTGGAACATTGATCATCCAAAGACTTTTAATGCGGCTTTGTACCCTTCCGGAGTGCCGGTATCTATGCGCTTGCCGGCGCATGTGCAGCCGTACACGGGCACGCCGTCTTGTATCTGCGCAATCAGTGCGTCTATCAGGCGTATCTCGCCGCCGTGCCCGGATGTGACATCCGGCAGCACGTCGAACGTGGAGCGCGGAATAATGTAGCGCCCCACAATGCCGAGCGTGGAAGGCGCATCTTTGGGATCGGGCTTCTCCACCATGTTCTTGATCCTCCGGAGGCCCGGTGCGCCGGTGTCTTCATCCGATACCTCCGCTATGCCGTATTTATACGTTAATTCGCGCGGAATATTTTCCAGCGCGATCACCGCTCCCGCGCCCTTTATACGTTCATGCGCTTTGCGGAGTTGAACCAGACCCGGCTCATCTTCGGCGAATAGATCATCGCCGAACAGCACCGCGACAGCGTCGCTCTTCACCCAGTCCTTCGCCTGCAGGATTGCATGGCCGTCCCCCAGTTGTTCCTCCTGGTACACGGTGTGGAAACGTACATCGTTGTACCGCTGCAACGTTTCCAGCAGATGACGCTTGCCGCGCCTCTCCAGTTCCGCCTCCAGCGCGGGGTTGTCGTAGAAGTACTGCGGGATGGATTCCTTGCCTTTACTGATCACGAAGCAGATATCGGTGATTCCCGCATCCATGCACTCATCGACGATATGCGCGATGATCGGCTCGTTGCCGAGCGGGAGGAGTTCCTTTGGCACCGCTTTCGTCCAGGGGAGGAAGCGCGTGCCAAGACCTGCCACAGGGAGGATTGCTTGCGTGAGTTGCATGGGGCGGAAACAAGGTAGCATTTCCCACAGGGATCTGCATGTGGAAACTAAGGTATCCTCTTCTTACATGCAGCTCTTTTGACTTCTTGAAGCCTTTCCTCTACAATGATCAGAAACTTCCCACACAAATACCATGAAAGTTTCCAAGTCAGATCTCTCCGTGGTGCAGAACCTGTACCTGCTGCAGGTGGACCTCGCCGAGTTCCTCCACAGCGATCTCTCCGATCCGCAGGAGCGCCGCGTGGCCAGGGAACGCATGCGGGAATTCTCCTCGCTCCTCCGGCAGGCGGACTGGCGGTACATGGGAGGAGAAGACGTACTCGATAGCCTGAAGGACGTGCAGCAACAGATTGTGCGGAAGATCAACAGTCCTCAGGCGGCAAAGAAACAAGTTGCCTCTCCAGCCAGGAAAACCGCCTCGAAAAAGGCGAAGACCGTTCCCAAGAAGAAGCTGGCGAAGAAAGTGCATACCAGGGCGAAACCTGCAGCCAAAAAGAAGACCGCTGCGAAGAATAAGAAGAAGAAATAGCGGGATCAGCTTCCCTCGTTAATCCGGATGACCTTCACCTTGTCCTCTTTCGGGATGATGACTTTGAGGATCGAGTCTTTGGAGAATGTCGCCTTCACCTTCTTGGGGTCTACGGAGAATGGCATCGTAATGCTCCGGCTGAATTCTCCCCAGAAACATTCCTGCAGGTAGAACTGATCCTCGGGGATCGTATCGCTCACGCGCCTGGTTCCCCTGATGGTGAGGATTTTCTCATCCACTTCAATATCCAGATCGCTCAGGCGGACCCCCGCGATCGGAGCGCGGATGATGTAGTAGTCATCCTGCTCGTAGATATCCACCGCAATCTGCCCCACGGGCCGTTGCTGCACCGCCGGGATCGTCGCAGTGTGCTGCCGCGAAGAAACCATCGATTCCGGTATCTGCACCGCCTGGACATCCTCCTGCATCTTGCCGAAGGATTCACCCTGAGTGGCGCCGAAGGAGAAGATTCCGTGGAACGGAGAGGGGTTCATTTCATGCAATGATACAGAGAGTGAGTGCGTGACTGCAAAAATGAGGAGTAGCTCACATGCGGAAGTTGTGAGATATTCTGCTTTATGGACTGGTAACTCATGAGGTGCAGATGGTAGGTTGTAACGCGCGTCCTCCATCTTTTTCTTCCAAGCATTCCCACATGTCTGCTGTCAACGCCAAGTGCCGCCGCGGTATGCGCGCGTATGTTCGGTTTTTCCTTTCGGGCTTCTGCATGGGGTGTGCCGACATCGTGCCGGGCGTTTCCGGAGGGACGATGGCATTCATTCTCGGCATCTACGAGGAGCTCGTGTATTCCATTCGCGCCTTTGGAAGAATCGAATGCGTACAGGTACTCCTGACGGCGCGCATACGGAGAATCTGGAAGGAGATGAACCTGGCGTTCCTGCTCTCGGTGGGCGCGGGGATTCTCGCCGCGATTGCCACGCTGGCACACAGCATAGAATTCGCGCTCACGGCGTACCCTACGTACGTCTGGAGCTTCTTCTTCGGGTTGGTCCTCGCATCGGTGCTCATTGTAGGCAGGCGCATTGCCCGGTGGAATACGCCACTCCTCATGGCGCTCATCATAGGCGCCGTATCTGCATACATCATTGTAGGACTCGTTCCCGTGGAGACGCCCGAGACGTGGTGGTTCCTGATCTTCAGCGGGGCGGTTGCGATTTGCGCCATGATCCTCCCGGGAGTTTCGGGCTCATTCCTGCTCGTGCTCCTCGGGAAGTACGAATTCATTCTGCGCGCCGTCAATGAACGGGATGTGGGGAGCATTCTCCTCTTCTCAATCGGCGCCGGAGCAGGAATCATCGGATTCACTCAGGTGCTCGGATGGCTCCTGCGCCGCTACCACGATGTGACGATGGCGGTGCTCACGGGGCTGATGCTCGGGAGCCTGCGCCGCATCTGGCCGTGGAAGGTCACGGGGAGCGGCGCGGAATTGCTGCAACAGAACAGACTGCCGGTCTTCCTGGAGAACGGAACGCTGCAGGCAGAGGCAGTGATGCCCATTGTGCTCATGGTGGCGGGCATAGTAGTCATCATTCTCCTGGAGCGGCTGGCGAACATCAAAGGGCAGTGCCGACGTGTGTAGCCGTACGAAGGTTGCCGTCGTCGCCCTCGTGAGAATAAACCTGTAAGCTACGGCTGCATGACAGCCCTGCAGGCTCTCCTCCTCGGCATACTCCAGGGGCTCACAGAGTTCCTTCCCGTTTCCAGCTCGGGGCACCTGATCCTGCTGGAGGCGTGGTTGCCGCTCAGCGCCGATCCGCGCAGCTTGCTTACCTTCGACATCCTTCTGCATGCCGCCACCGCGCTGGCATTGCTGCTCTGCTATGCGGGCACATGGTGGCGGATCGCCGCATCGCCGTTCACCGGAGACAGGGTGCATCGGCGATTGCTCCTCCTGCTCATTATTGCGACGATTCCCGGAGCGGTTGCAGGCGTGTTCTTCGAGGAAACGGTCGCAGGTTCGCTGCGCTCGGTGGAATCGGTCGCGTTCGCGTTCCTCGCCACCAGCGCGCTGCTGCTCATCGCGCATCGGGCGCGCGGCAGCCTTACGACAGCGCGCATGACGTGGAAACACGTGCTCCCCATTGGGCTCATCCAGGCGGTCGCGCTCATTCCCGGTATTTCCCGTTCCGGCTCCACGATCAGCGCGGGGCAGCTGACAGGATTGACCAGGGCGCAAGCGCTCGACTTCTCTTTCCTCATGGCATTCCCGATTATCGTGGGGGCAAGCCTCTCCGCATGCGCCGATGTCATGAGCGGAAATGTCGTGCCCCTTCCGCTCGCGGCGGTACTCGCAGGATTCCTCTCTTCCTTCGGCGTCAGCGTCATCGCCATTCTCTCTCTGAGGAAATTCGTCGCGCGGCACAGTCTTGCCTGGTTCACGCTGTATCTGGTTCCGCTCGCGTTCTTCCTGCTCGCATTCGCCGTGTGACCAGCCGTATATTTCCTCTGTGAGTAGACTTGATTCTTTAGCATTGCTCAGTACAATGCCTCCACTTCCCGCGATTACAACTTTCCTTTACTTTGTATGTCTGGCCCAATCCTCCGCAACACGATCCGTCGCCTTCGATTCGAAAGGCACATGACCCAGGAGGAACTCGCACTGCGCACAGGCGTGAGCCGCCAGACCATCATGAGTATCGAGCGCGGGCAGACGAATCCGTCGGTGCTCCTTGCATATAAGATCGCTGCGGCACTGGAGGCGCCGATCAGCGAAGTGTTCTCTATGGAGGGGAACCTGGTGCCTGTGTGAAAAAATTGAAAATTGAAAATTGAAAATTGAAAATGGGTGACTATGTCATGGTGAGCTCTGTCGAACCAGACATGCATCAAATTGTCGCCCTTCAACAAAGCTCGGGATGACAATTTTTCTGTTTCCATTTTCAATGTTCAATTCAAGTATTTCTTTTCATATCCACAATGAATACCTGCGGTTCAGTCAGACCCTGCCAGGAATCCATGCCGAGGCGGCAGAGGATATTCATCGTGCCTTCGCAGTACTGATGGAGGTGTCCCAGCCCGAATCCTATCCCTTTCCTCCCTGCGACCCTGCACTGCAGGTGCGCCGATTCGCGCCCGACGCGGCGTGCGCCTGCACATGCAACATTCTCCAGCAGGAAGAGAGGTTCCCTGTTTCCCTGGCCGTACGGTTCCAGCGCTCGCAGCCTGCGTACCAGATCAGGCGTGATGTCTTCGGCGCGCAGTGTCGCATCCGCATGGAGCGTGGGGACCAGTTCTGCCGGAGACGTTCTCTTGGCGATATCTGCAGAGAGCGCTTCTATGAGTGGTTCCCAGTTCCCCCGCTGCAGCGTGCAGCCCGCCGCCTGCGCGTGCCCGCCGTAGCGGGAGAGCAGGTGCGCGCAGCGGGTGAGTCCCTCCGTCACGTGGTAGCAACTGGTGCTGCGCAGCGATGCCGTGCATATTCCATCATCCACGGTTGCCACGATGCTCGGCCTGCCGAATTGTTCCGTGAGCTTGCCTGCGATCAGGCCGATGATGCCATGCGGGTACTCCGGTTTCAGTGCGCTGAGCAGCACGTTCTGAGAGCTCGTCGCACCGATTGTTTCCAGCGCATCCGAGACGTACGTGTCGGTTTGTTCCTGGCGTTCCCTGTTCAGTGCATCGAGTTGCGCAATCGCAGCTCCGCCATCCAGCAGCGCCTGCAGCGCGAGCTGCGGATCGGCGATCCGCCCCGACGCATTGATGCGCGGGGCGATGCGGAACGCAATATCCGTACTCGTGACTTCCGTGCCATGGATGCCGGAGATTTCTACGAGCATGCGCAGAGGCGACTCCGCCGGAATGCGCCCGAGGGAGGCGAGGCCCTCCCGTACCAATGCGCGGTTCTGCCCACGCAGTTCCACCAGATCCGCAATCGTGCCGATCATCGCGAGCGCGGCATCGGTATCGCGCTCCTTCCACGCATCATGCTCCAGGGCGCGTACCAGCTGGAACACGACCCCGGCGCCGGAGGGATGCGGCGCGGGATAGGCAGGATCGGTTGCCGGATGCAGGAGTGCAAATGCGTCGGGGAGTTCCTGCGGCACGGCGTGGTGGTCCGTGACGATGGTATCGACGCCCGCTGCCTTGAGCGCGGCAATTTCCGGCGCGGAAGAGACGCCGGTATCTGCCGTGAGGAGTAGTGAAACACCCTGGTCCAGAAATTCCCGCACGAGCGATTGATTCAGGCCATAGCCATCCTGCACGCGATGCGGAAGCCGCACGAACGGCGTGATGCCGTTGCGGCGGAAGAAGCGCACAATCTGCGCAACGGCGGTGATGCCGTCGCAGTCGTAGTCTCCGAAGACGCCAATGCATTCTCCATGCTCCATTGCTGTGCGAATCCTCTCCACGGCTCTCGGCATATCCGGCAGCGTACCTGATTGTGCAGGTGCGTTGAGCATGCGTTCATGCAAGAGCCGTTCCGGCAGCGCGGCAGCCGTTGGGTGCGCGGCAGAATCTGCGCGCGGCAGAATCCATCGTTTGCCGGTCAGCGAAAGCGCAGTGGTCATCATATGGATGACTACCCTAGCAGATCTTCAATGCGTTTAGGAGTGTGTGTGTGCCAGCCGCGAAGAGCGGTAGGCCCTGCGCATGGTCCAGGCAATGCCTGCAAGCGCAAGAATGACTGCTGCAACTGTACCGGCACCGGTAGGAGCCAGATTGTTTCCTTTGCCCTGCAGGAGGGGCGCACCTCCGTGCAGCTCAATGCCGTTCTGTTGCAGGAGCAGGAATGCCTGCTGGCGTACTGCTTCCTCTGCTTTGGCCTGCGCCTGGCTCGTCTTAATGCGCTCGAGCGCGCGCATGAGCGAGAGCAGTTCCATGCTCTCCGGCGTGGATGCCGTTGTTTCCTCTGATGCGGCAGTATGAGATTCCCCCTCAGTCTCTGATTCAAGCTGCACGACTGCGGGCGGTTGCTGTTCTGCAAAAATCGCGGCCTGTTCCTCTTCTCTCCGGGCAGCACTTTCCAATTGCTGCCTGTCTAAGCGGTCCTCTGTCATGCGCGGCTGCGGAGGCAGGAGCAGTTCGTTGGCAAGCAGCACGTCGTAGGGATTCACGTATGCGTGCGCTGCAGGTGCGAGCACGATCGTGAGGAGTGCCGTGAGCGCCAGTGTCCGAAATTGCAAAGTCATCATAGTATTGTAGCAGATTTTTGTATCAGTTGCAATCATCCTCTTTCGTGATGTAGCAACGGTAGAATTCTATGTCATCCGGAACTCCATCCCCATCCGTGTCTGCGTTGAGGGGGTCCGTCTCGCCGTCGTCCAGCTGCCCGTTGAGGTTCTTATCCTCCCAGTACACGTACTTGGTCTTCTGCTGCGGCGTAAATCCCTGCGGAGCGCTGTAGCCGGTGCGCGCGCTGTAATCTACGACGCAGTACCCGTCGCACAGCCCGTCGCGATCGCTGTCCCAGAGCCTCGGGTCCGTCTCACCGGAGTCTATGCGGCCGTTTTGGTTCTTGTCCTCAATACCGTCGATGATGCCGTCCCCGTCACTATCGCGTATGAGGGGGTTTGTTCCGCCGTAAATTTCGAGCCCGTCTACGATGCCGTCTCCATCCGTATCTGTATTGTAGGGGAGGGTTTTGTACTGTTTCTCCACGCGGGAATTCGCGCCATCCTTGTCGTTATCCGTTCCGATAGGCAGCACTTCTTCCGTCATGAGGTAACACGTTTCACCCGCTTCGAATACTTCCTTCTGGTGCCGGATGATTCCGCGGATGCTATTTGCGTCCTCAAACGTTTCCTCCGTGAAACCGCGGGGAGTCGTAAAACGTTCCCGCTCGTTGGCTTGCAGCGTTTCCTGGACTTTCGTCTGTTCCATTTCCGAGAGGAAGATTTTCCCAGGGAGCCCCCATGTGTTCGCATTGTCCTCGTCGGCCATGCTCTCCGGGAAGCAGTATCCCCAGTAGCGCACGGTCTGACCGCTGGGACCCAGGAGCACCTTGCGCGTGGTGCGTTCCATATCCAGCGGCAAGTGGAAGATCACATTCACATGCGGAGGAACCGTGGCTCCCTCATCCACATCCTCTGCGCTGATCGTCTTCCACTCCACCTCCCCGCGCATGTGCGCCGGGAGCAGGCGCGCCGCGAGTTGCTCATCTTCGTTCCCCACTCCCCCCTGCAGAGCGCCGTATCCCACAAGCGCGGTAAAGACGATGCCAAGCGATAGTGTTGCCCACCCCGTGAGGCGTTGCGCATGGTGGTGATTCCACTGCAGAAACATCAGAATATGATAGCACAAAATGGCATTCCCCGCCATCCCTCGCTAGAATGCCGCTCGCATATGGCAAAGGATTTCTACGAAGTGCTGGGGGTAGGCCGTTCTGCGACGCAGGAGGAGATCAAGCGCGCATACCGCCGCCTGAGCAAAGAGTTCCATCCCGATAAGCACAAGGGGGATAAGGGGGATAAAGACGTGGAGCAGCGTTACAAGGAGATCAACGAGGCGTACGAGACGCTCAACGATCCGAAGAAGCGGCAGATGTACGACCAGTTCGGCTCAGCCGGACCGGGCGGCGGAGGGTTTGGAGGATTCAGCGGATTCAATCAGGCGGATTTCTCAGGATTTTCCGACATTTTCGAGAGTTTCTTTGGAGGGCAGGGGGCAGGCAGGCAGCAGGCGCGCGACCGGCGCGGCAGCGACATGGAAGTGGAACTCATCATCACGCTCCAGGATGTTGTCCACGGAGCGCAGCACGCGCTGTCACTGCGCAAGCAGAACACATGCGGCGCATGCGGGGGCTCCGGAGCGAAAGAAGGGACAAAACTTGTTACGTGTTCCACATGCAGCGGTACCGGGCAGGTCACCCGCTCTGCTCAGTCATTCTTCGGTACGATCCAGCAGAGCGTCGTGTGTCCCGCATGCGCAGGGAGCGGCAAAGTGCCGGAAACGCCGTGTTCCGCTTGCGGCGGGGAAGGGCGCAAAGAGGAAAAAACCACTGTGACGGTCGATGTGCCTGCGGGCATCGATGACGGGCAGACGCTCCGCGTGCGCGGCGAGGGAGAAGCGGGGCGGCAGGGTGCTCCCGCGGGAGATCTCTTCGTGCACATACGCATCAAACCCGACCACCGTTTCGAGCGTGAGCGGGAAGACATTCGTTCCTCAATTACGATTCCTGCAATCGATGCGATCCTCGGCACGGAAGTCTCGGTGGAGACAGTGCACGGCCCCGTCACGCTCAGGATTCCCGATGCAACGCAACCCGGGCAGGTATTGCGTCTGCAGGGGAAAGGACTGCCGGTCTTGAGCAGCTCACGCCACGGCGACCACTATGTGACGGTGCAGGTGGAGATCCCCAAGAAGCTCTCGCGCAAGGAGAAGGAACTCATGGAGGAATGGAGGAAATTGCAGTGAATAGTGAGTAGTGAGTAGTGGTGAGTGGTTAGTGATGAGTACGACATTTTCACTAGCCACTACTCACTCCCCGCTCGTTTAGATGTCCAGATTCTCCAGACCGTTATCTTCATTCTCGGAGATCACGGGAGACAGTTCCTCCCCCTGCTCCTGCCCTGCTCGTTTCTCTTTTAACTGGAGCACGATCTGCCTGTACTCACCCTCCCCCGTGCTGGCAGTCGTGAGGTCCTGCAGTTCGGGAGTATTGGCGATGTGCAGGTGCACGATGCGCCGGAAGTATGGGCTCATGGGGGGCAGGGCCACCCTGTTCCCGGTCCTTCGTACGAAATCTGCTTTGCGCTCTGCCGCCTTGCAGACTTTCTCTTCCTGATCACGGCGGTAGCCGTCAATATCCAGCACGAGGAACGGACTCTTTTCCGACTGTTCCTTGGTGCGGATGATCGCCTTGAGCAGGTGCTGGATCGAGTTGAGCGTCTCACCATGCCAGCCGATGATGCGGCTGGCTGATGGGGAGCGTATATCGATACGCGTGAATCCTTCTCCATCCGCAAGCTCGATGGCATCGAAAGGAAGATTGAGGTGCGTGAGGAGAGAGCCGAGTGTTTCTCGTACGAGCGCTGCGTCCATGCGCGTCAGGATAGCGACTGATCGAGAGGTTGCAAGTGGAAGAGGGAAAAGGAAAAGAGGGAAAAGAGTTTCTGTGTATCGCCACATTCCCTTTTCCCGTTTTTTCCTAAAAAGAAACCCCCATGTTCATGGAGGTTTCTTCCCGTGTTCAAGTCACAAAATTATACTAGTGGATCAGCGAACTGCATCCTTGAGCGTCTTGCCGGCCTTGAAGGTAGGGACCTTCATGGCAGGGATGGAAATCCGCTGGCTCGGGTTGCGGGGGTTCACGCCCTGACGAGCTGCACGCTTGGAAACTTTGTAGGTTCCGAAGCCTGTCACGGTGACGTTCTTGCCAGCCCTGAGGTTCTTCGTCACGTAGGCGATGAAAGCCTCGAGTGCATCCCCTGCAGCACGCTTGGTGATCCCCGCAGAGTCCGCAATGGCGTTGATAAGGTCCTGCTTGGACATAAAGAAGTGGGGTAAGAAATAAGCCAAGGTCCAGTGTATGCCCCTTCTTCGCATCATCAAGCGCAAAACATGGTATTCGTGGCTGTTTTTTGGCTTCTCATCGTGAGAATGGCTTCAATAAGCCAAAAATGATGATCAAGAAAGATACTCACAAATTGGGGAAAACATGGTATTTCGGCGTTTGGCAGCAGATATCCTGCAAAGAATGGCAGGTGGTTGATTCAGGATGCTGGCGCACCGTGCATAGGTGAGAGTGCATAGAAAATGCTTCCTGGTTGGTAGCCACTGCACTGGTACTTCGCTGCCGGCGTGGGCCGTAACCAAGAACGAAGAGCCAGGAACCCCATGCGCCAATTCTTTGACAAGGAGTAATGTTTCTCACTAGGCTCGGTGCCTGTACGCTCTCCCAAAACAGGAAGAAGATGCCCAGCCACCTCGTCATTGTAGAAAGCCCCACAAAGGCCAAGACTATCAAACGTTTCCTCGGGAAGGACTACGACGTGCATGCGAGCATGGGGCATGTTCGCGATCTGCCGAAGTCCACGCTTGGCGTGGATACCGATGCGGATTTCCTGCCTACGTACGAAGTTCCCGCCGAGAAGAAAACGACGGTAAAGAAGTTGAAAGATGCGCTCAAAGAAGCAGATGACCTCTGGATCGCAACAGACGAAGATCGCGAGGGAGAAGCAATCGGCTGGCATCTGGTCGAGGTGCTCAAGCCCGGGAAGGAGAAGAAAATCAAACGCATCGTGTTCCATGAGATTACGGAGAGCGCGATTCAGGAAGCAATACAGAGCCCGCGGACAATCGATATGCACCTGGTCGATGCGCAGCAGGCGCGCAGGATTTTGGACCGGTTAGTGGGGTACACCCTCTCGCCGTTCCTCTGGAAGAAGGTCTACCGCGGTCTCTCCGCAGGCCGAGTCCAATCCGTGGCGGTGCGCATCCTCGTCGATCGCGAGCGCACCATACAGGCATTCAAGCCACAGGAGTACTGGACGATCGAGGCAGATCTGCTGACTTCCGGACAGGAGCAGTGCATCGCTGAACTCAGGAACAAGAACGGCAAAAAATTCGTGCCGGCAAATGAGAGCGAGGCTTCCTCGGTTCTACAGGATCTCAAGGGAGCTTCGTACGAAGTTTCACAGATAGAAGAGAAAGAGGTGCGCAAATCTCCCCCTCCGCCGTTCACGACTTCTACGCTCCAGCAGGAGGCGGGCAGAAAACTGGGATTCTCCGTGAAACAGACGATGCTTGTGGCGCAGCAACTCTACGAAGGCATCAGCCTGGGCAAAGGAGAAGGTGCGATGGGTCTCATCACCTACATGCGTACTGACTCCGTCAATTTGAGTACCAAGGCGCTCGAAGACGCCAAACGCACGATCGAGAAGCTCTACGGCCGGGAGTACATCCTCTCCGAGCCGCGCAAGTACCAGACGAAGAGCAAGGGCGCGCAGGAAGCGCATGAAGCAATCCGTCCCACGGAGATGGAGCGAACGCCGGAATCTCTGAAGGACGTGCTCGATACGCAGCAACTCAAGCTCTACACGCTCATCTGGCTGAGGACGATCGCCACGCAGATGCCGGTGGCGGAACTCAAGCGTGTCGGCGCAGATATCTCCGCGGGCGCATACACGTTCCGTGCAACGGGGCAGACAGTGACCTTCGACGGCTACTTCCGCGTGTATTCCGAAGGAACGGATGAATCGGAGGATGATTTTAGAAAGGAAGATGCGGGCGATGGCGAAAAACATCTGCCGCCGCTCAAGCAAGGGGATGCTCTTACCTGCAACGAACTTCAGTCTCAGCAGCACTTCACCAAGCCGCCGCCGCGCTACACAGAAGCGAGTTTGGTCAAGAAGCTGGAGGAAGAAGGCATCGGCCGCCCGAGTACCTACGCTCCGACCATCAGTACCGTGCAGCAGCGCGGGTACATACGCAAAGAAGGGAAACAGCTCATTCCGGAAGACATTGCATTCCGTGTTACGGACCTGCTCACGGAGCACTTTTCCGATATCGTCGACATCCAGTTCACCGCAAAGATGGAGCAGTCCCTGGATGATATCGCAGAGGGAACGCTGAAGGGCGGCGCATTCCTCGCACGTTTCTATGAGCCGTTCAACATGTTGGTCGAATCGAAGACGAAGACGCTCTCCAAGGCGGAAGTGATGAAGGAGCGCATACTCGGTACAGATCCGAAGACCGGGCTGGAAGTCATAGCGAAATCCGGCCGTTTCGGTCCGTATGTCCAACTGGGGAGGGAGGAGGATCTGAAGAAAGGGACAAAGCCGCGCAGCGCATCACTCGCCAAAGGCAAGACAACGGAAGATGTGACGCTGGAGGAGGCGCTCGGTCTCCTCATCTTCCCCAAAGAGATAGGGGAACTCAATGGCGAAACAGTGATCGTCACCATCGGCCGCTTTGGCCCGTACCTCAAAATCGGCGAGAAGAACGTCTCCGTCCCCAAGGACAAATCCCCCGCCTCCGTCACGCTGGAAGATGCGGTGCAGTACATGGAGGACATGAAGGAGCAGAAGAAGAAGCAGGCGGAGCCGATCAAAGTGCTGGGCAAAGACCCCACGAGCGGCGGGGAGATCCAGGTGAAAGACGGACGTTATGGCCCGTACGTCACTGATGGAAAAACGAACGCATCACTCCCCAAACGCATACTGCCGGAAGACGTCGATCTCGTACTCGCGGCGCAGTTGCTGGATAAAAAACGCAATGCTCCGCCGAGGAAGTGGAAGAGAAAATAATGAATAATGGAAAATTGAGAATTGAAATGAATAATTATCAATTTTTAATTTTCCATTTCTCTGTTTCTCTTACGACTTCCGCAAAGTACTATACATGCTGTCTTTTGCAGCGTAGGCGCGTAGCTCAGTTGGTAGAGCACAGGTCTCCAAAACCTGGGGTCGCAGGTTCGATCCCTGCCGCGCCTGCCACGTCGTTCGCGAACGACGTGACCTGCCAAACATCCGCAGTCGGCGCGTAGCTCAGTTGGCCCCGCGAGGCTTGTCCGAGCGGGCAATCAATAAGATTGATGCGCGCAGCGCATGGGTCTCCAAAACCTGGGGTCGCAGGTTCGATCCCTGCCGCGCCTGCCACGTCGTTCGCGAACGACGTGACCTGCCACGTAAAATCGCTCGCAGCAGAGCGAGAAGCGATTTGACGTGGGACGTGGTCCGCCACAGGCGGACGAAGGGGGACCGCGCTTTTCATTTCGTATTTTGGATTTTTAAAAGTAGCTCCTGTAGTCTGGAATCACCTTATGAAAGTCATAAAAGAAGACGTACTGGCATACCACAGGGGAGATCGCCCCGGGAAAATCGAAGTCATTCCGACCAAGCCGCTCGCGACGCAGGCGGACCTCGCCCTGGCGTACACGCCGGGCGTAGCCGAAGTGTGCAAGGAAATCGCGAAGGATCATCTGAAGGCGTACGACTTCACAAGCAAGGGCAATCTGGTGGGTCTCCTTTCCAATGGCACCTCGCTCCTGGGGCTCGGGAACCAGGGGCCGGTTCCGGCGAAACCGGTGATGGAGGGGAAGGCCGTGCTCTTCAAGCGGTTCGCCGACATAGACGTATTCGACATAGAGCTGGATACGCAGGAACCCGAAGAGATCATCAACATTGCGCAGCGCATCGCGCCGACCTTCGGCGCAATCTGCCTGGAGGATATCAAATCGCCCGAGTGTTTCGCCGTGGAGAAAGCACTGATTGCAAAGCTCTCCATCCCCGTCTTCCACGATGACCAGCACGGGACGGCGATCGTTGTCTCTGCGGCGTTGCTCAATGCGCTGGAGATTGCCGATAAACGGCTCCCCGACGTGCGCATTGTGTTCTGCGGCGCAGGCGCAGCAGCGCATGCAATCGTACAGATGCTCGCTCAGCTCGGCGCGCGTAGGGAGAACATCGTTGTCTGCGATTCCAAGGGGGTGATTTACAAAGGGAGGGAGGAGAATATGAAGCCGCACAAGTTCGAACTCGCATCCGAAACACAGCTGCGTACCATTGCCGATGTGCTCAAAGGGGCAGACGTCTTCATCGGCGTTTCCACTGCTCACTGCGTTTCCAAAGGTATGGCGCAGAGCATGGTGGAGAATCCCATCATCTTCGCGCTCGCGAATCCCGAGCCGGAAATTACGTACGAGGAAGCGCAACAGGCGCGCGGAGAACCGATTATCGCCACCGGCAGGAGTGATTATCCCAATCAGGTGAATAACGTCCTGGCGTTCCCGGCGGTCTTCCGCGGCGCGCTGGATACGCGTGCGACTGCGATCAACGATGCGATGAAACTGGCAGCCGTCCGGGCGCTCTCGGATCTGGCAAAGGAAGACGTGCCGGATGCAGTGCTTGCCGCATACAAGCTCAAGTCGCTCTCTTTTGGGAGGACGTACATCATCCCCAAGCCGCTCGATCCGCGCGTGGTGCTGCGCGTCGCTCCGGCAGTCGCGAAAGCGGCCATGGAAACGGGGGTGGCGCAGAAGGAGCTGAAGATCGATGAGTACATTGCATCTCTGCAGAAGAAAATGAACACGCAGGAGAAATAAAAATAAAAAGAGAAAGACAAGTTATCTCCTGGGGCTTTTTCTGAATTTCAGCAAAGAATTGTGCTACTCTTCTCCGTATGGAAAACGTTTTTTCGCAGCTGAAAGGAATGCTGGGTTCTGCGGCCAGCCAAACGTACGAAAAAATCGGCAACATCCTCCCGGAGGCGGTGATTGCCGTCATCATCATAGGCGTGGGGCTCCTGATTTCTGCAGGGCTCTACTTTCTGGCCATACGCATTATGGAGTTCTTCGCGCTGGATAAGCTGGCAGGAAAAACGCCGCTCCAGAAAATGCTGCACAACGTCGGCATTCACAAGAACATTTCGCACATTCTTGCCCTGCTCATCTTCTGGCTGGGAGTGCTCGTCACCCTGATCTTCGCTGCAGACGTGCTCAACCTGGAACAGGTCTCCAATGCGCTCGCAATCGTCACGCGGTTCATCCCGCAGATCATCGCCGCGCTGCTCATCGTCGTTTTCGGCATGCTGCTCGCCAAGTTCCTGCAGGTATTCGTAGAGCAGACGCTTGGCAGAGCCCATGTGAATTTTTCGATTATCGCAGGCAAGGTGGTCTACATCGCGGTGCTGCTCCTCGTGCTGCACCTCGTCTTCGTCCAGCTGGGATTCGACCTCTCGATCATCACGACGAACGTGCTGCTGGCGTTCGTAGCATTCCTGGTTTTGTTGGGGATCGCCTTCATCATCTCCTGCAAGACGCTGCTCGAGAATATGTGCGCGTGCTACCAACTCAGGCAGCACGTGCATGTCGGTGACACGCTCATGATCGAAGGCTCCGCAGGCATGGTACAGGCGTTCACGCTCACGAGCGTGATCCTCGGATCCAATGGACAGCGCATCGTCCTTCCCGCTCTCAAGTTCTTCACTTCCACCTATACGATCACGCAGCACCATGGAGAACAGGAATGATCTGCAACCTCTCCTCATCTCCATTCCCCATGCAGGATCGGAGGTCCCTGAGGAAGTGGCTGATATCATCTCCCTGAGCGATCAGGAACTCCTGGGATATACCGACCTCTACACGGACCAGATTTTCAGAATCGAAAACGCGTATGTCGTGAGTACGAACATTTCGCGCGTGATTGTAGATGTGAACCGCGCGCCGGATGACATCTCGCGTGAGTACGAACAGGCGGCAGAGGGCGTGATCGTGCACACGACGTGGGATGAGAAGAGCGTCTACAGCAAGGAGCCTTCCCAGGAAATCGCAGACGTCCTCATCCGCAAACACCATGATCCGTACCATGAGCAGATTGATAAATACATGCCCAACGTGCAGTTCCTCATAGACGGCCACTCGTACCTTCCCGTGGGCCCAAAACTCAAGGTGGACAACGGGGAAGAGCGGCCGGATATCAACCTGGGGAATATGAATTTTTCCACCTGCTCACGCGAACACACGGTCTTCTTTCGCGAGTTCTTCGAGGAGCGCGGCTACACCGTCCGCATCAACTTCCCCTACACCGGCAAGTACATTCTGGGGCACCACTGCCATCGCCGCAGGATTCCCCCATTCCTCGTTCCGGGAATCCAGATAGAGATCAACCAGGGGCTCTATGTGAAGCCGGATTCCTTCGAAGCGATTCCAGCGCGCGTTCAGGAGTTCCACGAGATCTTTGGTAAATTGGTCACTGCGTTCATGAAGCGATTTGTGGCGGCGGAGAAGTAAGAGAACAGATATCAGAGAGCAGAGAGCAGAGAGCAGAGAGCAGAAGTCAGTTTTCTGGTCTCTGACCTCTGACCTCTGACTTCTGATTTCTGACTTCTGACTTCTGATCTCTGTACATCCCCTCGATCTGGTTCAGAAAGTTGTTTTCTGCTACAATAGTTCGATGCATATACGTATCCACATCTCGCGGCCATGGGCGACGCTCGCGGTGCTCATCAGCATCGTGGGTTTTATGGTGTGGACGGTGAAAACCGTGCCGCCCGCGAGCAGTGGACGACTGGAGGCTTCTACGGGAGGAGCCGCACAAGGCGCACAGCAGGATATGAGGGATGCGGAGGAGGGAGTGCGGCAGGCGCGTCAGCAGGATGCGGTTCTGGAACGCAAGGAAGAAATCCTGCGTTTCCAACTGCGCGCTCTGGAGCAGGAGCAGGAACTCGTGCGGGATCGGGAGGACCCGGATCTGCAGCGGGCATTCGCGGAGGCGCGGGACCGGCTGGTGGAGCTCCTCAAGAATCGCCGCGCAGCAGAGCAGGAACTACTTGCATCGCTCACGCAGGTCTGGGAAGCAGAACTGCGCGGAGGGCGAATCAGTGCGGCGCTGCGCGGTCCGGTTGCCTCACTCATCTGGCCGGTTGAACCGCTTCTCGGGCTCTCCGCACGATTCATGGATGCGGCGTACGAAGAGCGGTTCGGCCTGCCCCACTATGCGATAGACATTCCCGTGGAGCAGAATTCGGTGATACGTGCCCCTGCAGACGGAGAAGTGATGGAGGTTGCGGATAACGGGCTGGGGTACAGCTATCTGATTCTCAGTCATCAGGGCGTTGCGACGCTGTACGGGCACGTTTCCTCCTTCCTCGTGCAGGAAGGACAGATAGTGCGGCAGGGCGATCCGATCGCCCTCTCCGGCGGCAGGCCGGGGAGCAAGGGTGCCGGCTCGCTCTCGACGGGACCGCATCTGCACTTCGAAACAATCGTAAACGGAGCGCACGTAGATCCGCTCACGCTGCTGCCGCCGTGGCGGTACGATGCGGAGTAATTGGACGAGTATCTCCGCAGCATTTTTGCATTGCTTCATTGCTTTATTGCTAAAACCATCGAAGCAAACCTGCACTCTGTTTGCGAACAATAGAGCAATAGCACAATCATTCGTTTCTCCCGAGAATTGTACGCATCGTTGCCATGGGAATTCCATTCCCCTCTGCCTGCAGAAAGGCGTACGCATCTGTCATCCCCGCAACGTAATCTTTCACCGCTTCGGGCAACGAACCCTTCGTACGATTCTGCAGCGAGAGCACTTTCTCCGTTGGCTCTTGCACGTATATCCCGCAGAGCGATGTGACCACAGCCTTCCCCGCGCTGCTCATTTCCAGCACCGATGGGTGGTTGTACATGTGGTCCCACAGGAATTGCCGGAGTTCAGTGAGCAGAGATTGCATTACAGCAGAGAAATGCACGAGGGGTGCGTGTGCTGCATAGACGCCGTCCAGCGTTGTAATACGATGAGACGCGATTTCCTCTTCGGTCGCCTGGTACAAGTCTGTTATGAGCAGATGAATCAGCGCGCCGCGCAGGGAAGTGCCGCGCGCATGCGCGCGCATGTACGCCTCTTTCGCAAGCGGGATGCCTCCCAATTGCCTGGCAGTGAAGAGTCCTGCTCCGAGCCCGTCCTCGCAATCGTGCGCGGAGTAGGCGATCTCATCTGCGATGTTCACGACCTGCGCCTCGAGGGATGGCGCACGCAGGTCGCCTTTCTGCCCCGGCTCATCGTGTGGTGTGCGGTGTTTGAGCAACCCATCCAGGATTTCCTGATTCAGATTGAGCCCTTGGAACAGCGCAGAATGTTCAGCCAGAATCGTGACCACGCGGTGCGATTGCACGTTGTGTTCAAAGGAGGAATCCTGTCCCTTCATCCAGGCGTCCAGCGCCTCTTCCCCCGCATGGCCGAAGGGCGGGTGTCCCAAGTCATGTGCGAGGGCAATGCACTCCGACAGGTCTTCATTGAGCCTGAGCGCGCGTGCGATGTCCCTGCTGATGCCTGCGACCTCCATCGTATGCGTCAGGCGCGTGCGAAAGTGGTCGCCGCCGCCCCCGACGAAAACCTGCGTCTTCCCTTTGAGCCGACGGAATTCCTGCGTGTGTACGATGCGACCGCGGTCCCGTTGGAACTTGAGCCGGGTTGTATCTTCTTCCTCCTGCTGCATACGACCCAACCCGTCGCCGTGCTTCACTGCATAGGGCGCGAGGAGAGAATCTGCCAGCCGGGTTCTTTCCTGGAGAGGCTGCACACGGAAAGAATACAGCGCAATGCCGCAAGGCCACACTGTTAAATTGCGAAAGAATCGTCGCGAAGCGTTGGGTGCCGCAGGCGGGCCCCGACGCTGGAGCGACACCGCTCAAAGGGAAAGGGGTGTCCGTGAGGGGAAAACCGTAGGTTTTCCATTCACGATTGTTTGTCCAAACGACCGTCGTGCAGCAGCGCTTGTCCCCTGATGGTTAGGTGGGTGACCGCATCCGTCGATCGCAACCGGCGGAGATTAGGCCTCCCGTTTACAAGCTGATTGAGAAGAAACGTGACTGCACTAACGGGACGTTGAGACTGAGGAAACTCTACTGTTTTCGATGCCAGAAAGTCCACGTTCTTCCCTTGTGAAAGCAGAAAACAGTCGTACTGCATTTTCTTGCTAAGAATAAATGTCCCGTAAGCAAACTGTACATCTTGTACAGTTGATTTGTCTCCTCATGCAAGGAGCATGCATGCCAGTGCATTCGTGCGGCCGCTCAGGACGGATTCCCTATCCCCGCCGCGGTACGTCCAGTACTCATTCGGGCAGCAGCATGGACAGTTTTCTATACGTTCCCTCTGGCTCCGCGGGACTCCGATTGCATCCAGTTGCGCATCTGCGATGCCGCGCAGATCAACGTGCTTTCCATGGGAGAACTGCGGGTCAGCGCCGGGTAATTCAGCTGCAGGATCCGAGAATTCCGCGCATGCCGTACAGAGCGACGGTCCTGCGCCGACGTACGTTTCCTCCGGCAGGATGCCCCACTCTTCCTTCAGGAGGGCGTAGTGGTTTGCCAGCGCATCGGCAGCGAGCCCGCGCCATCCGGCGTGAAGGATGCCTGCCACATGCTGGTTCGGAGCATAGATGACGAAGTTCTGGCAGTCCGCCCAGCGGATGCTCAGCACGAGTCCGGTTGTATCGGTCGCTACGCCGTCGGCTTTCTCCGCACGTTCAGTCGGTTGTCGCACAACGAGAGATTCCCCGCCGTGCACCTGCCACAGGCTTGCTCCTCCTGCTCCGCCGAAGTGGCGCAGCGCCGCTGCATCAGAGAACCCGTCCTCACGCCGGAAAATCGTGACGCGTAACCGATCCGCGAATTGTTCAAACAGCGGGAACGGATTTTCAAACATGATGGGTATCGAACGTCCGGCAGAGGAGGTGAGGAATGCGCGCAATCACATCCTGCGTGCGGTATGCGAACCACAGGTCTGCAAAGAGTTCTTCCGCTGCCTTCTTCATCAGTTCTCCTGCCAGGAGGCATGCTTTTCCGGGCGGCATGCCCTGCCCGATCAGCCCTGCAATAAGCCCTGCAAGAGCATCACCCGTTCCTCCTACCGTCAGCCCCGCATTCCCGCCTTTGATGGAGAGAATTTCATCGTCGGGGAGTGCCAGCCTGTCAGTCGGACCTTTGAGGAAGAGGGTGACATTGTTCTGCGTGGCTACTTCTCCGATCAATTCCGGCCGCACTTCCATTCGTTCCAATTCCCCCAAATGCGGCGTGAGCACTGCGGTCTTCCCTTGGACCAGCGAGAGCGTCGTCGGCTGGAGCGCGGCGGCATCCAGTACCAGCGGGCATGCGGCGCCTTCTATAATCGCTTCCAGCGCGCGGATGGAGGCGGCATTGCCGTGCGCGATACCCGGACCGAGAACCGCACAGTCCACGCTTGCCAGGCACTCCAGGACAGCTTCCGTATCTTGTGCAGCGAGCTCATCACCCGCAAACAGGCGCACCTGAAAGTTGAGCGACATCGCTTTCGCTGCGTCCGCGTGGCAGCGGGGAAGCATCACGTGCACCAGGTCGACGCCGCTGGCTTCCGCTGCGAGCGCGGAGAAGAGCGGCGCCCCGTGCATCGTGGCAGATCCGCCGACGATTGCGACGATTCCGTTCTCCCCTTTGTGGGAATCAGGATTACGTTCCATGGGGAAAATACTACAAAAAAAACAGCTTCTTTGCTACTGTGGACGCGCAGATGGAAGACCCCCTCCAAAGAAATCACCAAAATCATAACAGGCTATGACCGGGCTGATGTTGCTCATTGTCGGCGTCCTGATTTTTTCCGCTTTCTTCTCCGGAGCGGAAGCGGCGTTGCTCTCCATTTCGCAGGCGGAGGTCGAAACGTTCCTGCGCGAGAAACGGAAGGGCGCGCTTGTGCTCAAGAGCGTCCAGCAGTCACTCAACCGCGCAATCATCGGCATCGTCATCATGAACAACGTCGTGAACATCGTGGGTTCCGTGCTCGTGGGGAACAGGGTCCTGCATCTCTACGGCGATGCGATGCTGGCAATCACCACCGCGGCGCTCACGTTCAGCGTCATCATCTTCTCCGAGATCCTGCCCAAGAGCATCGGCATACACTATGCCCATCGCGTTGCGATTCCGGTTGCGTTCCCCATACGCGCTCTCACCACCGTCCTGTTGCCTGTCATCGTGCTGATGGAGAAGATGACCGATCTCTTCAAGCGCGGGGAGGCAAGGAAGATCGGTACGGAGCAGCAGATACGTTCCCTCGCGACAATCGGCCGCAAGGCGGGGCACATCGAGAGCGACGAAGGGCAGCTCGTGCACCGGGCATTCATTCTCAACGACAAAACCGCGCACGATATCATGACGCCGCTCAAAGACATCGTGTACCTGGAGGAGGGCGAGAAGATCGAAGAGGCGGTGCAGAAAGTATTTCGCGAGAACCATTCCCGTTACCCGGTGGCAGGCCGCTCGATCAATGACATACGCGGAGTGGTGATGAGTTACGACATCCTCCAGGCGGTTGTGGAGGGGCAGGGAAAAAAGAAAGTGCGTGCCATCATGGAACCGACGCTGGTCGTATCCACAGGCACGCGCGGCGACCGCTTGCTCATGCTGTTTAGGGACAGCAGCAAGCATCAGGCGGTCGTGCAGGAAGACGGCAAGACGGTCGGGCTGGTGACGCTGGAAGACGTGATAGAGGAACTCGTCGGAGAGATAGAAGACGAGCGCGACGCACGGGAAGATCAGTGATCGCCGCGCACATCCCGGCGCGTTTTCTCCAGCATCTGCAGAATCTGTTCGCGGAAGTTTCTCGCGCTGTACTGCTGCGCGTGGGAGCGGATAGTTTCTGCAGAGAAGGAGCGTGCGGCGAATGCGCAGAGCGCATCGCCGATCGCGGCGACTGTCTGCTCAGCAAAGAAAATGCCCGTCTTCCCGGCAATCACCGTGTCGCAGATTCCCCCCTCGCCCAGCGCGATGACCGGAGTGCCGCATGCCTGCGCTTCCAGCGGGACGACGCCGGCATCTTCCACCTGCGGAAAGAGCAGCGCTTTGGCATGGGCGTAGAGAGGGGGCAGCTCCTCATCCGGCACGTAGCCCAGGAACTCCACCGTCGGACCGGCAATGCGCTTCAGTTTGGATGCTTCGCTCCCCGTTCCTACGATTTTGAGGGAGAACCGCAGCGCGTTCGCCGCCGTAATGAGCAAATCAAAACGTTTGTAGGGGACCAGTCGTCCGACGGCGAGAAAGTAAGCATTTCTGTCTGCAGCCGGAACCAGAGCATGGTCGAAGAACTCGTCATTCACCGGCGGCGGGATCACCGTGCTCTCGCGATTGTAAATTCTGCGGATGCGTTCCTGCGTTGCAGAGGAGTTCGCGACGAACGCATCAACGCGTTTGGCGGTCGTGAGGTCCCACCGCCGCAGTTCCTTCAGCTTGCGTTGTACCAATTTGCGCAGAAGCTTGGGCACGCGGAAGTCCGCGAGGTACTGCTGTTCCATCTCCCAGGCGTAGCGCATCGGAGTATGGCAGTAGCAGACGTGTACGGCACCGCTGGGAGGAATGATGCCTTTGCCGACCGCATGGGATGAACTCAGGACGGCATCGTATCCGCGCAGGTCGATGCGTTCGAGCACCTGGGGCATCCATGGAAGGAGAAGCTTATGGTTCTGGAGAAGGCGGTACGGCCACTGCAGCCTTCCGGTGAGGATGCGCCGCCGGTTGAGCGGCCCCAGATGATCGCGTCGCGCAACGGTTGTGTAGAGCGGAGCATCCGGCCAGAGAGCGCAGAATTCCTCAATGACGTGCTCGGCGCCTGCGAATACCGGGAGCCAGTCTGCGACAAGGGCGACCTTCATGACCGGTATCATGCCTCTCCAACAGAGAGTTCGGAATTGTTAAATGGCTAAATTGTTCAGGCACTGTTGCATTCATGAATACTGCCAAGAAACAATTGAGCGATTTAACAATCGGACAACTCGCCGCAGGCAGGTGTCTCACTGGCGATATCTCGTATGATGTGACCATGTCTCTACGGTCCGCGCGGCGTTTGCCGCGCCAGTACAATCGGCCTGTCTCCAGGCGCATGCGCGATCTGGCAGACCGGAGGCGTACGACCAGAAAGCAATTACGCAAAGAGAAAATGCGTCGGATGATGCGTCGGATGCAGCATCTGTACGTTGACTGGCAGCGGTTTATCGTGCGGTGGTTCCTGGCAGGAGTGCTGGCGGCGCTCATGTTCGTCCTGGGGTTCCTGCTCTTTTCCCCCGTGGTACAGGTGCGTGCAGTGCATATCAAGCGCACGGATCCGCGCCTGGATATCGAGAAAGTCCAGATGGCGCTCGCTCCCATCTTCGGCAGGCATACCGCGTTCCTCTCGAATCTCGAGGTGCTCTCGTTACTGCGCGATGCGGTGCCGGATATTGATCGGGTGAACATTGCCAAAGAGTATCCGTCCGATGTGTCTGTCACAGTGACACTCGATCCTCTGGTGGCGCAGATGGTCATTGTGAGCCCGGATGCACCGGGGGATGGGGGGCAGCCAACCGCCGGATCGGGAGCGTTGTACGACTTCCTGACGAATGAGGGCATGTATGTCACTGCCGCTGATCCGCAGCCCGATCTCCCCGTTATCCGCCTGGTAGACTGGGGTGCGAGACCGCAGCCGGGGGGCATCGTACTCATTCCCGCATTCCTGCAGCGCATCCATGACACGGAACAGGCGCTCTTATCGCAGTTGGGATTCGTGACGCTGGAACGGACCGTCTTCCTCCGGGGGCAGGAGTACCACCTCCTGGTTGAGCGTGCGGCGGAGAGTGGAGTCCTACGACCGGTGCTCTGGTTCGATGCCCGCAGCAGCGTAGAAGAGCACTTGCAGAGATATCGAACATTCCTCAAAGCTCTCGGACCAGATGCTGCGCAAGAGTACATAGATCTTCGCCTGAAAGATCGCGTTGTATACAAGTGAGTTTGCTTGACCGTACCGGCAAAACCGTTCAGTAAAATTTGAGGATTCACTTCACCGCTCCGGGGAAGCCTCGTATCCTGCTTGAGATGTATGCTTCACTCCTGTCGGCGCTCCTTCTCGGAGTATTGCCTCTCGTAGGCATGTCGGGACAGAGCAGCGCTGTGGAGTACCTCGCCGTTGCGCCTCCTGCCCGTACCCTTGAGCTGCGCACCCCGCTGTCCGCATCAGGCGTCATTGTGGTAGATGCGGAGAGCGGTCAGCCGGTTTACGCCATGCAGGCGACAATGCAACGGCCCATGGCGAGCCTCACGAAGTTAATGACAGCGTTGCTGATCGTGGAGAATCATGCGATGGACGAGGTGGTAACCATTTCCAGGAACGCAGCGGTTGCCATTGGGAATCGCGCGTACCTCCCGCAGGGGGAACGTTTCACTGTGGGGGATCTCCTCTCTGCGCTGCTTATTGCATCGGGCAACGATGCTGCAACGGCGCTCGCAGAATTTCACAGCGGTTCGGTAGCAGAGTTTGTGATTGCAATGAATGAGCGTGCGCAGCAGCTGGGTCTCAGCGGAACGTCGTACGCTGATCCGATCGGCCTGGATCATGGAACCCAGTACTCCACGCCCCGGGATATCGCGCTGCTTACGAAGTTCGTACTGGGCAAAGAGGAGCTTGCTGAACGCATGCAGATGCGATGGGAACGCATCTGGAGCCTGGAGGGCACAGAGGTGAATTTGAGCCACACGCATGCATTGCTCCATAAGTCTCATGAGCTCATAGCAGGGAAGACAGGGACGACAGACGGCGCCAGGCAGTGCCTGATGTCCACATTCGAAGTAGGTGGCAGGCAGTACATTGCCGTTCTGCTCTATTCCATCGCACGCTACGAAGACATGAAATCAATCATGAGTGCGATGAGCACCACGTTGTTGTAACCCTCCATTCGTGTATCCTCCTGCAGATCCCACTGTCCTTTGGCTGTCCAGGCGCGTCAAAGCGCTCTGCACAGTTGGATTTATCGTGAGCACGCTCCTTCCGCCGTACATACCCAAAGCAGCTCTCGCGCCTGAAGAAGTGACGCAGCCGACGCAGCAGTTTCTCCTGGTGGAGGACGGATTCCTCATGAAGTCTTCCTCCCTCACGCAACAGGGTGCGCGTCGCGCGTATGCGAAAGGAACGTACCACACGGTGAAAGCAGGCGAGAGCCTGGAGAAGCTGGCAAGCCGGTACGGTATCAGCGTCGAGACGATTGTCTGGTCGAATAATCTGGAACAGGGCACAGCGATACAGCCGAATCAGGAGTTGCTCATTCTGCCCGTCGATGGCGTGTTGCACAGCGTGAAGCGCGGGCAGACGCTGCTTGGCATCGCAGAAATCTACGGGGTGCCGATAGACCAGATTGCATCGCAGAATCGAATCAGCGGTGGGTTCATCATGGCAGGCCAGGAACTCATTATTCCGGGCGGCAAGCCGATCGTACGTGCCCCGACGCAGGTTGCAACTGCGCCGCGTCCGGTGCAACAGCCCACGACCCAGCCTTCTGTGCAAGAACAGCAGCAGGCTGTCGCGGCACCCACGGTCTATACGCCGGAGCCGAGCGGCGGCGTCCTGCAGAAACCTTGCAGCGACGTATGTTTCATCACGCAGTACTACCATGCGGGGCACTACGCGCTCGATCTGCAGGAGCGCGGAGGAGGTCCCATTTACGCGGCGGAAGCCGGCACGGTCATTCGTGCCGATTACGGCTGGAATGGTGGATACGGAAACGTGATTGAGATTGACCACGGGAACGGTCTCATCACGCTGTACGGGCACAACAAGGCGCTCAATGTGAAGGCAGGGGACTATGCGCAGCGCGGGCAGAAGATCGCAGACATGGGGGCTACGGGTTTGGTGTACGGTCCGACGGGCATCCACGTGCACTTCGAGGTACAGCTGCGTGGCGTGAAGAAGAATCCGTTGCTGTATATTCAGTGAGAGTACCGCTATAGCTCGTCTTTGCCATTCGTATCCTAAACCCTGCTATTTCGTTGTCAGACCTCGCAGTTCTGCTGTACTGTTTCGCCGCCTGTTCTTTTCTCAAAACCCGATTCACCTGTGGGGGTGTAGCTCCCGCCTTCGTCCTAAGGACTTCGGCGGGCAGGCAGCTTCCAGCCTCGCCTGAAGAGGCATTGATCTTTACAAGTATTCTGCGAATACACCTGTGGGGGTGTAGCTCAGCTGGTTAGAGCGTCCGCCTGTCACGCGGAAGGTCGCGGGTTCGAGTCCCGTCATCCCCGCCACGCCTCGCATGCGAGGCGTGGCCCGCCAGCCCTCTTTCATGCGAGGCGTGGCCCGACCCGCCTGACACGTCAGGCGAGTCCCGCCAGCCCTCTTTCATGCGAGTCCCGCCATTTCTCATGTGTACGGAGTAACATACCAGTACCATACTCAGACGTTCTAAGAGAGTATGGAACGGTTTTTTGCCTTTCTGGAAAGCGAATTCTCCATTCTGCTTTCGGATATTATCCAGGGGGACTGTCTTTCTATTTCGACACAGAACATGGTATTTCCATGTGGTACTTCTATGTTCTTCAAAGCCTTAAAAATTCCAACTGGTTTTATAAAGGCTCAACCAATGATCTTCGCAGGAGATTCCAGGAACACCAGAGTGGAGATGTGGATTCAACCCGAGCATATCGCCCTCTTCGTCTTGTGTACTACGAGGCATACACCAATGAAAAGGCTGTGAGATGCAGAGAAGCCTGCGTAAAGGAAAGTGGTTCTTCTTGGAAATCGCTCATGGCCAGAATTAAGAAGAGTCTTTGCTGAGAGGAAGCCGCAGGTTTCTCTCAGGTATTTCTATTGTGACCAGCCATTTTCTGTAACATCCCACACAATTCCCGTTCTGGTGAACTGTAAGAATACGGCGTTGCGATCCATACTGGTGGCACTTTCATCATTCTCTCTATGACAACGCCACTCTTCTCCAGAATCGCGCATGCGGGCAGCCAGCCGCTCTACCTCCTGTTCCGCATTCTCGTCGGCTTCCTCTTCCTCCAGCATGGGCTGCAGAAGCTCGGCATGCTGGATGGCGGTTTCCAGGTGAACGGGTTCATGGGATTCATCGGCCTCTGTGAACTGGCCGGCGGTCTGGCCATCTTCTTTGGGGTGTGGACGAGGCTCGTGGCGGTATTGGGAACCATACTGCTCATCGGAGCCTACACTACGGCGCATATGGGCAACGGGCTGCTCCCGATCCAGAACAGGGGGGAGCTCCCATTGCTCTACATTGCCGCATTCGTAGTGCTCTTCCTCTACGGCGCCGGGGCATGGAGCCTGGAGCGGTTGCTCATCAAGAGAGAACTCTTCTAACCCGCACCGGGCGGAAGAGTGTGAGCGGAAAGGCCTCCTTCTAGGGTGTTTAAGAATCAATAGCTTTGCATCACTTTGAGAGGCGTTTGCATTTGAAGAGCCATATGAGGTCTTTCCGTGTTGTAGAAATGCAGGTATTCCGGAATGGCTTTACGGTACGCCTGAAGCGTCTTTGGAATTCTATTCAGGCATTCTTCCTGGATCGTCCGATTGAACCGTTCGAGGTGTCCGTTCTCCGTGGGACTGCGGACATGCGTATGACGATGCTGAATATCATGAGCGAGAAGTTGCTTGCTGAAGTGTTTGGAGAATTCAGCACCATGATCTGATTGCAGCAGCCTGAGAGGAAACGGGAGTTCTTTCTGTGCCGACCGTACGAATGCCCAACTTGCGTGCGTGCTGATCTTCTCCAGAGGGTATGCGTATGTCCAGCGGGAGCAGACATCGATGAGTGTGTAGATGTAAAGACGATCCGTGAACTGTCCATCGACGATGGTGTCGATTTCCACGAGGAGACCCGGCTTTTCGGGCATCGGACGAGGCTCGTACCGGTGCCAGCGCTTCCATTTGGAATACCGGGTCACGCCTGCTCGCTTCAGCGTGCGTTTCACACTGGAAAGACTGACAATATATCCATCCTTCGTGAGGAGGTAGTGCAATACCTCAGCACAACGCCGGTGTTTCTGCCGGTACTCCAGAATGGCATGCACGACGTCTGAGGACAGTTGCCGCGGATGATGATGCGGTCGTGAGCTTTGTGTGGGGATGGTATGGTCAACATGATTCAATTTCGCATAGTTCACCCAACGGACGATGCTGCTCTGGTTGAAGCCCGTGTGTCGGGCGACTTCGCGGGTGCTCCAGCCATCCTTCAAAACAAGTCTCGCTGCTTCGAGGCGCAGACGGGGAAAGTGCGGATTGGTGGTGTAGGACATGTCCATACCGTAACGCAGGGTGATGCGAAGGTATTGAACCATTACATAGGGTTGACTAATTTTGATAGAAGGGTATTTTGCTCTTCGAAAAGTATTACCCCTATCCTATGCCTACAGCAGAACCCCTCAGAACACCGGAAGCAGATGAGGCACAATTGATTCAATCCCCGCAATCGCCAGGCGAGCAAGCCATTGACCAACGCAGAGTGAACTGGCGTGATTGCCTGGCTGGCGCAGTGAATCAGGAAGCAATGCGCGTGGGACCCGCGCAGGAGGAATGGCTCACCACTGCTGAAACCGCAGCAGTGATTGCGGATGCGCAGGAGAGCCTAGCACTATTTTTTCATGACGGTGCACGGATTACGCACAGAGATTTGCAGCGCGTCGCGGCAGTGTGCGTGCGTCATGCGGAAGAAGAGAAGAAGCGGGGCGAGCACTCTTCGATTCGCTGAAACGCGCCGTTTTCCAGCGGGAGGGTAAGCGTTCAGCTCTGCTTGCTAGAGTGCAGGCTTCTTTGTAAGCCAATCCGTCGCCTGCTCGTAGGCGTAGCCAACCTTCAGGAGCGTGTCTTCGCCCCACTGCGGTCCGGTGAGTTGCAGGCCTATCGGCAGATTCTCTTTCGAGAATCCGCAGGGGATCGAGAGTGCAGGAACACCGGCCAGTGGCTGGGAGACAGTGAAAATATCTTCCAGGTAGAGTGCGAGCGGATCATTCTCATGCGCGCCGATCTTGAATGCCGGAGTCGGGGAGACGGGCGAAAGAATCACATCCACTTTCTGAAATGCTTCATCGAAATCGTGCTTGATGAGTGCGCGCACTCTCTGTGCCTGCCGGTAGTACGCATCGAAGTACCCGGCGGAGAGCGCGTACGTGCCGATCATGATGCGCCGCTTCACCTCGTCTCCGAATCCGGCTGAGCGCGCCTTGAAGTAGTAGTCGATCAGGTCGTTTGCTTCTTCCGCCTGCCCCGCGGAGCTTTGGCGGAGTGGGGTGTGGCCGTAGCGAATGCCATCGTATCGCGCCATATTAGAACTCACTTCCGACGGCACGATGATGTAGTAGGTCGCGATGGCGTACTGCGTATGCGGCAGTGAGATCTCCGTGATCTTTGCCCCCAACCCCTTCAGGACATCTGCGGCATTGCGAACAGCAGCTTCCACTTGCGGGTCTATCCCCTCAATAAAGTACTCTTTCGGCAATCCTATCTTCATGCCTTTTATGCCTTCCTTTAGGGCTGAAACGTAATCGGGCACCTCCCGATCAGATGTCGTAGCATCCAGGGGATCCTGCCCCGCGATTGCAGAGAGGAGCAGGGCGTAGTCCTCTACGTTCCTGGTGAGCCCGCCGATGGTATCGAGTGAGCTTGCCATGCTCATCACGCCGTACCGGCTGGTTCGGCCGTAGGTCATGCGCATGCCCGTGCATCCGCAGAAGCCGGCAGGCTGGCGGATGGAGCCGCCCGTATCGGTCCCCAGCGCGAAGATGCACTCATCTGCCGCAACGGCGGCTGCCGATCCGCCGGAGGAACCTCCCGCAACACGCTCCGTATCCCACGGGCAGGCAGTCACGCCGTAGCAGGAACTCTCCGTGCTCGCCCCCTGCGTGAATTCGTCCGTATTGGTTTTGCCCAAGCTGATTGCGCCAACGGCTTTCAACCGTTTGGTCGTGGTGGAATCAAACGGCGCCACGTAGTCCTTCTCACGCAGGACATTCGAGCACGCAGTCGTCTTCACTCCCTCCTCGCAGAACACATCTTTCGCGAGGTACGGGATGCCGGCGAGCGGGTGGTCGAACTTCCCCGCTGCATCCACCTCTTTCGCGCACTCCAATGCTTCCTCAAAATTCCGATGTACGATTGCATTGATTTTCGAATCCACCTGCTCGATCCGGTCGATGCACGACTGTACCAGTTCGACGGAACTGATTGCTTTGGAGCGCAATTTCTCGTGTGCCTGCGCGATGGTGAGCGAAGAGATGTTACCCATGCGCAGAAGGCGTTTGAATTTGGCGGTCTACGACGGGCAACGGGCTGCACTCAAGCAGCGCATCCGGCGATGTGCCGTCTGCCCGCACGGCATCTTCCCGCATTGCATTCGTCAGCCCGGTGACGCTCTTAAGCGGTTCCACTCCCTTGGTATCCACCTCCTGCAGGCGATCGATGTACGTGAGGATCGATGTGAGTTCCTTGCTGAATTTCTCCACCTTGTCCTCCTCAAGCGAGAGGCGGCAGAGCTTCGCGATGTGCCGGACATCGTCGTGGCTTATGGTTGCCATACGCGAGGAGAATAGCGCAGCACTGCAGGAAATGGAAAATTGAAAATGGAGAATTGAAAATGGGGAGGGTAGTAACCTCCGAAGGGCATATCAGATTCAACCATTTTCCATTTTCCATTTTCCATTTTCAATTTCATACTCGTGGCATGAAGCTCTCGCGTCTCCACGGGCGAAAGGTGAATGATTACGTCCTGAGGAAAGGAAACGTATGGAAGGGCAGATGCATGACCATCCGCTGGTTCCGCGGAGCTCCCAAGCATCCGAATGTCGACCCCGCTGCAATGGCGCTCTACGTGGGGACCGCCGTTTCCGCCAAGCTGGAAAAATCCGCCGTGAAGCGCAACCGCATGCGCCGCCGCTGCCGCGAGGCGCTGCGGATCACCGTGCGTGAAGTGGAAAAATTGCCGACGCTTCAGTTGTTGATCGCGCCGCGTTCCTCTAGTCTCGACTGTGCGTTCGCGGACATCCTGCAGGACGTGCAAAAATTTCTTTCCACCGTTTGAATGGCACAAGAGAACAAAGCTCTGTCCCTGGTGCGTTTCGCCCTCATTTTTCTGATCATCTACATGGGCACCAATCTGCTCATGCGTTACTTCCTGCCACAGGAGACGCCGGGGGAGAATGGGCAGAGCGTGGTGACGATGCGCGCGGTCGATGCGACGGTGAAGGGCGACCATCACCCTGTCATCGCGGTTCGCAACGAGAGCGGGCAGGATATTACGCTGCCGGACACGTGCCCCATGCCGCCGTTCCAGGTATGGAAGGTAGAGGGAGAGCAGCGCATCCCACTTACGGCGGTGGAAACCGTACAGCCCTGCGAGCCGCTCACTCTGATCCCTGCGGGCGCGCACATTCAATACAGCCTGGCGCCCTGGAAGTACTCGCTCTTCAACGAACGCGCGACGTACGCGCTCTCGCTTGCCCTGCCCGGGAGTGGGGAGGAGCTGACCGCACAGTTCCAGATCTACGAACCCGGCTCGATTACGCACGTCTTCCGCACGTTCATCACGAAGCCGATGCTCAACCTCCTCATCCTCATCGCGTCGCTGACGCCGGGGTACAACCTGGGGGTTGCGATCATCATTCTCACCATCATCGTCAAACTGATTCTCTTCATCCCCACGCAGCACGCGCTGGAGGGGCAGAAGAAGCTGCAGCTGATTCAGCCGAAGATCGAGGAGATCCGGCGCAAGTACAAAGAAGACCCGCAGCGCATGAACCAGGAGACGCTCAAGCTCTGGAAGCAGGAGAAGATCAATCCGTTCCAGTCGTGCCTGCCCATCCTCCTACAGTTCCCTTTCCTCATCGGGCTCTTCTACGTCATTCAGGACGGGGCCGCGCTCGAACTTTCCCGGCATCTGCTCTACGCGCCGTACCAGAATCTCACATGGCAATTCGGCACCAATTTCCTCGGCTTTGACCTCACGAGGCCCAGCGTGTACATCTTCCCGCCGCTCCTTGTCATCCTGCAGTTCCTGCAGATGAAACTGAGCTTCGCCATCGCAAACCGCAAGAAGAAGAATGGCAAGAAGGATGTGATCGACGTGACGCCGAAGAAGGAGAAGAAGCCGGAAGATGCCCTGCAATCGCAGCAGATGCAGCAGAAGGTGATGATGTACGGGCTGCCGTTCATGATCGGATTCTCCGCAATCAAGTTCCCGGCGGCGGTATCGCTCTACTGGGGAATCAGCACGCTCTTCGCCATCGGGCAGCAGCTCGTGGTGAATAGAGAGCACCTGAAAGTGTGATGTGCTCTTCCTCATCCACCGGCACCGCGCCGAAGGCAGACGCGCAGCGGATGCATTGATCGGGGCATGTGCTGTGTTATTGTTGGCGCTATGCAAGAGAGAAAAACACAGGAATTGCCAATGAATCAGAGTCATGCACTCACAATTGTACGGAGTGTTGCGATACTGTTCATCGTTGGGTATTGGCATCTGTTTAACTACACAGATGCGTTCCCCGGGTACACAAACTGGCTGACACTCCGGATGATTACGGTCGTCATGGGTACATTCACGTTTTCATCGGGGTACCTGCTGTTCCCGAAAGCGGCTCATGAGTCTCCTCTGGCCTTTTACCGCAATCGCGTCATTCGCATCTACCCTTTATTCCTCCTGGCGGTTGCCTGTTTTTACGTTTCGGGTTTGGAATCGCCCGAAAGGCTCATAAAAGCCGTATTTCTCACATCGATGTATGCATTGCCGTTGCCTATGACGCTCTGGTACATCGTTATGCTTCTTCAATTCTACATACTCGCTCCGTTCTTGGCGCGATTCTGCACGACAGCGCCGCGTTTTGTGCTGACAGTTGCTGCGTTCATTGGCCTGCATCTGTGCCTCGGTTTTTTTGGAGTGCCATTCAGCCCTCGAATCCTCCTGCATTTTCCTGCGTTTACATGGGGCTTGCTGTTGCGGCGCAGAATGCAAGGGGCATCGGGGCGAATGCACGCTGGGCTATGGACATTGCTCGTGGCAGCCAGCGCGGCAAGCATCGCGATGGCCATGGATCCTATTCAGGTTCCGTTTCTGCGGTTTATCTCAGATGTTCCGCTGACAGCCATCATACCGACATTTTTGTTGTTGTTCCTCTCCCAGTGGCGCATGAGCGCCATGGCGCGCATTCTTGCACCGGTTGCCTATGCGATGTACACGATGTACCTCTTCCACCGGGTGCTGTATCGGATTCTTACAATACTGTATTTCCCGGAGGGGCAACTCTGGCAGGTGTTCTATCTGGCATGCATATGTGTGCCGGTTATTTTCGTGGTCTCCTACGGCATGCAGAGACTCTATGATTTTTTCATACATTCTCGATCCTATGGAATGAGGAGAAATCAGAAGTGTTCTCCGGGAACGTAGAACGTCATTGTGGGCTTTGCAAAGCGCAAAAAACCATAAAGGATGCTTATGTGTTCCTCCGGCATCTTCCGCGATTGAGGAGACAGCCGTACTTTGCGTGCATGCCTACCACCAAATCATCCACCACAGGCTCCCCCGTCGCCAAGGCTGCGGAGGAACAGACTGCCTCGTATGAGGCAAAGACAGACGCAGCGGCGCGCAAGGCAGATCTGCGCGGGCGGACATCTACCTTTGCGCGGGATGCGCGCACGTTCATTCGCAAGACGCCGCGCACGCTGGCGTCGCTGAGTGACTGCCGCAACCTCGTTCGCTCTTCCGGCCTGCTCGGCGCGTCGTACATCGATGCGGACGAGTCCGGCAGCCGCGAGGAGTTCCTGCGCAACATGGGCAACTGCCGCCGCCAGTCGCGCCAGAGCGCGCACTGGCTGGCTCTCCTCGAGGGGGACCTCGAGGAGCGGTCCGAGGAGATGCGCGAAGGCCTGCTGAAGGAAGCGGGCGAACTGGAGCGCATCTTCGGCGCGATCATCGGCAAGACGATCGCCAACGCGCGCGCGAAGCGCGAGACGCGGCAGGCGTGATCAAAGAGGGGCGCTGGCATGGATGCCGCGCCCCTTCTTCCCTGTTCAAATCTATCAAATGCCTTTCTCAGGCGGGGCGTATTGCCTCATAAAGATTCGATTTCCTTGTGCCGCAAAATAGAGCCGCGAAAAGAATTGAATGGGTCCGAAAAGAAATATTCGTATCGTTGCAATGAGCAGGATAGGCATCCGCATACAGCCAACTTCGCGCCTACGGGATGTAGTGCGCGAGAGCGCATCAATGGGGAATATGTCCTTCAGCAAGGCAGAGAAAAGCGGCATCGTATGTCCACCTTGCAAACGCCAGTACTGCACGGATCCCCGTGTGTGGTATGCGACTTTACGGAGAAGGGAAGCAACGTTGCTGTAATGTATAGGGTGTGTAACGACAGCTGCGTGTGCATAGACGGTCTCTATGCCCTTTTTTTTAGCCCTATGGCAGAATTCCACATCTTCATGAGCAATCAATCTGGCGTCGAAGGGACCTACGGCAGCCCACGTATTGCGGCGCATGAATATATTCCCGGTAGCAGCAAAAGAATTGTTGTTGACGAAATGATGTTGTCGAAAAGATGTGGCATAGGAATATTTTTCGATGACCGAAGGAGCATGTGATCGAGGGGGGATAACATCGATACGACCGCCGATGATCTGTGCGTGTTCAAGGGCGCACACTCCCTCTGCAATCCATTCCGGTTTGGGGATACAGTCTGCATCCGTGAATGCCAGCATTTCTCCTTTTGCCTGTGCGACCCCGGCATTACGGGCAGCGGCAGGTCCCGGCAGTTTTTCATGTACGAAACACACGCCGGGGTTCGCTCGCGCTACTGAGGCAATGTCATCTGTTGAGTCATTGTCGGCAACGATAATTTCATACATATGGCGAGGATACGTTTGTTGCCTCAGCGCCTCCAGGCACAGCCGCAACCTGTCTGCACCATTTTTTACAGGAATGATGACGGAGACGAATGGGAAATTGTCAGTTTGGGACATGATTACGCGATAGTAACTTCTTCACACAGGTACACATCCTGGATGGCGTTGAGGATCTCCACCCCCTGAGCGAGGGGCTTCTGGAAGGCTTTGCGACCGGAGATGAGGCCGGAGCCGCCTGCGCGCTTGTTGATGACTGCCGTCGCCACCGCCTGTTGCAGGTCGTTCTCTCCGCTCGCACCGCCGGAGTTGATCAGACCGATGCGTCCCATGTAGCAGTTGGCTACCTGGTAGCGCGTGAGGTCGATCGGGTGGTCGCTGGTGAGCTGCTCGTACACGCGCTTGTCCGTCTTGCCGTAGGAAGACTCCTGCCCGAGCGCCAGGTATCCCCCGTTATTCTCCGGAAGCTTCTGCTTGATGATGTCTGCCTCCAGTGTCACGCCCAGGTGGTTGGCCTGTCCTGTGAGATCTGCGGAGACGTGGTAATCCTTGTCTTTCTTAAATTTGCTGTTGCGCAGGTAGCACCAGAGCACTGTGAACATGCCCAGCCTGTGTGCCTCTGCGAACGCCTCCCCGACCTCCACGATCTGGCGCGTGGATTGGTCGGATCCGAAGTAGATCGTCGCACCCACTGCCTTGGCGCCCATGTCGTACGCCTGCTGCACCGTGCCGAACATCACCTGGTCGAATTTGTTTGGGTAGGTGAGCAGCTCGTTGTGGTTGATCTTCACGATGAAGGGGATCTTGTCCGCGTACTTCCTGGCCATGATTCCCAGCACGCCGAAGGTGGAGGCGACGCCGTTGCATCCGCCTTCTATCGCCAATTTGATGATGTTCTCCGGATCGAAGTAGTCGGGGTTCCTGGCAAACGATGCGCCGCCCGAATGCTCGATCCCCTGGTCTACGGGCAGGATGGAGAGGTAGCCGGTATTCGCCAGACGCCCGTGACCGTACAGCGCCTTTAAGTTCTTTATCACGTCTTTGGAACGGTCGGACTGGGAGAAAACCGTCTCCATAGAAGCCGGACCCGGCAGATGCAGACGTTCCTTCGCGATCGTCTTGCACTCGTGCTGCAGAAGGTTCTTCGCATCGTCTGCGAGGAGGTTCACAATATCGGAGTAGGTCATAGCCATAGATGCAGTGGGGGAATACTGCCGGTAGGGTACCATCGTCGGAATGTTCGCGCATTCGTTTTGCTCCGGCTGTTTGAGCATGATACCCTGCGCACGTCTACCTTTAGCCAATGCGTACCGGTGTTTTCATAGGCCGTTTTCAGCCCTTTCACGAAGGGCACCGCCGTTGCGTGGACCATATTCTGGAGGAGTGTGGCCATTGCATCATCATGCTGCGCGACACGCCCGCCACAGAGAAGAATCCATTCGATTTTGAAAAGCGCGCCGGCATGATCCGTGCACAGTTTTCCGACGAGTCCAAAGTGAGCATTGTGCGTTTTGAAGACAGGGATGCAGAGCTTGCGGTCTACATCGGCCGGGATGTCGGCTATGAACTCATTCAGCTGGATGCCGCTACCGAATCTATCTCTGCTACGGACGTGCGTCGCAAGTTGTACCGCGAAGCGGGCAAAGAGTTCGATCCCCGCGCCCCCCAAAAGGTGAAATGACCGAGCCAAAACTTCTTCCGGTGATTTGGCTGACCGGCAATACCGGTGCAGGCAAATCCACGCTGGCATTCGCGATGCGTGAGTTTTTCAATTGCCGCGCCCCGCTGGAGCATTCGCTCTCGCGCCGCATCATCGTCCTGGATGGCGATGAAATGCGCGCATCCATCTCCGTAGACGAAGGTCTCTCGCCCGAGGATCGCAGGCGCCACAATCTCCGTGTTGCGCGTTTGGCGAAACTGCTGCACGAAGCCGGACATCTGGTCATTGTTGCCGTCATTGCCCCCTTTGAGCGCGTGCGCAGCGAAACCAGTGCAATTTGCTCTCCTCTGTGGGTGTACATCAAGCGTAGCGGCCTGGAAGCGCACGATCGCCCCTACGAACCTCCGGCGTCGCCCGATGCGGTCATCGACAACGACGCACTGAGCAGAGAAGAAGCTCAGGAGCAGTTACGGCAATTCCTGGAATCGGTATCGTCTCGCTCCATGCAAGGCGAATCACGGCTTCATGCCGGTCTCACCGCGTCATCGCAATGACGCGCAAAAACGATACGCGCTGCGTCCGCAACTCTTCGCGTTGATACGCGTAGAGGCAGGGGCATGTTCCTCATGACTCGCACGAGTGCCTCCGCATCGGCGCGCGAGAGAATTTCCTGCCCTCTGCGACTTTAGCTGTGAGCGATTTGTACCCTATCAGACCTTGCTGATGTTCTTACCGTACCGACGGAAGAAATTTGACAAAATAAAAAAGTATTGCAAAAAGCTTTTAATACTCCTATACTTCATCCATTGGCAGCTCCATTGTGGAGTTGCGTAACGGAGTACCTGGCATACAAAGGAGTATTGCCATGCAAGCTGTTCCTTCTCAAAGTCCGTTCCCCTACGACCGTGCGCGTGATGTGCTATGTGCTGTTCTGCAGCGCACGGGTGCACCCCAACAGCGTGTCCCCGCATTCGTCGCGACCGCATTCGGCGCGGCGCTCGTGACGACGCTGGCTGTCTGCGCTCGCGCAGGCGCCAGTGATCACACGCTGCAGCAGGTTGCCACCCGGCAACTCCGCCGCGCTCGCAGCAGGAACTAGGCGCTGCCAAGAGTCGGGAGGTACGGTTTCCTCCCGGCGCTTAAGCCGGTCCGGTGCGTCCCTCGTGGATGTATCCGGGCCGGTTTTTTTAAAGGCTCACCGCATCATGATTGCCAGCTCGGTGAACGATGCGATGCGGCGGCGAATGGTATCGCGCATGCAGGCGAAGAGCGCGCGGCAGCGGTCTATTACTGTATCATAGAGACGTGCAGGGTACCGAATCATATACAAGGCATGCAGAGAATACATTCCTGTTTTTGCAGGAGCCCAATGCATTCTGTCGGCGGCGGTTTCATTGTGAGCCCAAATATACGCATATCATCCCAATGGGGCGCGCATGCCAGATTGTCATTCATTTGCAGCGCAATGGTCTGCGCAAATGCGCGTACCCCTTCGATGCGACGCGCATCACGTTCGAGAGCTTAACAGCAGTCCTTCAGAATGATTTGGAAGATTTCTTTGCCAAGGGCGTGATCGTGCCCGACGAAAAGTTCATGGAAGCGTTTGTGAGGCAGGGGAATCACGCCTGGTTTCCCGTCATAAATACCAAATACAATATTAACTTTCCGCATGCATTTAAGAGCCGTGGACATTTCCTGCACTCTTTTGCAGAAGTGGAGGCAGCGTTCCGGCGGCGGACGATTCGCATGTTTGCCGCCCTTGATTCAGGCGAGAGCACCCTTCTGGTCCGGTATCACATACGCAAGGCAGAAGCGGCGGAACTGCGCGATATCATCCGCAGCAAATTTCCGCGCGCACGTTTTGATTTGCTGGCAATCAACGATGCAGATGCGGCGTGCCACGATTGGCAGCTGGAGAATGTTATTCCGCATCGTATGGCACTGGCTGCGGGAACGTATGCCATGGATCCTGCGTTCGATGCAAACTGGCGCCGCCTGTATCTGCGTGTGTTATACGCAGGCACATTACCGAAGCTGTTTTTTGTCATACGATACTTCTTCTTTCGGTGCGTACGATTGTTTGGGAGACTGAGAATTCGTGCTCATAACACGTGAGGTTCTCGACCAAATAAAGGAATTGCTTATGTTGAGCGCCTCATTGTCTTCCGGGCGGGAGAAGCCGGTTTCTCGTGTGGCAGAGGTCATCATACCAAGGAGGATGCCTCTGTAAGGAGAATTGACATAATGTAATAAATATTACTTGATAATACTAATTCTTTCTGTACCATGTGCAGGCTCCGATACCAGCACGCGTGTGCTGGCAACCGACGGGGTTCCATCTTGGGCACACTGATAAGGAGACTGTGCCATGCTCGTTCTTTTACGGAAGCCAGACGACAGCGTGGTCATCGGTGGCAACATTGTCATCATGATTGTCGACATCCGGGGCGACAAAGTTCGCCTCGGGATCCAGGCACCGCGAGAAATCCCGGTGTTCCGCAAGGAGGTGTTCGATGCGCTCAAACGCGCGAACCCCGATGCTCCGGTGGTGTCTCTGGCTGGCCTGGAGAGTGGGGGGATGCTGATCCTTTCCCGACGGCGCAACGAAAGCGTCGTAATCGGCCAGGATATCGTCCTGACCGTTCTCAATATCCGCGGCGACAAAGTTCGCCTCGGGATCCAGGCACCGCCGGAGGTGCCGGTGCACCGGTTCGAAGTCTGGAAGGTCATTCAGGAAGAGGCAAAGGCTGCCCAGAAGAGCAAGAGCTAAGTAGGCGGAGGAGAAGTGTCCCTGCAGAGTCCCATTCCATGCGCGAGCATGGGGTGGGACTTTCTTTACAAGCCGCACGCAGGAACGCATGCAGCTTGATTCGTGGCAGAGAGCTTGTTCCCTGCGCCTGCTTGCTTCGCTATGCTGTCTCCGATGCCGCTCAAGCTCTACAACACGCTCACCAAAGGAGAGGAAGAATTCTCGCCGATCCAAGAGGGTAAGGTGCGCATGTACACCTGCGGCCCCACCGTGTACGGGCGGCCGCACATCGGCAACTACTCCTCGTTCCTCATGGCGGATCTGCTGCGCAGATGGTTGCAGTATGGCTTGGGGTACAAAGTCACGCATGTGAAGAACATCACCGATGTCGGGCACCTGGTTGCCGATGCAGAGACAGGCGAAGACAAGGTAGAAAAGCAGGCGCGCGAAGAGCATGGCGAAGTCACGCACGATTCCGTGATCGCCATTGCCCGCAAGTACGAGCAGATGTATCTGGAAGACGAGCGCGCACTCAATCTGATTGAGCCGGAGCACCGTCCGCGCGCAACGGAGACGATTCCGGAGATGATCGCGCTGGTTCAGTCACTCCTACAGAAGAAGCACGCGTACGAAACGGAGGATGGCATCTACTTCGATGTCCATTCCGATCCGCTCACGCCGTACGGCACGCTTTCCGGCAACACGCTGGAGAATCTGGAATCCGGCGCGCGCATTGCGGTGGATGAGAACAAGCGCCATCCCGCGGATTTCGCACTCTGGAAGAAGTGCGTGGGGAAGAACGAAAACCACGTACTGCGCTGGGATTCCCCCTGGGGTCCCGGGTTCCCCGGCTGGCACATTGAGTGCTCAGCCATGAGCACCAGGTTCCTTGGTGAGCAGATCGATGTGCACACGGGCGGCGAGGACAACATCTTTCCGCACCATGAGTGCGAGATTGCGCAGAGCGAGTGCGCGTGCGGCAAGAAACCGTTCGTGCGCATGTGGGTGCACAAGCGGCGCATCAATATGGGGGAGGAGAAGATGAGCAAGAGCCTTGGCAATGTAAAAACATTGGATGACATCCGGGCTGCGGGGTTCACTCCCATGGACCTGCGCTACTACTTCCTCTCCGTGCACTACCGCACGCAGCTCAAGTTCACGGAGAAGGGGTTGGAGGACGCGCACAAAGCGCGGCGGAAGATTATGGAGTGGATGGGGGAAGTGGAGGAATCAAAAGAAGAAAAAGATTCAAAGGAAGCAAAGGAGAAGGAGTACGAAGAAAAATTCCGTGCTGCGATGAATGCGGATCTCAATACGCCCGGCGCGCTCGCGGCGGTCTTCGATTGCATGGCATGGTCCCGCACCAAATCGGCGCAGGGTTCCTGCAAGAAATTTGTCGCACTCATCCGCGATACCTTCGGCTGTTTCGAGCCGGAAGAGGTATCGGCGATTCCTGCCGAGGTGCGCTCTCTCCTCGATCAGCGCAAAGCTGCGCGCGACGCGAAAGACTTTGCAGCCTCCGATGAACTTCGCGATCAGATCCGCGCACGAGGGTACGAAGTGCGCGACGAAGCAGGTGGGCAGCGCGTGGAGAAGCTGTGAGACGAGTGACGAGTGGGTAGTGGTTAGTGGCGAGTGGTGAGTGGGTAGTTTTCGGGAACTATTTGGGAATTTCAAAACTACTCACTACTCACTAACCACTACCCGTTCAATACTTTCCTTCACAAATGACAAGTTTCCCTGCACCCATTGCAAACAATCTTTTTCTTTCTGCGCGTTTTTTAATTGTATTAAACAATATTATTATTATAATGCAATCGTAATTGAAGGGGCGGATTTCTGTGTAGGAACCGTGTTTTGCACCACGAATCGCTCAGCAAATCGCCGATTTGATAAAAAATTTAGTACAGAAACAGGCACGTATCCGTAGGAATGCCCTGTAACAGAACCCGTACTGGAACGTTTCTCTGTATGCACGGATAGATTGCGTTGTCTTGCTTACAGAGGGCAGAACTCGTACTATCCCGCCGATCTGCCCCGCACCTGCGGGGTGATCCGTGTACACGATCATTTACAATTCGGCACCTTGCCTTTCCATCTCAGGATGCGGGAGACAAGTTCACATCCCATACAACGCCTTCTACCTTATTATAGATAGAAGGGCCGAATGTAGGATCGTGTTTTGTAGGTGGCTTCCCACCCTTTTCATTTCATTCCTGTGCTCGTGTCTTCTCTTTATACATAAGGAGGAGAGCCCGGCGGACTACCGCCCTTTTTCTTGCTCGTTCCCTCCACACGAGAGTGCAGTTATGCATGTGTGGTACGCCACTGATCTCTGTGAAACGCATACCAGATACCCATTGCGTACTTCCTCTGTAATTCCTCTGTAATTTCACTCGTTCTTATTTCTTTTTTCACAACCGTTCCTATGGATCTTTCTCGTTTGAAGAAAGTCCTCGCGGGCGTCTCTGTGGCAGCGATCTCCCTCACCCAGGCGGGTGTCGTGTTCGCCGCATACAGCGATGTCCCAGCGGGAGCGTGGTACAAGGACGCCGTCGACGCATTCGTGTCGGCCGGTTACCTCGATGCCACGCAAGCGCGGTTCCGCCCAGGTGACTCGGCGAACCGTGCAGAATTCGTCAAACTGGTGGTTGAGCTCAACGGTGGAATCCTTTCCACCCCGCCGGCCGTCGCCAGTTTTGAAGATGTTGCACCTGGTGCCTGGTACTACGGGTACATGGAAGAAGCCGGGAAGGAAGGTTGGGTCCGCGGCGACGGTGACTGCTACGGCAGCCATCCTTGCTACTCCCGCCCTTCCGCCAACATCAACCGTGCTGAGGCAGCAGCCCTCATCGTCCGCGCATTCGCGCTGGAAGACACAGGGGAGGCAGCCCAGTTCGTTGATAACCCGTCCGGCCAGTGGTACACGGATGTCATTCAGACAGCCGCCGACCACTGCGTCCTGCAGGGTGACGACTCCACGGGCCGCGTCCGCCCCGGCGACAACATGAACCGCGCCGAGATGGTCGTGATGCTCAATCGCGTCGATCAGGGTCTGACCTTCGGCATTGACTGCGGTCGTGACCAGGTCTCTGTTCCCATGATCACCGATGTCGTTGCAACATCCGCCACCACGGTGGAAGTTGAGTTCAACATGGCGCTTGACGAGGATTCCGCCGAAGACGTCGGAGTCTACACGGTGACCGGCTCCCCGGAGCTCCCCGTGAACGCAGCCCAGTTGGTCAGCAACGACACAGTCGAGCTCACCCTCGGCACAGCGATGGAGGCGAACCATGATTACACGCTGACGGTCGAAGACCTCGCGACTGCCGATGGAGAGGAGTTTTCCGACTCCATGACATTCACAGGCTACTCCCCGCTCGTTATGGGCGATGGTATCCTGGAGGTCTCGCTCGCTGCGAGCAACCCCATGGGCGACACCGTCCCGAAAGGGGCAGTCGGCGTCGTGATGCTCTCCGTGGACCTCACGGCTTCCTGCGATGACAGCGTCCTCATAGAGGATTTGACTGTTTTGCATGAAGGCTTCGGCGCCAGCTCCGACATCAGCGGCCTCTACGCCGCAGTGGATGGAGCACGCGTCACGCGCAAGCGCACCATCAACTCGGAGAACCAGATCTCAGAACTGAGGTTCTCCTCCCCGCTCGTCATTGACCGTTGCGAGACGGTCACGGTCGACGTCGTCGCGGACTTCACGTCCACGGCTGCCTCATCCGCAGAGCACAACCTGGTGTTGGAGCTCGCATCTGATATCGTCTCCAACGCGCGCTCTACGACCGGGAACTTCCCGGCACGCGGAAAGACCTTCCGTGTTGCAGCCGTCACGAGCGGCACCGTCACCGTGTCGTACCGCACCGTCAGCCCCGATCAGCTTCGGGTAGGCGATGCAGGCGCGGTCATCGGTAAGTTCGAGGTTGCATCCGACTCCGTTGAGGACCAGACCTTCTACTCCATGACACTGGAGCAGAACAGCTCGGCCTCCGATGGCGACTTCACGAATATCGCAATCCGCCGCACGGATGGCACGGTGCTTACGAACACCGTTGCCGCCACGGTTGGCGACTTCGTGACCCTCGTCTTCGACCCGCCGTTCACCGTCCTTGAGGGCGACAGAATCACGCTCGAGGTCATCGGCGACATCGTCGGCGGCGCGGGCGATTCCATCATCATGCACTTCGAAGAGAGTTCAGACATCTTCGCAGTCGGATCGCTCTACGGCTACGGAGTGAACGGCCAGCTCTACGGTTCCCAGGTCACCCTCAGCACGACGGTGGCGGCGGATACCGTGTACATCGATGCCGGCGAATTCACGATCGGCATCAGCGGGCCTTCCACGCAGGACTACACGCGTGACAGCAACGATGCCGTCCTCGCGAACATCAAGTTCCAGGCCGGCG
>JAQVVD010000032.1 GCA_028699155.1 Candidatus Peribacteraceae bacterium | reverse complement strand
GGGGCTTTTTAACAGGGGAATGTAAAGTGTATTGTACTAACGTGTTACAACGTTGACACACCTGTACGTGCGGTGTATATTCCGCAGGTACCCAGCTTCGCACGCTCCGGCGCGCAGGCAGGAACCACCCTTATGAAGAGACGATTCACCGAAGACGGCTGGAAATCTGACCCCTCCTTCAGGGCACTCTGCAGTGCACTGAAAACTTGCAGAACAGAGGAGGAGATTGCCGGCTTCCTCCGTGACATTGCGACTCTCAGCGAGCTGCAGGCGTGGAGCGAGCGGCTGGAGGTGGCCAAACAGCTTGCGCGTGGTCTCTCCTACCGCCAGGTGGCGCAGAATACGGGCGCCAGCACGACGACGGTCACGCGCGTCGCCTGGTTCATCGAGAACGGAGCAGGCGGTTACCGCAGGTTCCTGAAGGCAAATAAACCTTCTGCAGAGGCAGCACTGACTCCTACGCAGGCATTACAGCAGCGCCTCGAGCAGCATCATGCCGTCTCCCCGGGTGGGGAGAGGCGGGTCTCGATGCTGCAGAAGTACCTACGGAAGTAACGGGAAGCAGTCGGGATCGGCCCCTCCTCGCTCGAGCGAAGGGGGCTCTTTTCTTATTCATTTCCCACTTTTTCCTATGGAACAATCCAGTACATCCGTCGTACTCCTCCCGAAAACCGCGTTCGGGAATGGATCGCGTACCCCGATTTCGGATCTCTTCCGCCGTGCGGGGTACGACAAGGTCGCCGGTGACTTCGGGCGCGGCGATCAGGTCGAGCAGGGCGACTTCCTCTTCCGTGCCGTGAAGGGGCAGGAGGCGCTGGCGGCACAAATGGAGCTCTTCCGCGGGAAGAGCATCGGCATCATTATGGGCACCGATGTCCTCGGCGAAGCAGATCTCCTCGCCCGTGAGCGCGGGGTCTCCCCAGAACTGGAGCGCTTGCTCACGCTTGGGATCGGTCCCTGCTCTCTGCGCATCCTTGCGCCGCAAGAGGCTCCGGTCGGAAACAAGGAAGACCTGACCGGCAGGAGCATCTTCACCAAGTATCCCAAGGTGCTGGGCGAACTACTGCGTACCTGGGGAGTGTCTGCGTCCGTTCGCCCGACACTCGGCGCAGACGTGCGCGTGAACGAATTCCGCGAGGGCAGTGCGCGGGTGGCGGCACTAGAGATCGTCGGTTCGGGAGAGACGGCTCGCAGAGCCAAGCTTCAGGTCGTTTCCGATGAGCTTTCCTATCCGCAGATCGGCATAACAGACTGCGCGCAGATACAAACGGACATCTTCCTGACAAACCGCAGCCGCATCAGCGGACGGACACGCGATGCGTTTCAGGAACTGGGGTTGGCTCTGGAGAGTGCCAGAGACCAGAACCAGTATGCAGCGTTCCGTTTCAATATCCCTGAGGCGCTGCTCCCCGCATTCGCATCCTGCGGGATGAAAGGGCCAACGGTTGCCAATGTGGACAGAGACGGGAGCAGGTGGAAGGCACTGGAGATCGTAGTGCCCAAGGATCAGGAAAATGCTGTCCGGGTCAATCTGCTGCGCGACGGAGCGCAGGATCTGGTGCGCATCGCCCCCGTGAACGTAGAGATCTCCGCAGAGAACTCAGAAGTGCTCTCTGTCCTGCCGTTCTCTGATACTGCGCAGCCAGCAGAGCCGGAAGAAGCAGCGGTCATCGGTGCGACGCTCGATGCGCTCGCTGCGACCATCAAACAGCGAGCAGAAGCCGCAGATGCGGGCAATTCAACTACACGCAAACTGCTCGATGGCGGGACGCTCATGCAGGGGGCGCGGCTGATTGAGGAAGCGACCGAAGTGGCTCGCGCAGCGCGCAAGGAGGGGAGGGGGCGTGTCATCGAGGAGACGGCCGATCTCCTCTACATGCTCCTTGTGTTGCTACAGGGGCAGCAGGTCACACTTGCCGAGGTTTCGGAAGCATTACGCCGCAGGAGGCGGTAAACTGTCCGCATCGTGCATCATGCAGAGTACATCCACCGGTGCCTCGCGCTCGCAGAGAACGGGCGGGGGAGGACAGGCATCAATCCGCTCGTCGGGTCGGTGCTTGTCCGTGATGGGACGGTGATTGCGGAGGGGTGGCATGCGGGGTTCGGCGACGACCACGCAGAACGGGACTTGATCAAAAAATTTGATCAGGATATTCGTCCAACGGACGTGCTCTATGTCAATCTGGAGCCGTGTTGCCATCATGGCAAAACTCCTCCGTGCACGGAGTTGATTCTGGAGAGGGGAGTACGTCGTGTCGTCTTTGGCATGTTCGATCCGAACCCGCTGGTTGCCGGGCAGGGGATTCAACGGCTGCGCGATGCGGGGGTCGAGGTGATCGGTCCCGTGGAACGGGCGCGTTGCGAATGGCTCAACAGAGGGTTCATCTCACTCATGCAGCAGCGGCGCCCCTGGGTCACGCTCAAACGGGCACAGATGCACGATGGGCGTATCGCGCAAGAAGACGGGTCGCCGCTCAAGATCACTTCCCCCGAGCAGGATACGTGGTCGCATGCGTGGTTGCGCGGAAAACACGATGCGATTCTCGTGGGCATCGAGACGATTATCCGGGATGATCCGCAGCTGAATGTGAGGCTAAAGAATAAAAAAGTAGAACAATTTATTCCGCTTCGTATAGTGCTCGACCCAAAATGCAGAGTGCCAATGGATGCGCAGATTATCGGGGAAGGAACCTGCATTGTCACTGCGCAGGATTCGGAGGTGCCATCGGAACTTGAGGAGAGGGGAGTGCAGGTACTGCGGATTCCTTTCGATGGAAAGCAATTTGATTTCTGCGCCCTTTGGAAAGCGCTCACAACGCCCAAGGATGATTTCTTTGGGATCACGAGTGTTCTCGTGGAGGGCGGCCCGCGCACGTGGGAGCGGTTCCGGCAGGCGGGTGACATAGACGAAGACGTGATCCTCGTTGGCAGGGCTTCATGAGCAGTGCACGACTTCCCGCAGGTGCTCCGCGTAGTAGCAGCGCGCCGCAGTGAGTTCAGCTGCTGTGACCGCTTGCAGTTCTTCTGGCGTTGGAGGTGTGAGGATCCGCCCGCCCGTGCCAAAGTTGCAGGAGCGCATCTCGAATGCGAGCCTGCGCAGGAACGGCTCGCCGGGCGTGCCGTTGCCGCGCACTGGCGCCGATGGTGTATCAGGATGTCTTTCCATACAGGTGAAGGGGAAAAGAAAAAGAAGCTCCTTCTTTGGGAAGGGGCTTTGCATGAGGATTCAAGAACACGCTAGCAGCCGCTCTTCCCGGTTAGGGGACTCTTCTTTGCCTTCTTACCCTTTAGAGAGCAGTACTGCATCACCAGCAGTGTAGGATGAACCCCACCTCTGTCAACGTGCGCGCGAGAATTTCTTCAGGAGCACTTCCCCAAATCGCATCCCTGCGGAAAAAATCCGGTGCCGCATCGGCGGAACACCCGTCCGTTCGTACGTGCGCACCGTTGCAGCGAACGCTTTTGCCGCTCTCTCGGTGCGCCGGAGCGTCTCCGGCCGCTTCTCCACGACCAGCCCGAACTTCCCGCGGCCGGGCGTGCAGGAGCCCTCGTAGAACGAGCCGGCGGGGTACGCGCCGAAGTACCGGAGCCCCTGGGGGAGGAAACTGGTCGTTTTTCGCTGGAGTGCATGCCATCCGGGTGCGGGTACGCCGCCGGTGAAGAGGAGGGAGAACGGCTTGCCTTTGAGTTGACCTCGCGATCGCGTTGCAGCATCCAGCGCGAAGCTGCCCAGCCGGTCGATCAGGTTCTTGAGGTGCCCCGGCACGCCGAAGTTCCACACAGGAGTGGCAATGAGCACCCCCGTTGCTCTCTCGAGCGCATCACGTATCCGAAGGAAATCCGGTTCATGGGGAAAATCCTCCCCGTAGTGTTCCAGGGTAAAGTGCGCGATCGACAGATCCTTCAGGCGGATCTTCTCCGTCGTCGCACCCTCCTGTTCCAGCGTGCGGAGGAAGACACCTGCGAGGTAATCGCAGTTGCTGGGATCATTGGTTCCGGCGACGATCGCGAGTACATGCATGCAGCGTATGGTATCAGAGGGCGGTGCGCACGTTTCCATCGGAATTTGAAAGAGCTTATCAGTTTCATGAAACTGTGGTCTGATAGCATGTTTACGGAGGATGAATATCCGGGAGAAAGGCTTCGCACCGCTTCTTTTCTGCGGCAAGTTTAGGAGAGTTTCCGTATGGAATTTCATTCTTGACCGTGCGATGATGTATCAATATCTTGTGTTGTTGCGTGGGAACGCACCCCATATTTAGTGTTTTACAATCTGAGAGCCATGTCACCTTCCTCCCCCTCAACCGCAGCAGCGAACGCAATTTCCCATAAGAGCAGCGGTGCGAGGGCATCTGCGGGGAACGGTCTCTCGATCCCACGGGTGTTCACGACGCCGGGGAGCGATCCGCTGGAGACTGTGAACTACGAGCGGCGAACGAGTCGCATCGTCAATACGGATGGCTCCGTCGTCTTCCAGATGGATGATGCGGAGATTCCGGCGGACTGGAGCCAGGTTGCGACCGATATTATGGTGAGCAAGTACTTTCGTAAGGCAGGAGTGCCTCAGTACGATTCTCAGGGCAACATTCTGCATGATGCGCAGGGGAATCCTCTCACCGGCCCGGAGCGTTCCGCGCGCCAGGTGATTGCGCGCCTTTCAGGGTGCTGGAGGCATTGGGGGGAGGAGTACGGCTACTTTGAGACCTCACAGGATGCCCAGGCATTCGAGGACGAGCTCTCGTACATGCTGGTGCATCAGATGACGGCTCCCAACAGCCCGCAGTGGTTCAATACGGGTCTTGCGTATGCGTACGGCATCACCGGCGTGCCGCAGGGACACTACTACTGCGATCCGAAGACAGGAGAGGTGAAGCAGAGCGAAGACGCGTACACTCATCCGCAGCCGCACGCGTGCTTCATCCAGTCCGTTGATGACGACATGGTCAATCCTGGGGGGATCATGGATCTCTGGGTGCGCGAGGCACGCCTCTTTAAATTCGGATCCGGCACCGGAACCAACTTCAGCAAGATTCGTGGCGACGGGGAGCTGCTCTCCGGCGGGGGCAAGAGTTCCGGCCTCATGAGCTTCCTCAAGATCGGGGACCGGGCGGCGGGCGCCATCAAGTCCGGCGGCACGACCCGCCGCGCGGCGAAGATGGTCTGCCTGGACCTCGACCATCCGGATATCGAGCAGTTCATCGACTGGAAAGTGCGTGAGGAGAAGAAAGTCGCGGCACTCGCGGAAGCCGGCTACGACACGGATTTCAACAGCGAGGCGTACCAGACGGTTTCCGGGCAGAATTCCAACAACTCCGTGCGCGTGCCGCACGCGTTCTTCGACGCGGTGGAGAAGGATGGCAATTCGAATCTCTACTGGCGCACGGAACTGCGCACTGCCGAGCAGGAAGGGCG
>JAQVVD010000022.1 GCA_028699155.1 Candidatus Peribacteraceae bacterium | reverse complement strand
CTGAATCACCTCCTCCGTACCGATGGTGTCCCACCCCAGAGGCTGGTCGCCGTAGAGCAGAAGCTCGAAATCCCAACCGGCGCGGTACATGGGCGTGTCCTGGTACATGCGCTCCTCTTCGATGATCACACCGCGCTCCCGCTCGATATCTTCAGCGGGGAACGTGGCGTGGAGCAGCATATCGCTTAAAACATCGCAGCCGAGCTCCAGATGCTCCGAAGCGACTTTCACGTAATAACCGGCGTACTCCTTGCCGGTGAAAGCGTTGAATTCCCCGCCCACGCCGTCAATGGCAACGGAAACTTCCTTCGTATTCTTGTACTTCTTGCCGCCCTTGAAGAACATGTGCTCAAGGAAATGGCTGATGCCGCGCTCACTGTTCTGCTCATAGCGCGATCCGGCTCCTGCGAACACCATAACGGTGGCAGAGGCGGTGCCTTCGCTGGGAGCGGTAAGCACACGGAGACCGGATGTGAGTTTTTGGATGGAGTACATGCCAGAGAGTGTAAGGGAAAGAGGGAAAGAGGGAAGAGGGAAAAGGGAAACGAATGCTGGAGCTCGTATACCGTTTCCCTTTTCCCTTGCCCCTTTTCCCTTACAAAAACCTCTTAAAGATGTTTGACCGATACCCGCAGACCCGTATCATGGCGCTCACATGCTTGGAAAACTTAAATGGCGTCGGCGTCTCCGGAAGCACGGATTCCTGGAAAGGAGCGGAACCAAAAAAGGCAGGCAGCTGCTTGCACGCCGCCGCTCAAGAGGTCGTGCGCGCCTGACGGTACAGAAGAAAACAAAGTAAAGATGGGGGATTTGGACTGAGAATACTGGGGATTAGGATGAGATATTGGTATGAATGTTTCATTTGAAAAATAGGCAATGAAAACTGTCCTATCCCCTAATTCCTAGTACTCTCATCCCTATTCCTTCACCCAGCCGTGCGCTACAATCAGCTCGTGACGCAATACATCAAGGCTGTCTCCGGCTTCTTCTTCTATCTCCTTGGAGTCGGGTTTTTCACCGCATACCTGCTGGCATTCAATGGAATGGGAGGAGCGTGGCCACGCTGGTGGATGGAAATAAGCGATCTTCCTCTAACGCTCACGGCGTGCGTGTACGGAGGAATCAGCCTCTACCTGAGTATCCTGCAACCGGACAAACACTCAAAAATCGCCGCAGCGGTCATTGGAATCCCGTTGTTCGCGGTATTCCTGTTCTCCCTGGCATTGAATTTTTGGGACGTTCTATAACCTGTGCGTTTCCCGTTACCTCTTATGCGCTCCACTCAGCTTCAAGCTGACCTGCCGCCCTATTCGCGGTACGCGCAGCGAGGAAGATGTAATCGCCCAGACGATTGAGATAGATTTTGACCGATTCCCGAACTTCCTCCTTCTCTGCGAGCGCGGTAATCCACCGCTCGGCGCGGCGGCAGACCGCACGCGCCTGGTGGAGCAGGCAAGAAGTCCTGCAACCGTTCGGCAGAATGAAATGCTGGAGCGGCGGCAATGCCTGCTCCATGGCAAAACCCCACCGCTCGATTTCCGTGATCTCCTCACAAGAGAGGCGTACGACCGGAGCTTCGAGCGGAGACGCGACATCTGCGCCGAGTGTAAAAAGGTGCCGTTGGATGAGAGTGAGTTGCTCACGTAATGGCAAAGGCATCTCCGCTTCTGCAAGAGTAAGCCCGAGAATGGCATTCAGCTCATCGATGCTTCCAATCGCCTGTATCCGACTGGATGACTTAGAAACACGCCCCCCGCCGACGAGGCCGGTCTTCCCGGAGTCACCGGTGCGAGTAGAGATGGCGGGACGCATGAACGGCTATTGTAGCACGGCGAGAACCTTCTCATGTTCGCGCTTCACCTCCTCTTCTATGAGAGTCCGCTCTCCGCTGCGATAGGTGCAACGCACTGTGAGATTGTATTTCTGCCCTCCTTCCGAGTAGAGATCCGCCACTTCTATCCCCTCGAGAAGCGAACTGGCCGACCGCGCTTTTGTGAGCAGTTCTTGGGCGGCACGGCTGAAGGCCATCGGAAAAGTAACGTCGTACACGACAGCGGGGAATTCCGGAACGGGACGCGAAGTCCTGCTCGTTGGTTTGATGGAAAGCAACGTCCGCACATCGAGCAAAGCTGCAGCGGAACGATGGGGGAGATCAAACTCCGCACAAACAGCAGGGTGTACTTCGAAGAGCATACCTACGACGGTGCCGTTCACGAGCACGCTTGCACTGCGTCCGGGATGCGCAAAGAGGGACAGTTTCTCGCTGGGCATGAGGGAAATCGCATAGCCGGCTTCTGCACATGCCAGCGCAAGATCTGCCCTGGCAACGAGGAAGGGATCTGCCTTCATGCCCATTGCCCTTCTGGAAGTAACCAGGAATCCGAGTTCAGTCCACTCGTCACGTGAACGGAACACGTGGCGGACCGTGAACGTTTTGAGTGTCTCTGTCACATGCCTGAGATTTTCTCCCGCATGCGAGAGGAGAGCGGGCAACGTGCTCGGCTGCATCAGGCTGTATTCTTCACCAAGAGCATTCTCTACTTCCACGCAATCATCTGTACTCATGCGGCATCGCTTGAGCAGTGCCGGTCCTGTGAAGGAGAGCGCGGTGATTTCAATCCCCCCGGATTCTTTGAGGATATCACGTATCTTGTGTATGCGCTGGTCCCTGTTCGGAGGGGTAATCTTCGCGGCGGGAATGACCGGAGTGATCGCATCGTACCCGTAGATGCGACCGATTTCTTCCACCAGATCATGCTCGCCTTTCAGGTCGCCGATGCGCCAGAGCGGCGGCTGTACGGAGAGCGCTTCCTTCTTCTCACTCACAGTGCAACCAAGATCTGTAAGAATGCACTGCACACGTTTTTTGGGAATCTCGATCCCCAACTTGCGCGCCAGATGGTCCATGCGAAGAGGGATGGAAGGCGCCGCGCCATTCTTCCCCCAGCTTTCAAGTTTGGAAGTGATCCTGGCACCCGGCACAAGCTCCAGGAAGAGCTGCAGTGCGCGGTAGAACCCTTCCTCCGCGCGAACGGGGGGAATGCCCTTCTCGTAGATCGTCGCGGCATCGGTGCGGTGTCCGGTTGCGATGATGGTATTGCGAATGGATACGGGATCGACAATCGCGCTGTGGAGCAGCACGGTGCGGGTGGTTTCTTTGGTGGAACTGCGCAGCCCCCCCATGATGCCGAGCAAATCGAAGATGCCCGCATCATCACTCAGAACAATCGCCCCCTCCGGCAGCACGCGCTCCGTGTCATCGAGCGTCCGCACCTTCTCACCTTTCTTTGCCGTGCGCATGTGCACGTCGCCTTTCAGGTCGCCGCAGTCGAAACTGTGGAGCGGCATACCGAGCTCCATGGTGACGTAATTGGTGATATCAACGGGCAGGTTGAGCGATCGCCAGCCCGTGGCTTCCAGGCGAGTTTTCATCCAATCGGGAGTCTCCCCCATTCCATCGATCGAAAGCGTGCAGGCGCAGTAGCGCGGAATGAGCGCGCCCGCATCATTCTTGATCTTGAATGGCAATGCCTCCTTCGCAAATGCAGGCGTTTTGGATGAGGGCTCCTTCTTCCATTTGGCAAGACCCATAGCAACGCACTCGCGTGCGAAACCGACGTGCGAGAAGAGATCGGGACGCTGCGTGATGGCATGGTTATCGATGTCCAGAACCGTATCGGAAAGCCCCAGGTATTTGCGTAGCGGCTCGCCGACCCCTTTGGCTCTGTCACCCAAATCGATAATCTGGTGTCCGGTAGCAGCAGGGAACTGCACTTCCAGACCGAGCTCCTCGGCGGCGCAGATCATTCCCTCGCTCTCCTCGCCGCGAATCCTGGTCTTCTCGAGCGTCATCATCTCCTCTCCGTGCCACCGCACCCGTGCGCCGATATGGGCGAAAGCAACGCACATGCCCTCCCGAAGGTTCGTGCCGCCGCAGACGACGCGCTTCTTCCCCTTGTCCGTTTCCACATCACAGAGGGAGAGCTTGTCTGCATTGGGATGCTTGGAAACAGTGAGAACCTTGCCCACGCAGCAGTGATCGAGCAGCGCGCCTTGCTGATGGACGGCATCTACCTCTGCCGTGCATGCGGTTATCTGGCGCGCGATTTCCTCTGGGTCCTTCTCGATCCAGTCAACGAAATCCGATAACCAGTTGAGTGATATTTTCATTGGTGAAAATCATACATGATGCGAAGGATCCATTGCACGAAAGAATTAGGGAGAGTGCTTTGCGGCCAGGAGTGCCCGCGGTACACTCCGCAACGCTGGAGAGGTCGCATAGTGGCCTAGTGCGCACGCTTGGAAAGCGTGTAGACCTGCAAGGGTCTCGGGGGTTCGAATCCCCCCCTCTCCGCCACGCCTCACATGTGAGGCGTGACTCCGCCATTAGCATGAAAGACAAACTTCCAGTTTTTCTTTCATGAACTATCTTTTCGGCAAGGAGCGCCTGCACTTCGGGCAAAGCCCTCGTTCGGCGCGACTCTCTTAAGGAATGTGCAACCGTATTGCGAAGAATAGTAGGTTAAAAATCAATTGCCCGCGTAGTCCCGCGAATGAATTACCATAACTCTTGATTTACGCAAGTTTTGAGATAGAGTACTGCACGCTCTTTCATAGCAGTACAGAAAGGAGAGGAGGCGGCATTCCAAAGAATGCGAATATCGCCCCCTCTTCTATGTTCTTGGTTCTGTTCCCGTCACTTGTTGAAAGGAGTCCACATGTCGAAGCGACGACAGCAGGAGGAAGAAGCCCAGACGCACCAGCACAACGGGCGCATGGGCAAAAAAGCGAGGGCGAGGGCCGCACGGCTTCGCGCCGAAGCAGCCTCGCAACAGCGCGCCTATGAGCGTCGTAGGCTGCAAGCCTACAGCGCCGAGATGAACCGTCGGCTGGCCAAGAGCTAGCCGCGGTTCGCAAGAAGAGGACCCCCGTGCCGGCACCAGCTGGCACGGGGATTCTTTATGCTGCCTCCCGATCGCGCGGCTCCCGGTACGGGATCCCGAGCGCGTCGTAGATCTCCTCTTCCGTTTTCGAGGCGATGATTTCTTCGCCATCAAAGAGGCCGTATTCATTCAGTTTCCACCCCTTTTTGATCGCCACCTTGCGCATCATAATGTTGTGCTCTTTTGAGCCTGTAAAGTAGAGGAGTGCGCTCCCCCACTGGCTCTTCTGTACAAAACGGATATCCACCCGAATGCCGGATGTGAGATCGAAGGAGAGCTTTTTGTCTCCATGCGCCGCGACATTGCGAACGATCGGCAGCTGCGCAATCGCATCGGAAATCTCCTGAGGCTTCTTTGTAACAACGAGAATATCAATGTCTCCGACTGTCGGTTTTTCGCGACGGTATGAACCGGCAACAGCCGCTTTCTCAATGCCCGGTACGCTCTGGATTTTTTTGAGCAGCACCTCAACATCGTCTTTGATCTCGGCACGAGCGAAACGCCTGGTGCGTTCCTTTACGCGCAATGCGTTCTCCAGGAGCTGCTTCTCTAATATTTCATCGAATCGCGGGAGGTCACGCAGTTTGCCCGCACGCGCTGCAGTAATAAAATCGGCAACGGTTTTGATCCCCAGCGCCATTTGCAGCTGGCGGATACGCTTAGGACCCAGACCCTCTATGTCCATTAATTCCGCGGGAATGCCCCCCTGCGTGAGGAGCAGATTATCCAGCGCCGTCATGCGGCCGGTTTCCAGATATTCCAGAATTTTGTGTGCGATTGCCTCACCAATGCCCGGCAATTCCTTAAGTTCCTTTACACCGCCGTACGTGGAAATATCCTTCGGCAAATCTTCGACCGTCTGTGCGGCCCTTCGATACGCCGCCGGTTTGAAGGCAACGCCCTGCTCATCGAGCAGGGTGCCTATCTGGCGGAGAAGTGAGGCAACCTGAGCATTATTGTCCACAGGCATATTCTACTTGTCACCCTGAGCCCTGTCGAAGGGTGGCGCAACATGCCCGCTATCACCTCGTTCTTACCCACAGGACAAGTATACAGCAAGAAATCTGCGCTTAAAGAGCATGAAATGTAGGATCCCCGCGCTCGAAACGAGCACGGGGACCCGGATGCAGGTGAGCCACGAGAGCTCACCAGAATGGAAGGTTAGCGTTTCCGCTCAGGGGCGCACGGGCAACCGTGAGCCTGATGTCGGGGCAAGCGCTTGCGCTTGCCCTTCCACCGGTTGCAGAAGGGACAGGTAACCAACTCGTTAACCTCCTTCTTGGGCTTCTCGGCAACCAACACGCCACCATTCTTCTTGGACATGCGAAAACTCCTTCCAAACGGAACTGCTCTCTCCCGCCATGGGATCCCGTACGCCGCGTTGTGACAGCGATGCCACAAAATCCATTACGCAGAGCATGGGATTTGAGAGCAGATTTCCAGCTGTAATAACGATGGTAGGAAAGACCGGACTTCCTCCAGTTAATATTTATTCTATAATATTTTATACATATGTCAATTCTTAGGGGATTTGAGTGAGAACCTCTCCGCGTTTCAAAGTATAAAGTGTGAAGAAAGAAAAAAAATGCAGTTCTCACTACCAGAGTTCCTCTTTATTTGAAGAGGAAAAATCACCTATAGAGCACTTCTATATATGTATTTGTACTATATTTATTTACTCATGGCTATCCTGTGGCATCGTTCTTTCAGACCAGTACAAAACAGAAAGCGGCAAGAAGCTTGAAAAAGGGAAGCTGTTTGCCGTTCTCTGTGAAGGGGCCAGCACGGAGCTGGCTCCCAAACTTCTGTCCCTCAGTAGAAGGAGTGAGTGATGGCAAAAGGAAATGGCAGCAACCGTCGCCCGAGGCGTCGCAAGCGCGATGCCTTCGCCGCGCTCGACGAGCGCATCGAGGCAAGGAAGAAAGGCGTTGGCCGCCGCGGGAAGAAACGGTTCCGCCAATAGGTCTGGCCAGACCCGCAGAGAATTCGCACCCGAGCCACAACGTGTGGCTCGGGTGCAATCTTTAAAGGTGCGAAAAATTACGTTCCTTCCTGCCAACTCGCCAGGTATTTCACCTGCTCCGGAGTAAGTTCATCAATAGTCAAATCCATTGCGGTGAGCTGAAGGCCGGCAATCTCGTCATCAATCTCCGGCGGAAGCGTGATGACTGTATTCGGTAATTTCCCCTTATTTTTCACAAGGTACTCGCATGCCAGTGCCTGCCCGCAGAAGGAGAGGCTCATCACCTCACTGGGATGCCCTTCCGCGGATGCAAGATTCACAAGGCGCCCCTCCCCCGCGATGTACACGATGTTGCCGCTTTTGAGCATGTACTCATCCAGATAGTGCCGCACGCGGCGCTTGCGGCGCGCCTTCGCTTCCAGCACTTTCAGGTCGATTTCATTATCGAAGTGCCCGGAATTACAGAGCACTGCCCCGTCCTTCATCGTTTCGATGTGCTCCATGCGAATAACATGGAGATCGCCCGTCACAGTGATGAAGAGGTCTCCCAGAGGAGCAGCCTGTGCCATCGGCATCACGCGATGCCCGTCCATCGCAGCTTGCAGGGCGGCGAATGAATCCACTTCTGTCACAATCACCTGCGCACCCAATCCCTTCGCACGCATTGCAACGCCCTTGCCGCAACTCCCGTAGCCGACAACGACGACGGTCTTCCCTGCAATGAGAAGATTGGTCGAACGCAGGATGCCATCGAATGTGGATTGTCCCGTGCCGTAGTAGTTATCCATCAGGTGCTTGGTCTTGTTGTCATTCACAGCAATCATCGGCATTTTGAGCGCGCCTTCCTTCTCCATCGCATGGAGGCGGATGATGCCAGACGTCGTTTCCTCGCATCCGCCAATCATCCCTTCCGTCAGGTGCGGATACTTGGTGTGGATCTCCGTGACCAGATCGCACCCATCGTCGATCGTAATCTGCGGCTCCGCATCAATGACAGCCGTGAGGAATTTGTAGTAATCCTCCTTGGTCTCGCCCTTGTATGCCCAGACAAGCACACCTTCTTCCTCTGCGAGCGCAGCGGCGACGTCATCCTGCGTGCTTAGTGGGTTGCAACCGGTAATCGCCACCTTCGCTCCGCCCGCCCGGAGCGTGCGGATCAGGACTCCGGTTTCTTTCGTGACATGGAGTGCCATGCCGATCGTAAGCCCTTTGAATGGTTTCTCTTTGGCAAAACGATCGCGCACTTTGAGCAGCGCAGACATGCGGCGCTCGGCAACTTCCAGATTGAGGCGTCCTTGCTCGGCAAGGGAGGGATTTTTGACAAAGCTCATAGAATTCAACAGAATAAAGGCGCGGACATACTAGCACCCACACGAGAAAAATCATCGCTAAAATCCGGCATTTCACTCGAAAAATTCGAAACATACGATGTTATCTGCTCCGACGAAAATATCTAAAAAAATCACAGGGAGTCATCCAGGGAGGTGCAAGTACGGGACAGGAGATTCCCTTGTTTTTGAAGTGCGGCGTAGGACAAATGATTTTGTTTGAGCCAATCCGAAGTGTTTTTACGCAATTAGAGCAATATGCAAACACCCAGAAAAATGCTCACATTATTTGCGTCAATAAAGCACTTGGAGCAGAAGAGGGCGAGAGAATAATACATCTATCATCGAATGACTACCTATCGAGTTCTCTGCTCGAACCGAAGGAACACCTGACGCAATTCACACACGTACAATTCACAGGCAAAGAGAAGATTACCGTCACAAAGCTGGATAGCTGTAATTTGCCGGAGACGTTCGACTTTCTGCTCCTGGATGTACAGGGATTTGAACTCGAGGTTCTAAAGGGGGCAATAAAAACACTGCAACATATACGAACGATTTACTTGGAATACTCATTGAGAGAATTGTATGCGCATCAACCTCTGCTGCATGACATTGATGCATTTCTCGATACATTGCAGTTCAAAAGAATAGTGACGGGTAAAGATCATTGGACATGTGGAAATGCGCTCTACCGGAAAAAAGGCGCACTATAGCATCGGCAACTTCTCCCCGTACGCCTCCTGCGCCCTTTGCCAAGCCCGATCGGGATCGAGTGCCTCGATGAGCGTCCCTTCGATCTCCACGGCAAATGAGCCCATGGCGGCGCCCAGCCGCACGCACTGCAGGATGTCCCACCCCGCCCGCAACCCCGCAAGCACACCGGCCCGAAACGCATCACCGGCGCCGGTAGGATTGAGGATGTGCTCCGGTGTGCAGGGAGCAACAGTACACGCTCCGCCGCCATTGAAGTACGTCACTCCGTGCTCCCCGCGGGTCACAATGAGGAGCGGCGTGAACAGATGGATATTCTCCTCGGTGCAATGGAGCTTGCCGCGAAGCAGCTCCCATTCGTACTCGTTCACGACAACCCCGGCGCTGCCCTCCAGGGCGCGCCGTAACTCATCCTCGCCGAAGGCGAGGATCTGCTGCCCGGGATCGAAGAGGTACGGAACTTTGAACTGCTGGCACCAATGAGCCGCCTGCGACATGAGCACAACGTCGCGCGGGCTGATGATCGCATGAGCCAAATCATCGCGTTCGCCGGAGAGATCCGGCCACGAACCGTACTGGTCGGCGCCGGGATGGAAGAACGTGATCTGGCGGGCATTGCTATCCGTTGCAACAATGGCCGTGGCCGTGGATTTCCCGGGCACTTCCTGCACATACGCGGTATCAATGCCTCTCTCGGCAAGCAGCGCGCAGTACGGCCTCCCATCTTCCCCCACGGTGGAAACAAGCAAAGGAACTTCTCCGAGAAGTCGCAGGTTCCATGCAATGTTCGCACCCGTCCCGCCGTGGTGGCGCGCGAATCGTTGCGCGAGGAACGCAACGGAGAGTGAGCTCAATTGCTGGGTTGCAAGGCCCTCTGCGAAAGAGCCTTCTGACTGCAGGAGAAGATCGTACGCAGTGGAGCCGGTGACGAGAATCTTATGAGTCATGAGCTTTGAACAGAGAGTTGTGAACGAAAAGAATACAACATACGGCTTATCTCTTCGATAAGAGAAAACACTTTTCTCAACTCTCCGCTCTCACAGTAGCCGAAACTCTCTGCAAGAAGAAGTTGTGTTTCCAGTTCAACCAGTGAACCGCGAGCAATAAGAAGAAAGCGTGCAAACTCTTTGTCAGATCCGCGCTGACTCCCCTCTGCAATATTTGACGGAATTGAGATGGCTGCACGCCGAATTTGAGATGTTAGGCAGTAGAGTTCATCTTTTGGAAATTTATTTGTAAGGACGTACGCATGCCTGGCAAGGCACATGGATTTTTGCCAAACCTGCAATTTTTTGTAGGACATTTTCAACATGCAAAGAGAATTGCATTCTAAGAGAGCTGTGAAAATACTCACGTCTCAAAGCTCTTTGCTCAAAGCTCACTTTTCGGCTTACAAATAATCTCCGTCTGTTCTAATGACACAAAGAACGACAATAGCTACACTGGCACACCGATGCACATTACTGTTGTCGGAACCGGCTATGTCGGGCTCGTTTCTGCCGCATGTTTTGCAGATTTGGGCCACACGGTCATAGGCGTGGATATCGACGCGGAGAAGGTGCGAAAGCTGCAGCAGGGGACGCCGACAATGTATGAGCCCGGACTGGAGGAAATTCTCAAGCGGGGACTCGCCAGCAAACGGCTCTCCTTCACAACGAATATCGCGGAAGCGCTCCCGAAAACCAGGGTGGTCTTCTCTGCGGTCGCAACTCCACCAAATGAGGATTTCTCCGCCGATCTTCGGGCTGTTTTTACGGTAGCGGAAACGGTGGCACGCCATGCGAACCATGATCTCGTCTTCGTGAACAAATCCACCGTGCCGATAGGTACGGGACAGGATTGCGAGCAGCGCATTGAAGCGATACTGCGGGAACGCGGGGCACAGATGCATATCCCCGTTGTTTCCAATCCGGAATTCCTGCGGGAAGGAACAGCAGTGAAAGACACGCTCACGCCCGACAGAATCGTTGTAGGAATCAATGGCAACGACTGGGCGAAAGAACTGATGGACGAGATCTACAAACCGCTCACGCGCACAGGCAAGCCCGTCGTGTTCATGACCCGGGAAAGCGCCGAACTGGTGAAGTATGCGAGCAACGCATTCCTGGCGAACAAGATTTCGTTCGCCAATATGTTGAGCGAACTCTGCGAGGTAACGGGGGCGAACGTGCGCGATGTGACCAAAGGCATGGGATTGGATAACCGCATCGGCCCGCGCTTTCTGCAATCAGGAATCGGGTACGGCGGCAGCTGTTTCCCCAAGGATGTGAAAGCGCTCATCGCCACCAGCAGGCGTTACAACACGCCGCTGCCGCTCGTGGAAGCCACTCATGCCATTAACCAGCGACAGCGCCTGCGCTTCTTTCAGCAGATCCTCAAAGCGCTGCCGGCGGAAGCGACCGTGGGAATCTGGGGTCTCTCCTTCAAGCCGAACACAGATGACATGCGCGAGGCGCCGAGCCTGGATTTGATCCCGCTGCTCCTTGCAGCGAAACACCGCGTGCAGGCGTGTGATCCGATCGCCGCAGAGAATGCGCGCAAATTGCTGCCACCGGAAGTGCTGTACACAGCGTCTGCAATGGAAGCGGCAAAAGGAGCAGATGCCGTCATCCTGCTAACGGAATGGGACATGTTCCGCGGCATTGATATGCAAGAGCTGCAACGTACCATGCGCGGCAATCACCTCTTTGACGGCAGGAACATCTACACGCCGGAAGAAGTGGAAGAAGCAGGCCTGTCCTACCATGGCATTGGTATGGGAACCCCTCAGAAAGAAAGAGAAAAAACATCAGCCGGCGCAGCATGTTGATGTAGACTCACCGCATGAAAATACTCCTCACAGGAGCGGCAGGATTCATCGGGTTCCATACTGCCAAAAAATTATTAGAGCGCGGCGATGAGGTGATCGGCTTCGATAATTTCACGCCGTATTACGATCCGAAACTAAAAGAAGCGCGGGCAGCTGAACTGGAGAACCTGCCGAATTTCACGATGGTGCGGGGCGACATTCTGGATCGGACAACCGTGCAGAAGCACATGGCAGGAGTAGATCGCGTCTGCCATCTGGCCGCACTGGCAGGAGTTCGGTACGGTTTCGACCACCCGGGAGAGTACGTGGATACGAATATCAAAGGCACGTTCAACGTCTTCGACGAAGCGCGCCTGCAGGGCATCCCGGGGGTGATCTACGCGAGCAGCAGTTCCGTGTACGGGAACAATAAGGAACTGCCCAGCAGCGAGGAACACCGTACGGACAGGCAGAAATCCATCTACGGAATGACGAAGAAAGATAATGAACTAATGGCGTACACCTACCACAGCACGTACGGGCTCCATCTTACAGGGCTGCGATTCTTCACGGTCTACGGACCGTGGGGACGGCCTGATATGGCGCTCTTCATCTTCGCAGATGCTCTCCTGCACGGGAAACCACTGCCGATTTTCGGCCACGGGAAGATGCAGCGCGACTTTACCTACGTAGAAGACATCGTCGCAGGCATCATCGCCTCGATTGATAAGAACTATCCGTACGAGTTCTTCAATCTCGGCTGCGGCAGGCAGGAGGAATTGATGGAGTACGTCCGCATGGTGGAGGTAGCCTGCGGGAAAGAGGCGAAGAAAGAGTTCCTCCCGATGCAACCGGGCGATGTGGTCGCAACTTCGGCGGATATCTCCAAAGCGAGAAAAATGCTCGGATTCGAACCGAAGACAATGATCCAGGAAGGCGTGCCGCGGTTTGTGGAGTGGTATCGTTCGTATTACGAGATATGAGCAATCAGAGATCAGAGAGCAGAGAGCAGAGAGCAGAGAGCAGCAAAAAGCATGCACCATTTAAGCAGTTGCTCATCTGGGATAAAGCTGTGCAATTGGCAAAACTAACCTATAAATTGACAGAAACATTCCCGGAAACGGAAAAATTTGGACTGGTATCTCAAATGCGGAGATCTGCAGTATCTGTTCCGTCGAATATTGCCGAAGGTAGCCAGCGCACGACAAAAAAAGACTTCGCGAACTTCCTGCTGATTGCAAAAGGGTCACTGGCAGAATTAGAGACGCAACAAGTAATTTCTTATGGATTAGGGTATCTGAAAGAAAAAGATTCTGACATGCTGGAACTGCAAATCGATGAACTTGCAAAGATGCTTTACAGTTTCCACGCTAAACTGACCTCTGGTCTCTGATTTCTGATTTCTGCCCTCTGATCTCTGACCTCTGCCCTCTGTTGCAATGAAAATCCTCGTTACAGGATCATCGGGCACGATCGGCACCCGCCTCTGCGAGCGGCTGCTGCAAACGGATCATGAGATCCTCTGCGTGGACTGGGAGCCGAATAAGTGGATCAAGACGCTAGATGAGCGGACGCTTCGCATTGATCTGAGAGATGCAAAAGCGGTGGAGCAGATTCCCTCCGATATCGACATCATCGTGCACTTGGCGGCGAACGCGCGCGTGTACGAACTCGTCGTGGAACCGGTGCGCGCACTGGATAACTTCATCACGCTCTTCAATATGCTGGAATTCGCGCGGAAGGGCGGAATCAGGAAATTTATTTTTTCCTCATCGCGCGAGTCGTACGGCAATATTGAGGTGGAGAAACTGACAGAAGAACTGGCGAGCGTGGTGAATTGCGAGAGCCCCTATACGGCCAGCAAAATCGGCGGAGAGGCACTCGTCCGTTCCTACGAGCGGTGCTATGGCATAGATATGCTCATCTTCCGATTCTCCAACGTCTATGGCATGTATGACGATTCTGTGCGCGTGGTACCGCAGTTCATACGAAACGCCCGGGCAAATGAAACCCTGACAGTATTCGGAAAGGAGAAGTGCCTCGACTTCACCTACATAGATGATTGCGTGAATGGGATTCTGCTTGGCATCGAGAAGTTCGAGGAAGCGAAAAATGACGTGTACAACCTGGCCTTCGGCGAAGGGGTGACCCTCATGCATCTGGCGGAGAGAGTGATTGGATTGCTGGACAGCGCGTCAAAAATCGACCTGCAGGAATCGCGTACCGGCGAAGTGATACGGTACGTGGCCGACATCCAGAAAGCTAAAAGAGTCTTGGGGTACAACCCGCAGATTCCATTCGATGAAGGCATTGAGAAGTCGGTGGAGTGGTATCGAGAACATTCTTAGAAATCAGAGATCAGAAATCAGAGTACAGAGATCAGTAAAGTTTCGCCGATTTTTTTAGATTCGAGTATTTCTCCTAAAAAATTTCAAATACTGGTCTCTGATTTCTGAATTCTGGTTTCTGACCTCTGACCTCTGATTTCTGTCTTAATGGAACACGAACTTCTTCCTCATGCTGAAATTCCAGAGAAGCACGATGAAGAGCACCGCCATCTTGGTGAAGAACGGGTGCCCGCCAAAGAAGCTCACTCCTATCCAGAGGAGGAGTTCCGTCCAGAAAAGCCCGCCCATCGCAATGCCAAATACCATGGAATACTCCTTCCTGCGCGAATGCTTACGCTCAAATACCCAGCAGAGACAGAACATATGATTCCATGCGAGCCCGAACATGTACGCAACGAATGCGTAGAAGAGATAGAGCTGCGAACCGAAAGCATAGAGCAGGGCTCCGTAGATTGTGAGGTCAACGACCGCCGAAGACGCACCCACGAAGAAATAGCGGAAGAATTGTATGCGCGCGTTGTTGGTACGGCCAAAGACCCAGTGCTTCATGGGTAGTAGCATACAGGACGGAAGAGAGTCGTCCATTTTCTCCCAAAAGGGGAACGAATCCTCTACAATCCGGCACATGCGGAAGAATCCGGTTCTCTGCCTCGTTGGCCTCGGATACGTCGGCCTGCCCCTTGCCCATGCGTTCGCAGCAAAAGGGTATGAGGTGTACGGCTACGACGTGAGCGAGCGTCGCGTGAAGGAGTTGCAGGAAGGGAGAGACGGTACGGGCGAAGTGGAAGATGAGAAACTGAAGAGCGTCACTCTGCACATAAGCAGCAATCCCGCTGTGATCGGAAAGGCTGATATCGTCATCGTCGCTCTCCCCACGCCCGTGGATGACCAGAATAAACCCGATATCACCATCCTGAAAAAAGGGACGGAAACGGTGGGAAAACATATGAAGAAAGGGGCAATCGTCGTCTTTGAATCCACTGTCTACCCCGGGACAACCGAGGAAATCTGCGGACAGATTCTGGAGGAGGCCTCCGGTATGAAATGCGGGGGAGACTTCACGCTCGGCTACTCGCCGGAGCGTATCAATCCGGGGGATAGGGAACATACCGTCACGAAGATTCTGAAAATCGTCTCCGGGCAGGATGAGAGGACACTGCAGACTCTCAGTGATCTCTACGGAGACGTGATCGAGGCAGGCATCCACCCCGCGTCGTCCATCAGAGTGGCAGAGATGGCGAAGGCGATTGAGAACGCGCAGCGCGACCTGAATATCGCATTCATTAATGAAATTGCTATGCTCTGCGGAAAAATCGGCATTCCAACGCAGGAGGTTCTCGCTGCTGCGAAAACGAAGTGGAACTTCCTGCCCTTCCAGCCGGGGCTCGTGGGCGGCCACTGCATAGGAGTAGACCCGTACTACCTGGTGGAGAAAGCACGACAACTCGGCATGGTGACACATGTGATTACCGCCGGGCGCGGCGTGAATGACGGCATGGGGAAATACGTGGCCGAGGGAATCGTGCGGGCACTCGGGAATCCGAAGGGCGCAAGGGTGCTCGTGCTCGGTCTCACGTTCAAGGAGAACGTTCCCGATACCCGTAACAGCAAGATAAAGGATGTCGTCGCTACTCTGAAAGAAAAAGGGTGTGAGGTGCTCGTCCATGATCCCTTCTACTCAAAAGAAGAGATTGAATCAATGAATGGGTACAAGGCGGGCTCTCTGGAAGATGGCCCGTACGATGCGGTTGCGTACCTTGTACCCCACAAACAATACGTGGAAATGGGCACGGAGGCGTTCGTGCGACTCACGAAAGAGGGAGGCGTGATCTACGACCTGAAGGGACTGCTGGAGAAAGTTACGATTGAAAAGACGGGGAGGAAGTATCTTGCCCTCTAACCTTCCATGCTCTTCACCACATCCTGGGATGACGGCTACGCACTCGATCTGAAACTCGCGTCTCTCCTCGACCGCTACCGGTGCAAGGGAACATTCTACGTGTGCCCTGCTCTGCAGAACAGTAGGCAGATGCTCTCTGAGGAAGAGATTCGGGCGCTGGCAGTCCGGCACGAAATTGGCGCGCACTCCCTCACGCATCCCAAACTGACGCTGGTGAGCCAGGATGCCGCCCGGCGGGAAATCAGCGGGAGCAAAGAATGGGTTGAGCGCGTAACAGGACGCCCGTGTACGATGTTCTGCTACCCCAAAGGGCGATGGAACGATTCTGTCCGGGCTCTCGTGCAGGAGGCGGGTTTCCTGGGCGCCCGCTCAACACAGGCGTGGAAGTTTTCGGCGACTGACCCCTTCACGCTGCCCATGAGCATGCAGGTGATGCCGTTCCCTGTGCGCGGATCATTCCGGCCTCTCTGGAAATTCCTCCTCGATCCGTTCTGCGCTTTCCGAATCCACTGGTCGGCGCTCAATGCACTCGGCATTCCGCTCATCGCCAGGAGCAGCTGGCTCAGGCTCGCCATCGCCTGTTTTGAACATGCGAAAAATTCCGATGCACAATTCTTTCACCTCTACGGACACAGCCATGAACTTGAACGATTCCACTTATGGGAACCACTGGAAGCGTTCCTCGCATACGTTGCACAGTCGAACGTGCGATGCGTGACGAATGGCGAACTGGTCGAGGAGCTGAGGGAGAAGAGGGCGTGAGAATTGCTACTCGTACACGGGGAAGGGTGCACCCTGTTCCTCGAAATCCGACTCCATCATGAGATGCGTTAATTTGGAAAGTGGCGTTTTGGCAACCCAATCAAGTTTGCGACGCGCTTTTGTGGCATCTCCAAGCAAATAGTCCACCTCAGCAGGACGATAGTAGTGCGGATCAACGGCAACAATAATCCTGCCTGTATTACTATCAATATACTGCTCATCTTTTCCAGTCCCACAACGCTCAAATGGAATATTCGCCGCATGCAAACACATCTCCAAAAACTCACGAACAGAAGCTGTCTTCCCTGTTGCAAGCACATAATCCTCCGGCTCCGGCTGCTGGAGCATAAGCCACATACCTTCTACAAACTCCTTGGCATATCCCCAGTCACGTCTCGCCTCCATGTTCCCAAGATAGAGGCAATCTTGTTTTCCAGCATAAATATTGGCAAGACTCAGCGTGATCTTTCGGGTCACAAAGCTTGCGCCACGACGCGGTGATTCATGGTTAAAGAGAATCCCATTCACGGCATACATGCCGTAACTCTCACGGTAGTTACGCGTGAGGTAAAAAGCATACGCCTTGGCGCACGCATACGGACTACGGGGATAGAAAGGCGTCTCTTCATCCTGCATTTCTTCCTGTGCCTTGCCATAGAGTTCACTACTACTCGCCTGGTAGAACTTGGCAGGGAAATCGCTGGTGCGCAGTGCTTCGAGTAAACGGGTAGTGCCAAGGGCTGTAATATCGCCTGTGTATTCCGGAATATCAAAACTGACGCCTACATGGCTTTGAGCTGCCAAATTATAAACCTCATCCGGCTTGGCCTCCCTTAAGATACGTAGTAAAGAATTGGAATCCCCTAGATCTCCATAATGCAAAAGTAGATTGGGCGCATGACCAGGGTCAGTGAACAGATGTTCGATTCTTCCGCGATTAAATGAGGAAGAACGACGAACAATGCCATGGACCTCATATCCCTGCTCGAGGAGAAATTCTGTCAAATAAGACCCGTCCTGTCCTGTAATACCAGTAATCAGTGCTTTCTTCTGCCCCATACAAATCAGCATAGCAAGTATCTATGTGTATACCACAAATTTATAAATAAAAAAGTTCCACAGTACAACGGGAGTAATTGCCAATATTTTTGCAAAAAAAGGATCTATGAATAAGAAATGGACAAAGATATACAGAAAAAACGTTATAACAATCAAATTGCACATATCTATTACAAAATATCGCAAAAGATGTTTGATGAATGTGGATCGTTTCTGATACACAATGTATTTGTGCAACAAGAATGCGGTAAAGAATGCCAAAACCCCACTCATAAGGGACGCAGCAATGTACCACACACCCCACTGAAGCAAGATGGCATACAAACCAATATCGACAATTGCCGCTGTGCTCCCGCTGAAAATATAGAGAATAAATTTCGCAGAATGTTTGGCTAACATCTTTATCATGAGATGATTATATCGCACAACCCTGATAAAACATGATGAAAGTAGACTGACTTAAGCCTAGATACACAAGAAAAAGATATCTACAATGCGCTGGATGAAACGCCAATACATTGGAATAACGGTAGTAATTCTTGCATGCATGTGCATAGCAACTGTCCCATTTCTTTATTTATATTGGATAACAGGCTCTTTCTTGCCTGGAGTCATGCCTCAATTACAATCTGACATCTTGTACTATCTTGTTCAAATTGACGAAGTCCTTTCTGGAAGATGGTTATTAGGGAATCCGTACTTCATGGAATATGGACATTTACGCAGTCCTGCTATTTTACTTCCTATTTGGATCGCAGCAATTCCTGGATTATTCGGATTACCAATAAATGTACTATTTCTTGTAAATGCCTACCTGTATTCAGTGCTGACAGGAATTCTTTTTTACGTCCTGCTTTACCGCTGCTCAAAAGGAAACGTGATGGTGGCAACCGCGCTAAGTATTATAGGAACAGCCTACTGTTACGACTTCATCTTACGCCCTGCGATAATGCAGGTGGTCTACCCTGTTTTTTTAATGTTCCTAATCACATTCCTCCTCTATTTAGAAAAACCTCATAATTGGCCAATAAAAATCCTTCTTGCATTTACAACCGCACTTTCTTTCTACACGTATCTGTACGTATGGATGATAGCATTTACAATGCTTGGACTCATACTGTGCTGGGATGCAGCACACCGTAGATACAAGCTAATACGAAATCACTCACATGTAATAATACTTGCACTTATATTGTGTGGACCACAAATTTACATAATGCTCGCAGATGCGAGCAATCCCATGTTCCAAGAATTAACAGCCAGAACTGGTCTGATTTCATCGCATTTAATACGACCACTAACCCTCCTAAACCTAAAATACATATTCGCAACAAGTATTGTCTTATCTTTACTTTACCGGAAAAAAGACATGCCAAAAAGTGCGATACTTATCCTGCTTGTAAGTATGGGCATTATCATCAGTGCTTGCAGTAATCTGATAACAGGAATTGAGTTAGATCTTCCCACCCACCCTTGGCGATTAAGTCTGATCATCACACCTATTGCTACCGCATGCTTTCTTTTGACTGCTACAAAAGAAAAACGAGGGGTGTGGGAAAAGTTGCTCGCAATTGGCATGGTTATGCTTCTATTGGGAACTCTATTCACCAGAATTATCATCAGCAATAATTCATTTCATTACTTTAGGGATCCGGCTGAAAGAACAGAAACGTATAAATCCATACAACAATATAAATCCGCCTTGGATTTCCTCAATACGATGGAGCCAAAAAGGCAGGTGGTACTGACGGTGGGATTACTGGGGTCTTATATACCCTTGTATACAGACCACACCCTGCTTTTTCACGGAACCGGCAGATTCAATGTAATCCCAACAGAAGAACTCCAGGAAAGATTCCTCATGAATTACGTAGACCACATAACAGAAGATTTTCTTACAGATATTGTCAATATCCGGGATCTGGTAGGCAACGGGCCCCTGCAGAAACAACAGTATGAGAACGTGTGCGAAGCACTACCCTTCTGCAAATCGGATGGAATAAAAACACCATTGGAACGTGTGGGAGGTCAGGAATTTATTCAGAAATTTATGAAAAGAAGCCAGACTGTTAGCCATGAATATAAGGAGCTGCTAAAAAAATTCAATGTGTCACTGATTGCAATCGATAAAGAAAATATGTACCCGCCAAGAATGCCTGACAATGCTGAACGTATATACTCTGATCAGAGAGTTGAAATCTGGCAGCTAAAAGTGGAATGATTTTCTGTGCGTCATGGAAAAAAACGCTCATACTCACGGCGTGGACCCCATTACGGTTGCAGTAAATGGACAAGTGCTGGCGCACATTTTCCCAAACAAGCTCCATGCTCCGGAGGGTGTGCGGTTTTTGAATGATGAATCCGAACAGTTCCAGGTAGGTCTGATGGAGCGGCCGGCGGGACACCTGGTGCTCGCCCACACACATCCGCCTTGCAAGCGGCATTTGAATGGGAATGCAGAATTTGTCCTGGTGCAAAGGGGTCATGTACGAATCACATTCTACGATGAAGAATGGAATCAAATTGCCGTACATGAATTAAAGGATGGTGACAGCACACTTATCTTACGCGGAGGACACCAGCTGGAAATGCTGGAAGAAACGCGAATGTTCGAGGTGAAACAAGGTCCATATATGGGAAACGACTATCCAAAAATTTTCCGCGATGATGCATGAAAATCCCCGTGAACGAACCGGTTATTACCGAGGCATCGAAGAAGTACGTACAGGAAGCTGTGGAAACAGGGTGGATCTCTTCTGCCGGAAAATTCATCCAGCAGTTCGAAGAGTCATTCGCCGAATTCATCGGCACCAGGCATGCCATTACGACAACCAGCGGCACCAGCGCACTGCACCTTGGGCTCTGCGCGCTTAACATCGGACCGGGAGATGAAGTAATTCTGCCGAACCTTACTATGGGCGCCTGCATGGATGCGATCCTGTACACGGGAGCAACCCCGGTGCTCGTAGATATCGAACGCGACACGTTCAACATCGATCCCAAGCAGATCGAGGCGCATCTTTCGGAGAAGACGAAAGCAATAATGGCAGTGCACCTGTTTGGGCACAGCGCAGATATGGATCCGATTCGTGTGATCGCGCAGGAACATGGAATTGCCATCCTGGAGGATGCGGCAGAAGTACATGGCGGCACATACAAGGGGAGAATGTGCGGATCAATGGGAACGATCGGCTGCTTTAGTTTCTACGGTAACAAGATCATCACCACGGGGGAAGGAGGCATGGTTGTGACGGATAATGATGCACTTGCCGCCCGTGCCCGGTCACTCAAAGATCTTGCACACGATGCTGCGAAGCGCTTCTGGCATAAGGAAATTGGATTCAACTACCGCATGACGAACCTGCAGGCAGCACTGGGTCTTGGGCAGCTGGAATCTGTAAAGGAATTTCTCAGACACAAGGAGTGGCTGGGGCAGCAATACACAGAGAAGCTGAAAGACATCGAATGGCTGGATCTCCCGGTGACACGGGAGGGTATTGGAAATGTGTACTGGATGTACATTGTGCTGGTGAATGACAAATCAAAATTCACCCGAGACGAATTGAGGGCAAAATTGCTTGAGAGAGGAATAGATACCAGAGACATCTTCTACCCACTTTCGGATCAACCGTTTGCAAATACTTCACGGAAAGATGATTCATATCCGGTGAGTGCGGATATTGCAAAACGTGGATTCTATCTGCCCTCCGGACTCGCACTCACGCAAGAACAGCTGGATTATGTAGCCGATACCCTCCATTCTATTGAAAACACATAAAATTAAACTAGTCTCCATAATCCTGCCCACGTATAACGAGGCAGAGAATATTCATGATTTGGTAAACGAACTGCACAGAATTTTACATGAGTACCATCATGAAATTATTGTCGTAGATGATAACTCACCGGACGGAACATCCGAATGTGTTCAAAAGATTATCGATGGTGGTGCAGAGTGGCTCCAATTGGAAAAACGCTTGGAAGATCATGGATTGCGAAAAAGCATCTGGCAGGGTATTCAGCATGCCAACGGAGATACTCTTGTATGGATGGATTGTGATTTTTCTCATCCACCCGAAAAAGTTCCACTATTACTACAGGCAATTACATCAGGATATGACATGGCTGTTTGCTCCCGCTTCACCGCGAACGGAAAACAAAAAGGCGCCATTGGGGAACAGGGGGAGTCAATCGCCGTAATATTCTTAAGCAGTTTTATAAATTGGTTATTACCTTTAATGCTGCACAAAGGATTCCGCGACTATACCAGTGGTTTTATCGCCATACGTAAAGACGTGTTTAATTCCATCAGACTTCGCGGAGACTACGGCGAATATTTTATGGATCTGATAAACCGTGCCATTCTTTTGGACCAGAGTTACATTGAAATCCCTTTTGCAAATCTGCCTCGGCGCGCCGGTCAATCAAAAACAGCTCCTACACTGCGCATATTACTAAAGCGCATGCCGAAATATGCTAGCATGTTTATGCTCCAAATCATTATACGAATTCGTCATCTGTGTGGATTATCCATAGAGGACTCTTTCGATAATATAAGTAACAAATAAGGCTCTCCCCTAGGAGAAGTTCCTCTACACTTCTCCTATGCACGTCCGGTACGCCAAAATCTCGACATTCAAAATCAGAAATATTCTGAAGTGCTTTTCTGAAGACCTTCCAGCAAGCAAAACAGC